>JAKAEE010000007.1 GCA_021820065.1 Bacteroidota bacterium | reverse complement strand
ACGATTACGGCTTCGGGAATTAAGATTTCTTTTTTATTAAATTGCATTCCGTATTAACTCAGAAAAGTTGAGCGCACTGCCCAATTGGAAAATTTTAAAACTAAGAAGAAAAAATCGTCCGGACCAACAAGTTTAAAATCCTCGACAGTAAACTTTCTACTTAACATTTCGATTTTTCTTTTGACCGTCGTAATAATTTACATGGGTTATTCCATCTACATGAAATTATCGCATCATACTAACGACGCCGGCGCGTTAAACGCAAATCAAGCTGCGTCGGATATGATTCAAGTGGAAGTTTTGAACGGGTGCGGAATCGGCGGAATCGGTGATAAGTTTACGGATTTTCTACGCGCCAATAATTTTGACGTTGTGAAGACCGGCAATTATATCTCGTCCGATCTTGATGAGAGCATGGTAATTTGCAGAACGGATAATATGGCGAACGCGTACAAGGTTGCCAAAGCGCTGGGCATTAAAAACGAAAATGTGATTCAACAGTTGAACAAAGATTACTTTCTCGACGTTTCGATTGTTGTAGGCAGAGATTATTTTAATCTGGCACCATATAAGTGAGGTTGAATTGGACCCGTTAAAATTTTCAAAGATGATTGCGGAATTAATTAAATCCAAAAAAGGTTACGACATAAAAATTTTGGATCTCCGGAAGCTCAGCGGCGGAATTGCCGACTGCTTTGTTGTCTGTTCGGCTGCTGCGGATAAACAAGTTAAAGCGATTGCGGATGAAGTGGATGTTGAGCTTGACAAGCAAGGGATCAGGTGCTTTCACAAAGAAGGATACGAAACATTGAACTGGATTATCCTCGATTATTTTGATGTGGTAGTGCATGTCTTCCGCGCCGAAGCGAGAAACTATTATAATCTGGAAAAATTATGGGGCGACGCCAAAATAATTAAAATCGCGGACGACGAATAGTAGCCGCAACCATCCACGGAGAAACTTTTGAAAGAGTACTTAATAAATATTTTCAATCAAGCGCAGGACAAACTTACTTACCTTAAAGACGTTGATCTTGTTTTTACCGTTCCCGCTCAAGCAAATCATGGAGATTACGCTACCAACGTTGCTATGATCCTTGCGAAAAAGCTGAAACAGAAACCGCTCGATGTGGCGAAAGAAATTATCGATGGACTCGAAGTTGACAAAAACGTAATAGAGAAAATCGAAATTGCCGGGCCGGGATTTATAAATTTTTATTTCAATCCGTCATACAACACAAAAATTATTAATGAAATTCTTCAGCAGGGAAAAAATTTCGGACGCGCGTCAATTCACACCGGAAAAAAAGTAATGGTCGAATTCGTATCTGCAAATCCAACCGGACCTTTGACGGTAGGACACGGGCGCGGAGCCGTGGTTGGCGATACTGTTGCAAATATGCTCGAATGGATAGGGTACACCGTTGACCGTGAATACTATTTCAATGATGCCGGTCGCCAAATGCGTGTGCTCGGCGATTCGGTTAAGCTGCGCTACCTTGAACTGCTTGGACAATCCGCCAAAGGCGGAGATTTCCCCGAAGATTATTATCAAGGCGAATACATTAAAGAAATTGCCGCGGCGCTGAAAAACGAGAACGGCGATAAACTTGTTAACGAAAATCCCGAAGGAATATTTAAGCAGCGCGCCGAAAAAGAAATCTTTGCCGACATCATTAAAACGATGGAACGGATCGGTATAAAGATGAAAAACTTTTACAACGAGCACACGTTGTATGAAGATGGAAAGATCAAATCGCTGCTTGACGAGTTCAAAAAGAAAAATTTGTCGTATGAAAAAGACGATGCCGTTTGGCTCAAACTCACCGAACTCGGCAACGAACAGGATAAAGTAATTGTCAAATCCACCGGCGAGCCGACTTACAGACTGCCCGACATTGCGTATCACATCACAAAGTACGAACGCGGTTACGATTTGATGATCGATCTATTCGGTTCCGACCACAACGCAACATACCCGGATGTACTTGCCGGTCTGCGAGCGCTGGGATACGATGACGGCAAAGTAAAAGTTTTGATCCATCAGTTTGTTACGATAATGCAGAAGGGGGAAGTCGTAAAAATGTCCACGCGTAAAGCAAACTACATTACGCTGGATGAATTGGTTGATGAAGTTGGCAGCGACGTGGTGAGATACTTCTTCAACATGAGAAGTATAACCAGCCATTTGAACTTTGACATTGAATTGGCGAAGAAACAGTCCGATGAAAATCCCGTATTCTATCTTCAATACGCTCACGCAAGAATATCATCTATACTTCGAATGACCAATGACGAGGGACTAGTGACTTCTTCCGAAAATTTGAATCTGCTTGTTGCGAAAGAAGAGCAGAGTCTTCTAAAAAAACTTTACGAGTTCCCGAACGAAATAATTTACAGCGCGGAAAATTTTGAAGCGCACCGCATTACAACTTACCTTGAAGAACTTGCCGCATTGTTCCACCGCTTCTATACCGAATGCAGAATTATCGGCAGCGAAAAGAAACTTGCCGAAGCGCGCATCGCACTTTGCATTGCAACACAAACCGTAATTAGAAACGGCTTATCAATCCTTGGCGTTAGTGCACCGGAAAAAATGTAAGGGCAATGACTCCTTTCCAATGACCTCAACAGACTTTCCGGCGGCTTGCGAAATCTTTCCAATGACTAATGACTATTTTCAAATGACTTGAGAAGACTTTCCAGTGGCTTGCGAAATCTTTCCAATGACTAATGACGATTTTCAAATGACTCTGGAAGACTTTCCAACGGCTTGAGAAATCTTTCCAATGACTAATGACGATTTTCAAATGACTTGAGAAGACTTTCCAATGACTTGAGAAGACTTTCCAAAGGGTTGGGAAGAGTTTCCAAAGGGTTGAGAAGAGTTTCCGAAGGAGTAAATGTGCGTTTTTGGGGAGAAAATGAGGATTTTGAGGGGGAAGGGGCAGCCGTTAGGTTTTAGCGATTAGCGGTCAGCCGTCAGCGTTCGGCGGTCAGCTATCAGCGCTCATCTGTACGCGGTCAACTTTTTTATTCCTACTGATTCCTTATTTCTGATTTCTTATTTCTCAAAAGATTTCTTTTGATATAGTTTGCCTTTTATTTTAACTTGTATTTGCCACTAAGGGGCGGATCTATTACGAACAAATTATTTTTGATAGTTCAATAAAAATAGCTGGGATTATGTTAATAAATGTCTTGCGAATGTTAGTCAATATAAGCAAAAGCAAATGAGGACTTGAAAAGGGGAAAAAATATTATTAACGTAAAATTAAAACATAATTAAAAAAAAGAGTTCGTATGAAAAATTATCGAGTTGCTCTGACAAGAGATTATATTGTTGAAATCCAAGCGGAAAATTGGAAAGAAGCAAAAGAATGTGTTGAATTTTTTGTGGCTGGTGGTGTAGACGTTTCTACCGCTGTAGAAAAAGATCGTTACAAGTTTGAGATTAAGAGAATCAAGCCAGTTGTTAATGAAGTCTTTGAAATAGAAGAAATCAGTTATGAATAAACTATTATCAAATTCTGATCGACTTTCATTTGGCTTTCTTGAAAAAGCAAAAACTTTTTATTCCGATATTGAACTAGTACAAGTTCTGAGGTCAAGAACATTTAAGATAGGTGAATCAAATATCCTAGTTAGATCAGCTTCGGTTGGAAATAAAAGATATTTCTTCGGATTAAACTATTTGACAATAGAAGAAATTTCAAATTTAGAAAACCCTTTTATAGCTTTTATATGTGGTTCTTTAGATAGAATTTTTATTATTCCAGCAAAAGTGTTATTTCAACATCTTCATCAAATAAGTCATGATCGTAATGGTGAATATAAAATTAATATTGACAACGATGCTAATATAGTTCTTACTGGGAAAAATAATCGATTTGCTTGTGGTGAATATCTCAATAATTGGGATTTACTTTTAACTCCTCCTACATATTCTGAGGAATCAAGAAATACTGTTGAAGAAAGTTTTCATTCAATATTGCAAGGTCGTTTACTAGAAATTGGAAATATTAGAGGCTTTAAAACGTTTTGTCCAAACAAATCGAAGAAATTCAATGAACGTACTTTAGATGAATTGGCAACATTAAAAAATTGTCCAGAATTACAATTTTCCGATTATAATTTATTAAGGCAAATTGATGTAGTTTGGTTCAAAACGAGAGGATCAAATTATATCCCTGAATATGCCTTTGAAGTTGAATTATCGACTGGTGTGTGGAGCGGCGTTGGCAGAATGTCTACATTATTAGATTATTCTAATGTTGCGCTTTATGTTATTGCGAATGATAAAAAGAGATTTACTCAAGTATTATCTACTTTCCCCGAAATGGAAAAAAGATACAAATTTATTTCTTCCAACTCATTGGGCGATTTATATTCTGCTGAACTTAACTTAATACAATTGAGAGTGGATATTGGTTTATAGCTTTTGATGAAAAAGTCTTTCTAAATAAATAGTTCCTTAATATTATTTGGCAATAACCTTCTTGAATGGGCATGTTGTATTATTTAATAATCCTTCAGCAAAAGGTAAACACTTTTCCTGCCATCCCTTATAATCTGTACGAACCAGAACCTTATAACAGATGGACAATGCGAGGAATGATTGATCTTGAAAACGAATTAAAGGTAGCAAAAGAATTTTGGGATTTTCTTGGTGGTGAAGGTGCTTATGAAGATTTGCTCGACTGTTTTGAGAAGGTAGGCATTGAAATGCGAGAAGAAATAGACCACTATTTTTCTAGATTTAAGTAACTTTATTTAATCCGCAAATGCTACAGAAGCCGCGTAAACTTTAGCCGTGCCGTGATCTAAAATAATTTTTCAACCTTATTTGTAGGTCGAACATACTGTTCGACCAACGAGGAACCAGCAGCTTTTTGGTCGAAGTAAACTTCCCGCTAAGTCGCGGGACATGTTCGACCTACAGTTTAACTTTTTATTGGTCGAAATAAATTTCGGCCTACAGTTTCGATCCGCAAACGCTACAGAAGCCGCGTAAACTTTCTTGGCAGTCAGGAACCACACAAAGATTGAAACGAATTATAAGGTGATTTTGCGCTGAGACGGGTAAAACACTAAATTACTTTGGTCGAATTGAAATTGTGAAATACGGTACAAATGTTGGGCGATTCTCCGAATCGTTAAGACAGGAGGCGAAAATAGAATGCACAAAATAAACAAGAAATGATTTGCTAATAATGAAAGAGGATTAATTGCAAAAGAAATAAACCAATTATGCATTTATAGACGGTCAAAATCTAAATCTAGGTGTACGTGAAATCGGATGGAAAATTGATTTGAAGAAATTTAGAATTTATTTGAAGGAGAGATTTTCAGTAACAAAAGCATATTACTTTATTGGTTACGTTGAAGGGAATAATGATCTCTACACCTCTCTCCAGGAAGCTGGATATATATTAATTTTCAAACCAACGTTTAAGAATAAAGACGGTAAATTAAAGGGTAATTGTGATGCAGAGCTTGTATTACAAGCAATGATCGACATTAATAAATATGAAAAAGCTGTAATCGTCAGCGGTGACGGGGACTTTTATTGTTTAATAAAATATTTGAGAGAGAAGGGGAAATTATTGACTGTGATAGTTCCTAATAGGGAAAAATATTCTGCATTAATTAAGAAATCAGCACAAGGAATGATAACGTGTGTAAATGATCTTAGAAATAAAGTAGAGTATATAAATGAAAAAACCCCGTAAGGACGGAACCTTACAGGGCGTTTTCTGTCGTAATTCTAATGCAAAAATAGAAAAACAAACATCAAAATCAAATCAAAAGTATTCCTCTGAAATGAAGCTAATCTGCAACATAATTGTAGGTCGAACATGTTGTTCTGCCTACGGGGAACCAGCAGCTTTTTGGTCGAAGTAAATTTCATGCTATTCAGCGGGACAGGTTCGGCCTACAGTTTCGATCCGCAAACGCTACGGAAGCCGTGTAAAATAATCAAGAACCGTTCCTTGAAGAAAACAAATAATAAAGTGATTTAGCGCTGAGACTGGCAAAACACTAAATTGCTTTGGTCGAATTGAAATTGTGAAGTACGGTACAAATGTCGGGCGATTTTTCAAATCGCCCGTGGACGAAATGGAATCCCCGCTATGCAGCGGGGCAAGTTCGACTACATAAAGATGTTGGGCGATTCTCTGAATCGCCCGAAGAGGCGGAAGTAAACTACAACCTACAAAAAAATAGTTATGACACACGGGGATGAAATAAAAATATTTTATCAAAGGCATCTTCCTCATTATCAACCGCTCGGTAATACTTTTTTTGTAACATTCAGGTTGGCTGGTTCGTTACCGTTGTATGTTATACAGAAATTAAAATCGGAATATGAAGCGCAATTGAAATTAATTTCGGGAATACAAAATGAAAAAGTAAAAAGGGAACGGTATCAGGACTATCAAACAAGTTATTTTGAAAAGTTTGATTCTGTTCTAGGCAACTATAAAAACAGTGTAAGCTGGTTAAGACAAACAGCAGTTGCCGAAAAGGTAAAAGAAGCAATTCATTATTATGATGGTAAATCTTATGACCTAATTACATATGCTTTAATGCCGAATCATGTGCATATGGTATTCGCACCAATAAATGCTGGGCGATTCTCCGAACCGCCCAAAAGCGGTCGAAACGGAGTTTCGACCTACATTGTAGCAAAGATATTGCAAGATTTAAAGAAATATACAGCTGTAGAGTGTAATAAAATCCTAAACCGTTCCGGCGCGTTTTGGCAGCATGAGAGTTATGATCATGTTGTTAGAGATGAGGATGAATTATCCAGAATTATAGAATATGTTTTGAACAATCCGGTTAAAGCTAAACTTGTTGATAAATGGGAGGATTGGAAATGGAGTTACTGCAAGTTTCTTGTTGATTAGCAAAGTTCTCACTTTTGGTCGGAACAGAGTTCCGACCTACATATTGAGAATGTCGAAAGGGAGTTCCCGCTTGCCAGCGGGACATGTTCGATTTACAACTTAATAGTTGGACGATTCTTCGAATCGCCGGGAAATAGTCGAAACAGAGTTTCGACCTACAGGTTCAATCTGCAATTGCTACGGATGCAATGTAAACTTTGGAAGCCCCGTTCTGCAATAATATTCTTCCGCATTCGGCGGTTGTTGCGCCGGTGGTTATCACATCATCAATCAGAAGAATATTTTTATTCGGTATTCTCTTCTTCCTTTTCAAAGAAAACGCATCTTTAACATTTTCTTTTCGTTCATCCAGCGACAATGCGGTTTGGGTTTCAGTAAATCTGTTTCGTTTAAGCAGATTTGTTTTCACCGCAATCTTGAGAGATGAACCAATCCCTTTAGCAATAAAATCGGATTGGTTATAACCGCGTTCGGCGTGTTTCAAGTGGTGGAGCGGAACCGGAACAATCAGATCAATTTTCCATTCAAAGATTTTAGCGCCAAGTTCAGCGGCAATTAATTCGCCGAGATATTTTCCAAGACTAAACTTGCCGCTGTATTTTAGTTCATGGATAACTTGCTGAAGTTCTTTATCTTTTTCAAACACAAATAGAGAAATGAAACCGGTAATAGTATTCTGCGAGCGGAATTTTCTTTCGTACTCGTTTTTTAATCGTGCGCTGTCTGCTCGCTGAATTTTTGACAAGCAAGAACCGCAAACCGATTTCTCGTCGTGTGAAAGTTTTACTCTGCATGATGGACAGAACCGCGGAAGAAAAAAATCCGCGAAAGAAATAAAACTATCCGCCTTTTTAGGAAACGCCCCTTTCAACAAAGTATTCCCCGCATTTTTTGTCGTTAATTTCGAGGTGATTGAAAAACCACACTTTTATTCTTTTCAACTGTTCCGATCCGAACGCTTCTTTGTCCTTGCCGTACATTTCGGCGGTCTTAAGGATTTGATTGTAGAATCTATCGTGTTCAAGTTTGTGAGAAATGTAACCGGGGAAGTGATGTTCTTTCATCATCTTCTCCTCGGTTGCAAAATGCTCTTCGAGATGTTCGATAAACTGGTTCATCAACTGGAAAGTTTTTTTCTTGTCGCAAGCCATTACTGAATCATAAATCAAATTAAGGTCATCGGCTAAACGGATATGCTGGTTGTCAATTTGTTTAACATTAACCATGTCGGTTGAATTCATTTCCATGAACTTCATTGATCTGCCTCTATGTTATTCTAAATCATTCCCGATCTTTTTCTGACAAACCATTCTACAGCGAACAAAAATATTATCAGCAGTAAAACCCATTCATCAGACCAAAGCTGAAATTCGGATTTGGTTACTTTTTCTTTTGCGGATTCTTTGTTCAAATCTTTGAGCCGCTGCAGCAAATTTTTATAATCATCTATAGCGTAGTACCTGCCGTTGCTGTGGTTGGCAAGCAATTGCAAGAAATCGGCGCGCATCCGCGTATCAACTTTTTCGATGTTCAACTCGCTTACGTTGAATCTTCCTGTGCCGCTCTTGATTTTACTTCCGTTCAAAGACGCTTCGCCGGAAAAAGTGTAATCTCCAAATTTGTTCGGGTTATATTCGGCGGAGTACAATCCGTTCCCGTCCGGTGAAAAAACGAGATTATATTTTTCGTTGTTGAACAAAATCTGCGCGGTTATTTTTGCCGTGTCAATTGGCGAGAAGGTCTGATCGTACAGCTCGGCTTTAAGTTTCACCGTTTCATTTTGAAGATAAGTTTTTTTATCGGTCGTAATTTGAAACTGTTTCTGCCGGTTAGAAAGACTGAGCCACTTAACAATGTCGATCAAAAAGTTCGGGAAGAATGATGAGTACTTATCTGCCGATTGCAGCTGCCACCGCCAGATATCTCCGGCAAGAATGGAAAATGATCTTTGGTTTCCGATGCTTCGTAAAAGTATAAGAGGATTGTTGGTGAGCACGTTTCTAATTTTTGACCGGACGAGAACGCTGCTTCCCGGTTTGCTTTGAAGCTCCGCCGCCATTTGAGTTACCGGCGGAAGGTTTTGCCAAACATCTTTTTGGTTTGAAATACCGGAAAAGTATGGTGAAAATTCTTGTGTGACCAATTCCGGTTCAGCTTGAACGAAATCGTTTCCGGCTCTTGCTAAGGAAAAAGGAAGATTGCTTCCCAGACTTCTCAATCGCCCGGTACTCACACCGTTTGATAGAAGGAAAAAGAACGGTTTCGATTTTTCATTTATCAATGTCGCGATTTTGTCTATCAAATTTTGCGGCGTGTTCTGTTCAGGAAAGTCGATCAAGAAAAGCACGTCGGCACTGTCAACCACAGAAGTCGGAGTGTCGTTTAGAAAACGTCCGCTTGCAATCTGCACCAATTTTTTAATTGCCAAATCTTTGTCGATGGATAACGCGCTTGCGATTGCCGATAAATCCGCAGACGGCGCTCCGGCAACCAGACAAACTTTCAGTTTGGTATCAAGTACATTTATAAAAAAAGTTTTGCTGTTGTTCGCATTTGTAAATTCGCCAGCGAGAGGCGTCGCCAAAACGCTGAGTTTTTTTTCACCGCTTCCGCTCGGTTTGTAATCGAAAGTAATTTTATCAATGCCGGCTTCGCTGAGTACCAAATCTTTTGAAGCGATCGGTTTGCCTTCTTCATAGAAAATAACACGTTCCGGCTTTTGAGCAAAGCCGAAATTTTTTACAGAGACTTCGATGCTAGTCGGTTTGCCGGCATAGACGTATTGGTTGTAACGAACATCCGATACGGAAACGTCGCGCCGCTGTGTGGTGTCTCCGATACCAACTGTGAAAATCGGCGACTGCAGTTTTTCCGCTTGATATGTCGGATCGATTCCGTCTGTAATAATTCCATCGCTTAGAATTACAGCGGCGTTTACTTTCGATCCTTCTTTGTTGATTTCATCAACGACTTGAGCAAAATCGGTTTTGTGTTCGCTAAGACGAATATCATTTTTTAGATTTCTAACGCTGTCTATTCTTTGTCCGAACGTTAGAATCTTAGTTTTAATTCCACCGGCAGATTGCAGATCATTTACAAAATTATCTATCTGCTCAACCCGTTTGGCGCTGTCCTTCACCGCTAATGAATTTGAATTATCTATGAAGACAAAAGTTTTCGATTCCAGTTCCGACTTACTGGTTACAGCCAGCATTGGATCGAAAAGTAGGAAAAGGATGAGACCTAAAATTACCGCTCGAAGCGCAATCAAAAAGTAACGCAGCCCTTTCGAAACGACTGGGATAGTATGCTTGTAAACGTAGAATGCAAAACCGGCGAGCGCGATTAATAGAAGGAAATAGAATAACGGATTCGAAGAAATAATTACGCTAAAGTTTGCAATTGGTATCATTCAACCTTTACGACTTTTGTTTAAACAAATTCTCCAGCTGCCAACTCTTCATCGTATCATAAGTTTTGTAGTCGGTCAGATCGAAATGAATCGGCGTAACGGAGACATAATTTTTTCTAATCGCGAACTGATCGGTTTCTAAAGTGGTATCATGCTGAACAAGATTTCCGGTGAGCCAATAATATTTTTGTCCGTATGGATCTTTGCGCTCTTCGTAAACGTCATCCCATTTTGATTTGCCCTGCTGCGTCAGTAACACTCCGGCAATTTGATCTTCGGGTAAATCGGGAATGTTTACGTTTAACAAAGTTCCGGCAGGCATTTTATTTTCAGCGACCATTTGCGCAAGTCTGGAAGAAAACTTTGCGGCAAAGCTGAAATCTTTTGCTTCATGACTCGTAACGGAAACAGCGATGGATGGAACATCCATGATGGCGGCTTCGCGCGCGGCGGAAACAGTACCGGAGTATATAATGTTTATCGCGGTGTTCGATCCCAAATTTATTCCAGATACAACTATGTCCGGCGGCTCGTGCATTATGTTTCGAATGCCGATCTTGATGCAGTCTGCGGGAGTTCCGTCAACCGCGTAACCGAAAAAGTCGCCGTTCTTGTAGAATTCGGTTATTCGAAGAGGATATTTCATAGTTATTGCGTGACCAACCGCGCTCTGTTCGGTTACAGGCGCCACGATTGTTACGTCGCCTAGTTTTTTTAGTTCGATTGCTAATGCGTTTAAACCGGGCGAGCTGATCCCGTCATCGTTGGAAATTAAAATTTTCAATATTGTTCCGTGAGTTTATAAGGTAATTGTTCATCTATTATTTGCAAATATAGTTAAATGATTAAAAGCAGTGAAATCTATTCTGCCCGCCAATGATGCTTAAATAAAAGCACGATTCATGTTGTAAAAAAGTTTTATTTTTGGAGCGTTCATAAATTAGATAGTAAATGCGCAACGCTATAATCTTTTTAGCCGTCATTCTTTTCGCGAATATAATTTCAGCGCAAACAGATTCAAGCAAAGTGCCCGCTACCGATATTATGATTGTGGATTCTTACATTACGCCCGAAGCGCCTAACAAATTTGTTCTATCGTTTTTCACGAGTGATAGCTGCGTTTCGAAGATAGTTGTGCTGGGCAAAACCTCTTACGACGTTTCCAAAAAGTTTGAAGAGAATCACAAATTCGAGATCGAGCTAAACAAGTTGAAAATAGACACAACCGGATTCCATTACCAGATAGTTGTGAAAAGTAAAAACGGCGTTGAAACCAAATCCGATATTACCGATGTTGCAATTCCAAAAGGGGTTGTGATCACGCCGGAAGAGCAACCGAGTATTTTTATGATGTGTTGTCTCGGCGGTGTGATTTTCGGTCTGCCGTCGCCGGCGTTTGTTTTTACTGGAAGAGAACACCACTGGGCAATCAGCAAAGAGATTCCGCTGTTCTCGTTTTATTCGGTCGGATATAATTATCCTATGGGTTACTTGGGAATTGAGTACACTTACGTTTTCGAGGCGCAAAAGAAAAATTTCTTTCGTGTCGGGTACAAACACATTTTTCAAGTGCCGGAAATAAAATACGTTTCTCCCGGAATAGACGGATTCACCGATTTCAAAGGTTATAACGGAATGAGTTTGGAATTGTCGGTGGGCTTGTTCCAGATTCAAAATGTTTTTACATTTTACACGAGGTACCGTTACAATTTTCAGTTTGTCACCGGCGGAACGGATTTCAATGAGTTTTCGATCGGACTGTATTCTAATTTCTTTTCACTTAATTTGTAGAGAGCGTGAGCAAAACAAAAAAGAATTATATCGATCTCGGCGAGCGGGGAAGGTTAAATAAAAATAACAAGCTCAATGATCTCACCGGCAAGGAATGGCTGAAGTTTACGAAGAGCTGGTTCATTCTGCGTCCGCCGAGAAGAAAAGAAAATGAGTTGCTGCACCCGGCAAAGTTTCCCGAAACTCTCGTTGAGGAGTTCATTCGATTCTTCACAAAGAAAGACGCTTGGATTTTGGATCCGTTCATGGGAACCGGCAGCACGTTAATTGCGGCCGGATCGCTAAAACGAAAATCTGTAGGCGTAGAAATAACTAAGAAATATTTTACTACTGCCAATCGAAGGATAAAACAAAAAGGTTTTTCCAAGCTAGCAAGCCCGCTGCAAGGAAATTCGTTACAACTGAAAAATGTGCTCGCCGATAACGGGTTCGATAAAAAAGAATTTGATTACACTGTTACTTCGCCGCCGTATTGGAATCAGCTTGAACGAAATTCGATTAGACAGAAGGATAGAAAACAAAAAGGTTTGGATACACGGTATTCCGTAAATCCGGATGATCTTGGCAACATATCATCGTACGAAAATTTTTTGGAACAGCAAGCTTTGGTGTTTGATCAAGTTTACGACGTAACAAAGCCGGGCGGATATTTAACGATCATCACCAATAATGTCTATTGCGACGGCGCATTGTATCCGTTAGCTTTCGATACGGCAGTTTCGCTTACGAAACGGAAAGAGAAAAGCTGGGTGTTAAAAGACGAAAAAGTTTGGCTTCAAGACGATAAAAAATTAATCGCGCTCGGCGTAAATAACGCGTGGGTTGGCAACAGACATCATCAATATTGTTTAATCTTCAGAAAAGAAAAATGATTGAAGCGGTTCTAACGGTTGGTGAGATCACCGGACTTATTAAGCAGACGGTCGAAGAAAATTTTTCCGATATAAATGTGATCGGCGAGTTGTCGAACTTCAAGCCGCATGTTTCCGGTCATTGGTATTTTACGTTGAAAGATTCTTCTGCTCAGATCAGCTGCACGATGTGGAAAGGTCTAAACAGTTACGTTTTCTTTACGCCGCAAGACGGAATGAAAATAATTGTAAGCGGACGCGTTACGGTTTATCCTCCGCGCGGAAGTTACCAGATTGATGTGCGCTCGATGAAACCCGCCGGTGTCGGAGAGCTTCAAGCCGCGTTTGAAAAATTGAAACAGAAACTTTCCGCTGAAGGACTTTTTGATGCACAGTTCAAGAAACCAATTCCAAAGTTTCCGATGAAAATAGGAATCGTTACGGCTATCGATGGCGCGGCATTTCAAGACATGAAAAGTATTGCTGCAAGAAGATATCCATTGGCGGAACTTGTGATCGCTTCATGCCGCGTTCAAGGCGAAGGCGCAGCGCAGGATGTTGCTAACAGCATCAAACTGCTGAACGAACAAAATGATATTGATGTTATTATAGTTGGACGCGGCGGCGGATCGCTGGAAGATTTGTGGGCATTCAATGAAGAAATTGTTGTGCGCGCTATTTTCAATTCCAAGATTCCGGTCATCAGCGGTGTCGGTCACGAAATCGATTTTACAATTGCAGATTTTGTTGCCGATCTTCGCGCGCCAACTCCATCGGCAGCGATGGAACTTGCAACGCCGAACAGTGAAGAGCTCTTTGCCTTTATAAGTGAATTTTCATATTATTTTCCAGAGAAAATGTTCGGGATTATTGCCGATTACCGAAGTGAAGTTGATATGGTTACTTCATCTTACGGTTTCAGAATGCCGCAAGATTTCGTGAGGAATAAGCAGCAACAGTTGGACAATCTGCTCTACCGGTTCCAAAATATTTTTGAAAATCGTCTCAGCGGAAGTAAAAATCAGTTAAATTTGTTGAGTCATAAAATTCAATCTTACAATATCGATTCAATTTTGAAACGGGGATTCGCAATTGTTAAACAAAACGAAGCTTACATCGGCAGACTCAAAAAGTTAAAAGCCGATGAGCCGTTCAGATTGAAATTCTTTGATGGAGAGACAGAAATAAAATGAGCAAGAAGAAAGAACAAGGTTTTGAAGATTCTTTGAATCGGCTGCAAGAGATTTCCGATCTGCTTGAAAAAGGTGAAGTTGGTTTGGAAGAATCGATCAAACTTTATGAAGAGGGAATCGGTTTGGCAAATATTTGTTATTCGACTTTGAAGGATGCCGAGCTGAAGGTAACAGATTTGAAGAAGCAATTGGAAAAGAAGATTAAAGAATAGCGCTTGAAGGATGGATTACATGCCTGACGACTCAAAATATAAAATTTTATTCAAGATAAATTCTCCGGCGGATATTAGAAAACTTGCTTTGGCTGATTTAAAAACTTTGTGCACCGAGATCAGAGAATACATGGTTGATGTGATCTCGCAAATCGGCGGGCATTTTGGCGGCGGACTGGGGACCGTTGAGCTGACTGTCGCGCTTCATAAAGTTTTCAACACACCGAATGATTTGTTGGTGTGGGATACCGGTCATCAGGCTTATCCTCATAAAATTTTGACTGGAAGAAGAGATCAGCTAAAAACAATTCGCAGACTTAACGGCATCAGCGGATTCTTAAAAAGAACCGAGAGCGAATACGATGCATTCGGCGCCGGGCACGCTTCAACATCAATCTCAGCAGCTTTGGGAATGGCTGTCGCTAGAGATATTAAAAATGAAGATAAAAAAGTTATCGCCGTTATCGGCGACGGCGCAATGACCGGCGGAATGGCTTATGAAGCAATGAACAATTCCGGTTTGATAAAAAGTAATTTGATCGTTGTACTGAACGACAACAACATGTCAATCGCGCCGAACGTTTGGCAGATTTCAAATTACTTCAGCGAAATGATTTCTCATCCGGAGTTCAACCGTTTCAAAGGTGCGATCTGGGATTTAACCGGCAAGCTGGATAATTTCGGCGATAGAATAAGACGGGTGACTGCAAAAATTGAATCGGGAATTAAATCGATCATCACGCCCGGCATGTTGTTCGAAGCGCTCGGCTTCAGATACTTCGGACCGGTAAACGGACACAGCCTTGAGCAGCTAATCAAAATATTTGAACAGATAAAAGATTTAAAGGGACCAATACTTGTTCATGCTACAAGTGAAAAAGGCAAAGGTTACAAACCGGCGGAAGAACATTTTCAACGGTTGCACGCGGCAACACCTTTTGATAAAGTTACCGGCGAAGCATTGAAAAAATCCGGCGGCTCACCGGCTTACACAACTATTTTCGGCAAAGCCCTTGTTGAAATCGCAAAAGAAAATTCAAACGTGATTGGTATTACTGCGGCAATGCCGGACGGAACCGGTTTAGATATTTTGCAGAGCGAACTGCATGACCGATATTTTGATGTAGGTATTGCCGAGGAACATGCCGTTACTTTTGCTGCCGGCTTGGCAACGCAAGGAATAATTCCGGTTGTTGCGATCTACTCAACATTTTTGCAGCGCGCGTTTGATCAAATTATCCATGATGTTGCACTCCAGAAATTACATGTTGTTTTTGTTTTGGATCGTGCCGGGTTAGTTGGCGCCGACGGACCAACACATCATGGTTCGTTCGATCTAACATATTTGCGGTTAATACCTAACATGGTTGTTATGTCGCCGAAGGATGAAGCTGAACTTCGCGATATGCTGTTCACAGCAATTAATTATTCCGATGGACCGGTTGCAATTAGGTATCCGCGAGGATCGGCGTTAGGTGTTCCTCTGAACAATGGGTTCACGCAACTTTCGATTGGCAAAGCAGAAAAAATTTCCAGCGGTCAGGATGTTGCAATCCTTGCAGTGGGAAATATGGTCGAGTATGCAAAGAAATCAAATGAAAAACTTTCCGCTGAAGGTATCCGGTGTGAAATCATAAACATGCGTTTCGTAAAACCGTTGGATACCGAAATGCTGGATAATATTTCGTCGCGATTCGAAAAAATTGTTACGCTCGAAGAAAGTTCGATCATCGGAGGGATGGGCGCCGGTATTCTGGAATACTTCAGCGAGAAGAATTATAAAAATGATGTTCTGCGAATCGGTTTGCCGGATAAGTTTGTTGATCACGGCACTCAAGAAGAACTTCACAAAATTCTCGAGATCGATCCCGATGGAATAAAGGAAAAAGTTAAAAAGTTTCTGAAAAAGAATTTGAATCAAGGTGTGGTCGCTTAATGGATAAAACGAAAATTGCGGTAATCGGTCTTGGAGGCGTGGCACAACTTGTGCATCTGCCAATTCTTGCAAAGCTGGGTAATGTTGAAATCTCGGCGGTTGCGGAGATCAACAAGAACAGATTGAAAACAATCGGCGATAAGTTTGGAATAGCCAAACAGTACACCGATTATAGAGAGCTGCTTGCCAACGAAAATGTTGAAGCTGTGATAATCGCAACACCGACAAATACTCACTTGGAAATCGCTTCGGAATGCCTGAAAGCGAAGAAAGATTTGTTGATCGAAAAACCGATTGCAAGAAATTTGGCTGAGGCAAAGGAAATAAATTCGATTGCAAAGAAAGCCAAGAAAAAAGTAATGGTTGGAATGAACTTGCGCTACAGACCGGATGCGATGCTGATGAAAAGTTTGGTGAACAGCGGTGAACTGGGAGATATTTTTTATATCCGGTGCGGCTGGCTGAGAAAAGAAAGCTCCGAACAGAAGTGGATATTCAACAAAAGCGTTTCCGGCGGCGGAGTAATTATCGATTTAGGAATTCTTGTTCTTGACCTTGCTCTCTGGATTATGAATGATATGAAAATAAAAAGTGTCTCGGTTCAAAAATATAGTCAGAGTACAAAAGATGTTGAAGATTCTGCAGTTGGTTTTGTCCGGTTAGATAACGGTCAAGTTATCAACTTCGAAGTTAGCTGGGTTTTACATTCGGAAGCCGATTCGTTCAACTTAACGGCTTACGGTACGAAAGGCACAGCACATCTTAATCCGTTGCGCGCCTACCGAAGATTGGATTCAACTCAGCTTGATTACACGCTTGCAAACGTTACCAATACTTCGAACTTTTTTAAGAAGTCATACGAAAATCAATTGAAGCATTTCATCGGCGCAGTGCGGGATACGAATGCCGTAATCTCGTCCGCAGACGACGCTGTGCTGTTGATGAAGCTCTTGGAAACAATGTATAAATCCGCTCAATCAAAAAAAGAAATAAATTTCTAATCTTATGAAGCCAAAAATTCTTCTTGTTGACGACGAAAAAGATATCGTTGAATTTCTTCAGTACAATTTGACTCAGGAAGGATTCAAAGTTATAACAGCGTATAACGGTAAGGAGGCGCTCGAAAAAATGAACGTGAATCCAGACCTTGTTATTCTTGACGTGATGATGCCGAAGATGGACGGTTACGAAGTCTGCACTAGAATTAGAAGTATGGACGAATACAAAAACGTTCCGATAATTTTCTTAACCGCTAAGTCGTCTGAAATGGATGAAGTTCACGGATTGAACATCGGCGCAGATGATTTTATTCAGAAGCCGATTTCACCGAAAAAATTAGTGGCGAGGGTTAAATCCAATCTCCGGAAAAGCGAGACGATGCAAAGCGATGCGGCAGCGTCTAAAGAGATCACTGCCGGGCCGCTGGTGATCAACAGAGAAAAATACCAAGTGCTGCTCGATGGCGATCATGTTGTTCTTCCGAAAAAGGAATTTGAAATTTTAGCTTACCTTGCATCGAATCCGGGCAAAGTATTTCACCGAGATAAAATTCTAAGCGATGTCTGGGGCGACGACATTTACGTTGTCGAAAGAACAATCGACGTACACGTTAGGAAAATCCGTGAAAAACTTGGTGAGTACGCCGATCTGATCGAAACAATTAAAGGGGTGGGGTATCGTTTCAAAAGTGTGGACTGATCTAAAAGAAAATATTGCAAGCTTGAGAAACAAGATTCCGATTTTATCGATCACGCTGGTTAGCCTGATAATCATCATCGTCCTATTCTATCAAATTCATTCCAATGATTTCACTTCTGTTGTTCTAATCATGTTTTTTTCGATACTACTGGTAATTCTTTGGTCGCGGGATAAACGCAACTCCGATGTGAAAAGAATTCTTCGAGTTATAAACCGGATTAGAACTAACGCACTGAGTTCCGCCGATGAAATAAAATTGGGTAATGATCTTAACGAATTGGAAGAAGAAATTAGATCGATGTTTCTACGAACGCAGAATGATATCGCCAGTATGAAAAAATTAGAACAAATTAGAACTGAGTTTTTAGGAAATGTCTCTCACGAACTGCGCACGCCGATTTTTGCAATCCAAGGTTTTATCGAAACATTGTTAGACGGTGCTATCGACGATGCGAAGGTCAATCGTACATTTCTTCACAAAGCAAATCAGCACACGCTTAACCTCAATAATCTATTGAACGACCTGATCGATATTTCTATGATTGAATCGGGGCAAATGCAGATGAGCTTCCGCTATTTCAATGTACACGATTTTCTTGAAAGCATTGTTCATGATTATGCACCACAAGCCGAGTACAAAAAGTTGGAGCTTAAGCTTGTGCCGTTCGATAAATCGCTGCAGCTTTTTGGCGATAGGCAGCGCCTCAAACAAGTTATGACGAATTTGATTATGAACGCCATCAAGTACACCGAGGCGGGTACAATTGAAGTGGGGGTTACTGATGAACAATGCTCGGCAAAGATTTTTGTTCGTGATACAGGCATCGGCATTTCCGAAGCAGATAAAAATAGAATCTTCGAACGTTTCTACCGTGTTGATAAAGACAGATCGCGCGAGATGGGCGGCACCGGTTTGGGATTAGCAATTGTGAAGCATATAATTGAGGCGCACTCGTCAAAAGTCGAAATATCCAGCCAAGTAGGAAAAGGAAGCGAGTTCTCATTCCGGCTGAAAAAGTAGCGGTTCTAATCTTTCGAAATCAAAAAAAACAAAGAGAAATTTTCCTAAATCATTTATTTGACAAGAATTAGAGGTTTCTATTATATTTACGGCTCAAAAATTGAGTGTTTGGAGGATTAAATGTTTGCAGTTGTTGACATCGCTGGACAACAGTTCAAAGTGATTGAAAACGAAAAATATTACGTTCCGCGCTTACAAGCCGAACCGAATTCAGAAATTACTTTTGAATCAGTACTTCTTCTTGGCGACGAAAAGTCAACCCAAGTAGGTTCGCCGACAATCAAAGGCGCGAAGGTTCAGGCTAGAGTTTTGGAACATCTTAAAGATGAAAAAGTTATTGTTTTCAAAAAGAAAAGAATAATCTCTTATAAACGTAAAAGAGGTCATCGGCAATTTTTAACAAGAATTGAAGTTACTAAGATAGCTTAGTGACGGAGGATTAAAGCATGGCACATAAAAAAGGTCAAGGTTCGTCACGTAACGGTAGAGACAGCAATCCGCAGTATTTGGGAGTTAAAGCATTCGGCGGAGAAAAGGTTACAGCCGGTTCAATCCTGGTTAGACAGAAGGGAACAAATTTTCATCCCGGCAAAAATGTAAAGAAAGCCGGAGATCATTCGTTGTTTGCAACAATTGACGGCGTTGTAAAATTTGAACGAAAGAAAAACGACCGCCAGTTTATAAGCGTGTACGAAAACTAGTAATTAGTATTTAGTAGGTAGAAAAAACCCCGTGCACCGGGGTTTTTCGTTTATCATTGAATTAATCCATTAAAGTCAAAAAATGCAGGGCGAGTTTAAATTCGCCCTACAAAAGAAATTTAGAATCCCAATCTCTCCATATCAGCAACTAAACCTTGAACTGCTTTAACGGAATTATCGAGAGCAGCTTTTTCTTCGCCGTCAAGTGCGAACTCAAGAACTCGTTCAACACCGTTTGAGCCTAGAACTGCCGGAACGCCAACGTAGTAACCTTTAATTCCAAATTCGCCGTTGAGGTATGCGCATGTAGGAAGAATTCTTTTTTCATCAAACAAAATTGCTTCGGTCATTGCAATTGCTGAAGAAGCTGGGGAATAAAACGCAGAACCGGTTTTCAATAATTTAACAACTTCGCCGCCAGCCATCTTTGTGCGGTTAACCATTGCATCCATAACTTCTTTGGCTTTTGCTTTGTCGTTATACTTTCTTTCAAGCAGTTCCATCGCCGGTATTCCGTTTACATTTGCGTAGCGAACAATCGGAACCATTGTGTCGCCGTGACCGCCCATAACCATCGCGTTCACATCTTTTACGGAAACTCCAAGCTCCCACGCAATAAAAGTAGCGAAGCGGGAAGAATCCAAAACGCCTGCTTGTCCAAGCACACGGTTGTGCGGGAATCCGGTAACTTTTTGGCAAAGTGTAACCATTGCATCTAGCGGATTGGAAATTACGAGAACGGTTGAATTAGGCGCGTACTGCTTAACATTTTCCGCAACGGTTTTCATGATCTTTGCATTCGTTACCAATAGATCGTCTCGGCTCATGCCGGGTTTGCGCGGTAAACCTGCTGTGATGATTACAAAATCTGCGCCTTCAATATCTTTGTAGTTGTTTGTACCGGTAACGCTAACATCAAAGCCGTCCACTCTTGAAGCTTCGGCTATGTCTAAAGTTTTTCCTTGCGGTAGGTCTTCGACGATATCAAAAAGAACTACATCACCAAGCTGTTTTTGTGCAATTAATTGGGCCAGAACACCGCCGATCTGACCGCCACCGATTAAAGCGATTTTTTTTCTTGCCATAAATATCTCCGAGAATTTTTTGTAAAGATTTCATCAAAATATAGGAATAATGGACTTGAAATTCCTATAAGAGATGAGATTAAAAAGACTATATAACTTCTGCGGATTATTTAAGAGAAATAATTAGAATGGTTTCGGTTCCGGTTGGAGTGAAGTTGTATTTGAGTTCATCGAGGAACGAGCGCATGATGTGGATTCCGCGACCGCTGTCTTTCAAAATGTTTTCCGGTTTGGTCGGATCAGGAACAGTGTTAATGTTAAATCCTTTACCTTCATCTTTAATGATAAGCGTTATTTTCTCTTCGTTAACCTTGACGGTGATTTTAATCTTTTTCTTTTTGTCGAGTTTATTGCCGTGAAGAAAACTATTGGATGCAGCTTCCGAAAAAGATAGTGCAAGACTGTTGTACTTATCTTTGTTGAGATTGGATTTTTGTGCTATCTCTATAATAAATTCTTCTAGTTCAGGCAGTAAATCCGGATCTGTCGGTACTTCCTTTACGTAAACTTTCTCTGACAATATTTCTCCGTCAAGAATTTGCTTTCATGAGTGCGAAAAATATAACTACTCCGTCAATCGTGCAAATGTAATTGTCACATCTCAGCTTAAAACTTGTAGCTAAGCTTTAAGCTCAGATTAGCCATTTCTCTTCGTGAATTGTCTTCTGTCTTAATGAACTCGTACCAGCCGTAAACTTTGAGAATGATTCTTTCACCCACGGCGTAACTGATTTCGGAAAGCGGGCCGATGCTTGTGTAATCCGAGACTTTAATCTTTTCCGATCCGCTCAGAACATTATAGGTTGATAAAGAAAAATACCTAATCCCGATTCCAAGACTTAAGTCACGGTCATCGAAGAAAAGTTTCGGCTCGGCATATTGTTCTTGAAGATATCTTACCGGGTTGCTGGTGAAGTTGGACCATTTGAAATCTCCCTGTTCCGATAGTTTAATATATCCGGTAACGAAAAGCCGCAGCTTCTTCTGCAGTTTAAGTGATGACGAATCTCTAAGAACCAATTGTCTGAACGAATAGCTTCTGAAGTTTGGATTAAGTTCTTCGTAATCAAAAACAGTGTAGTTGGCAGAGACTTCTGCCGAGTTTGACGAAGTGAAATTTTCCGTGGTGAAGACGCCGCCGGAAGCAAACTTTGCAATCCGCTTAACATTGTTGTTAGAACTTCTTTCGGCAAATATGTAAACTATCTTATTGATGTTCCCTTCGAGGTTAAAAAATATTTTGAAGAAACGGGTAAACTCTTTTTCATAAAGTATTCTTCCGATGGAGAGAAGTTCGTCGCGGTCGTCGAAGTTTAAAATGCTGGGCGTATCATAACGCAGCTTGCGGTGGAACAAGCTGAAAGTAATTCTATCGCTGCGTGATAAATTAATTCTGCTTTGTATAGAAATATTTGCCAATTGGGAATTGTTGTTCTTCTGTTCTTCAATCTGAATGCGGTCATTATAAAGCAAGTTGCTCAATCCGTCGTATCTTACCGGCTGATGCTTTTCATCACGTTCGGAATATGAGAAACGCAGAGCAAGAATAAAATTGTCCGTCACGTAATCGGCTGCTGATGCGAACTCCAATCTGAATTCTTCAATGTGAGTGTCGTAGTTCGAGTTTGCGATATTGGTTACAGAAATATACCGCGTGTTTCTATCGATGCCGCGCCAAGCAACTCTGCCTTGGAAATCCAAGCTTAGAGGTGAACTTGCCGGCAAGAATTTAATTCTGTCTTGAAAATAATAGCTGGATTCGGTTCTGCTCTGAATATTGTTTGTTATGTTAAACTCTGCCGCGGTTACCGGATCAGCAGTGAAATAGAAATCCCTTCTTTGTTGTGAGTAAAAAGCAGAAATAGTATTGTGAAAATTTTCTTCGAAAGTATTGTTAACATCAAAGTTGATATAGCGAAAAGTATTTTTTCTCGGCGAGATATCTTCGTTCTGAAATTTCATGAGCGAAGAAAGATCAAAATCGCCGGTTGTGTATTTATCTATATTAGCTTCCATGCCGTAAATAAAACCGTTGTCCTTTTCGCCGATCTGGTTATTCTGCGAGACACCGCCGTACGGCGTCACTTCAACATTTTTTAGCGGCATGAATTTTAAGAACAACGATGACGTTAGCACCGAAGCTTGGTTAATCCCCAAATCTCTGTCGTCGGAATAAATGTTGTTGTTGAAGTGCAGCCCAAGTTTGAAGAATTCCGAAATGCTGTATTGACCGAGCGCCCAAAGGTATTGTTCATCCTTTATATTTTTTGTTGTTGAGTTGATGACGGTTGATCCAAAATTCTCACGGATGCCAAAGAAAATTTTTTCACCGGTGAAGTAAGTTCTAAACGTCGTATTAAAATTGTATGTATTCAGTTGTTTGTCGAACGTGTTGAGCAGAATCCGGTCTGAGAATGTGTGAGCAGAAAAGGTGAGACTGTCTTTTCCCAACTGAGCACAGACGGTAGAAACCGCGGCAAGAAGTAAAAAAAATATTTTCAATCCGCCTTTCAAATAATTCTCATTGATTTGGATTATAAGTAAACGAAAAATAATCACTAAAACTATTTGGATCTGTATCGCTTGAAGTGTAAGTGTAAACGCGCCAAACATACGAGCGGAACGGATCAAGTGACAGACCGGACGCATCTACAGTTATCACTTGATCAACCTGATCGGATGAAAAATTAAATTCCTGTACCACCCCGTAAACAATGTTGGTTTGAATTACAAGCTTGTACTTTGCCGGTTTGGATGCAGCCATAAAACGGAATTTCGTCAGTTGTGTCAGCGTAGAATTATCAGCCGGGAAAATGAGCGACGGAGAATTTAAGATCAGATCGCTCGCAATGTAGGTCGGCGTGCTTTTCAGATTGCCTTTATCAACCGCACAAATCTTATAATAGTATGTCGTAAGCAAGCTCAGGTTTTTGGTGTCCGTATAAGAAGAAGTTTTTGTGAACGCGACAAGGTGGGCAGAATCCGCATCGAAATTGTCGGCGGTGCTTCTGTAAATATTGTAACCTTTTACATCGGTATCAATGGGTGGATCCCATGAAATAAAAATTTGTGGTGTGTTTGTCCAATTGCGCGCGTTTATATGCACAAGTGTCGGGGGCAGAGGAGGATAAAGGTTAATCGGTTTTGCCGAAACATAATCCGATAACGCGCTTTCCATTCCAGCAGAATTTACAGCGCTGATTCTGTAGTAGTAAGTCGAATCATATTCCAGCGAATCATCAACGAAATATGTGCTGGTCGTCGATGCAAGATATTTGAAATTGTTCGCGTTATTAATAGACCGGTAAATTTTGTAAGTGATTTGGCTTGCGTCGGTATTTTTATCCCATTCAATTCCGATTGCACCGTCTTGCGCGCCGAAGACCTGGAGATTAGCTGGAATATCCGGCAACGTATTGCCGGGGATCGGCTGGGTAATTTGATCACGCGTACAGCTTGTAACCAAGATTGCGGCAAGACCAACCACAACAATCTTATACCGCAACCACATAACCGCGTTTAGGGATCGCAATATTTTTAAATCCGATCGATTCAAGATGAGCTTTGTATATTTCTTGCTGATCAATTTCACCATGCACAAGAAAGATTTGCTTCATTTTACTTTTATCGAACGCTGACGTGTACTCAATAAGTTCGTTTGCATCTGCATGAGCGCTGAAAGACTGCAGAACAATCACTTCGGAATTTACATTGTACTCTTCACCAAGGATGTTCACTTTCTTTTCACCGTCTATCAATTTTCTGCCGAGAGTGTTTTCAGCACAATAGCCTACCATCAGAATCATGTTTTTTGGATTTTCAATATTGTTGGCAAGATGATGTAAGATTCGTCCCGCTTCGCACATGCCCGAACTTGAAATAATTACGCAAGGACCTTCAACCGCATTGAGATGTTTTGAATCTTCCACGTTCGTTAAGTAAGCCAACCTGTTAAATCCAAACGGGTCTTCATGCTTAAAGAGGAACCGACTTGTTTCTTTGTCGAAACATTCCGGGTGAACACGAAAGACGTTCGTAGCGTTAACTGCCAGCGGGCTATCGACATAAACCGGAATTCTCTGAACCTTGCCGCTTTCAAAAATTCTATGAAGAGCGTAAACAATTTCTTGAGTTCTGCCGACGCTGAATGCCGGGATAATAATTTTCGCTTTTCTCGACACCCCTTTAGCGATTGCCTGCGCAAGCGAATCTTCCGAGTTGAGCGGATTCTCGTGAGTTTTTCCGCCGTAAGTGCTTTCGCAAATAAAACAATCTGCATCAGGAATTCTTTCCGGGTCTTTCAAGATCGGGAGGTTAGGTCTTCCCAAGTCTCCGGAGAACGCAAGATTAATAATTCTTCCTTCTTCGTTTATCTTAAGGGAAACCAGCGACGATCCAAGAATATGTCCAGCATCATAAAAAGTAAGACTAATGCCGGGCGTCAGTTCGGTTTCCTGATGGTAGTTAATGCCTACGAATTGTGTTAATGTTTGCCTTACGTCATCTTCAACATACAGCGGTTCAAACAAATTCTTTTTTTGTTTATGACGTTTCTTATTTACGTACTCAACATCTTTCTCTTGAATGTGTGCTGTATCCAAAAGCATAATGGCGCAAAGGTCGCGCGAGGCAAACGTTGTATAGATTTTTCCGGTGAAACCTTTCTTAACCAGCGAAGGCAAGTTGCCCGCGTGATCGATATGGGCGTGGGAGAGAACAACAAAATCTATTTCTTTCGGATCGAAGAATTCGAAATTTTTATTTATTTCGTAAGCATCTTTTCGTTTACCTTGATAAAGCCCGCAATCGAGAAGAAATTTTGCTTGCTTGGTTTTTATGTAATGCATCGATCCGGTTACGGTTTGAGCTGCACCAATAAATTGTATTTCCATTTGTCACATCCATTTTTAATCTCAAACTATTCAAAGTTTGTTTTAGATTCAATTAAGAGTGAGTTCCAAAATTATTGACAGATGCAGCGGCACGAGGAGCTTTCAGATTTTAATGATCTTATAATTTTTGTAACCGAGATAAATTTCTTTTGCTGCGGTTCTTATTACCGTAGCAATCGGAACAGCCAGCAGCATACCCAGTACTCCAGCCGTTTGACTTCCGGCCAGAATTAAGATAATAATGATTAGAGGATGCATATCCGTACTCTTAGAAAAAACATTCGGCTGGATCAAACCGTTATCTATTGTATAGACTCCAAGAAACATGAGCACTATGCTTGGCAGCATGGAAAAATTTCCGAACTGAATAAGTGAAATTATTATTGCCGGAATTCCTCCAATGATAGGACCAAAGTATGGAATTAAATGTCCTACACCGGCAACGAACCCAATTGATGCGGCGTTATTGATGCCCAATGCCGTTAGACCGATTCCGCTAAGAAGCCCAACTAGGAATGCATCGAAGATCCAGCCGCGTACAAATCTGCCGAGCTGAATTCCGATCTTTCGGAGAACTGCATAAGAGACTTCAAAATATTTGTTGGGCATTATATTTATCAAGCCGCAGATAATTCTCTTGTTGTCCTTCAAAAGGAAGAAAGTCATGAACGGAACAATCACCAATATTGCAACGATAGAAATTATCCGATAAAAAATATTTGTCAGATTGTTTACCCAATCAAGAATTATGTTCTGAAACAAGTTGGAGAACCGCTGAACAAAATCAACGGAGCTGAAAATAGGGAAGATGGACTTAACGGATTTTTCGAATTGGCGAAGAAGGTTCTGCAAGTTTTCTTGCGTTAAAGTATTGGTTAGTGCGTCCAACTGTCCAAGAATTTTCGGCAGCAGGTATGATAAACCACTAAAGGTTAGAAATCCCACGAGCACAAAGACAATTATTACGGAAAGCAAACGGTTCAGTCCTCTCTCTTCAAGAAATTCAACAACGGGACTAAAAATCATTGCGATTAAGATCGACACGGCAAGCATTGCGAAGATATCTATAAATTGGTAGAAGAGGAATGCAACTAATAGAAAGGAGATGGCAATCAATGAATAGTTTTTTATTTTTTTTATTTGCTGTGCGCTGAGAGTCATTTCCGAAACTCTTTCCAAATCCTACTTCAATATTTCTAATTCGAGGGACAAATTCAATTCATTCTTTTTGTTACTCTGCCACGCCAAAACGGAATAAACCAAATTGTTTATATTTGTATGCAGATTTTTAACAACTATGGATGAATTATGTCTGATATTGAATTACTTAATCAAATTAGAGCAAAAGCTGCTCAAAGAAAAAAAACGCTGGTACTGCCGGAATCACATGATGAACGAGTGCTTCGTGCTGCGGAAATTTTGACAAAGGAAAAAGTTGCTTCAGTAATTACAATTGGCAATGAAGAAAAAATTAGAGTAGATGCAAAAAAGATTGGCGCTGATCTGCAAGGTATTCGAATTATTGATCCGGATAAGTCGGAAAAGCTCAGCGATTTCACAAACATTTTTTACAATCTCAGGAAACACAAAGGCATCACCATCGAACAAGCAAAAGAAACCGTTAAGCGGGACATCTTTTTTGCCGGTATGATGGTTCGCGAAGGAATGGCTCATGCGAGTGTTGGCGGTTCCGTTGCAACGACTGCCGATATCACCCGCGCCGGAATTTTTTGTGTTGGATTGAAGGAAGGTATTTCAATTCTTTCAAGTTTTTTCTTGATGGTATTTCCCAATACGGTTTACAGTTTTGCCGATTGCGCGGTTAACCCGAACCCGGATGCGAATCAGTTGGCAGACATTGCGATCGCTACTGCCGACAATCACAAAAAACTTACCGGTGAAGAACCTTACATCGCAATGCTTTCGTTTTCCACCAAAGGCAGCGCCGAACATGAATTGATTGACAAGGTTCGTCAGGCAACAAAACTTGTTCAGGAAAAACGTTCGGATTTAAGCGTTGACGGCGAACTGCAGTTCGACGCGGCAATAGTTGATTCGGTAGGAAAGAAAAAAGCTCCGGGCAGCAAAGTTGCCGGACGGGCTAATGTTTTGGTTTTCCCCGATCTCAACTCGGGCAACATCGGTTACAAAATTGCGCAGCGTCTCGGTAAAGCTGAAGCTGTTGGTCCCATCAATCAAGGATTGCAGAAACCGTTTTTTGATCTCAGCCGCGGATGCAGTGTTGACGACATAGTGAACACGGCAGCAATTGCAGCGCTGATGGCTGACTAATCGTTGAAAAAAAATCTTTTCTAATTAAGGACCCGATTTCGTTTGGAAGTCGGGTTTCTCTTCTTATGAACTTTACTGCCGTGTATTTCGTTTTACTAAAAAAAGAAAGGCAGCGCAATGGGAAGGATTAAGATTTTTTCAACTCTAACCTTTTTGTTTTTAATTACTCTCAGCTTAACAAACTTTGCGAAAAATCTTGAAGGAAATAAAATGGGCGACAACATAAGAGACTTAGTTGTAAAAGATATGGATGGGAAAGACGTGAAACTTTCCGATTACAAAGGCAAGGTTCTTTTGATTGTGAACGTTGCAAGTAAATGCGGATACACGCCTCAGTATAAAGGTTTGGAAGCTATTTACAAAAAATATAAAGACAAAGGTTTTGAAATTTTGGCTTTCCCGTGCAACGACTTCGGGCATCAGGAGCCGGGAACAAACCAAGAGATAAAAGAATTCTGCAGTTCCAAATATTTTGTAACGTTCAAACTGTTTGATAAGATTAAAGTGCTGGGTGATGAAAAATCTCCGCTCTATGCTCGGCTTATCAACAATCCCGTTACTGAAGACGGAGATATTAAATGGAACTTCGAAAAGTTTTTAATTGATAAAAGCGGAAATATTGTTGCTCGGTTTAGAAGCAAAGTAACACCGGAAAGCGACGAGTTAACTAAAGCGATCGAAAAAGAGTTGGCAAAATAATTTTAGCTTTCGGGATCGCACTTAGTGCGATCCCGAATCTAAATCATCATTCCTCAGCAACTTCAATTTTAGCATTCTCAATTTTCTTCAAAGGCGGGCGTTCAAACATTATGGTCATTTCTTTGTAATGCTTGGTAAGATCGCCGTGCAACTGATCCCAAGTGAAGCGCCAATTCCAATTGCCGCCAAGTGAGCCCGGCAAATTCATTCTTGATTCGTTACCAAGATTCAAAATATCCTGCATCGGTATAACGACAATATTTGCAACCGACGCATAAGCGGTACGGATCAGTTCATAGGTCATGTTATCGCCGTAGTAGTTAAGATACTTTTGCGCCCACTCGTAAATGCCCGAGTTTTTCTTCCGTTCCGATTCAATAAATCCGCGCGTCGTTTCATTATCATGCGAGCCCGTATGCACAACACAATTCTGTACGTGATTGTGCGGCAAGAATTTTTTGTCGCCGTCAGTTCCTAATCCAAACTGCAGAATTTTTATTCCCGGGAAATTAAATTTGTCGCGCAGTTCAACAACCGAATCGGTAATAACGCCAAGGTCTTCTGCAATGATAGGCAGATCGCCCAAAGCTTTTTTAATTGAGTTAAATAATTTTTCTCCGGGAGCTTTTACCCAGCGTCCGTTGATCGCAGTTGTCGCGTCGCCGGGAATTTCCCAATACGCATCGAAACCGCGGAAGTGATCGATACGGATTAGGTCAACCATACCGAGCAGCTTAGAAATTCTTTGCCGCCACCAATGGAAATCATCTTTCTCCATTACTTTCCATTTATAAAGAGGATTTCCCCAAAGTTGTCCGGTAGCGCTGAAATAATCCGGCGGGACTCCGGCAACAAATTCCAACGTTCCGTCTTCGCGAACCGTAAATTGTTCTTTGTTAGCCCAAAGGTCGGCGCTGTCGTAAGCAATAAAAATTGGCAGATCACCGATAATTTTTATTTTCTTGCTGTGAGCGTATCCTCGAACATTTGTCCACTGCTTGTTAAAAATGAATTGAAGAAATTTTTGAAACTCAATTTCGTCCTTCAATTTTTTCTTCCATTCGGAAATTTTTTTTCTGAACGCGATTGACGGATCCCACTGCGTCCATTGGACTCCTCCGTGGTATTGTTTTGCCGCCATGAAGAGGGAGTAATCATCCAGCCAGTAAGCGTTAGCTTTGCAAAAATCACCACACTCTTCTTCAATATTTTTATCAAGCTTCTTAAAATGTTTAAACGCTTTATGCAACAGTTCGTATTTGTATTCGATAGCGGAACCAAAATCTATGTGATGTTTATTCCAATGCGGTACTTCATGAATTTCCTTCTCGGTTAGCAGTCCATCTTTATGTAATTCTTCCGGACTGATAAGAAGAGGATTTCCGGCAAAAGCTGAAAAGCACTGATATGGCGAATCGCCGTATCCAGTTGGGCCAAGCGGAAAAACTTGCCATAGAGACTGACCCGCGTCATGCATCCAATCTATGAAGTGATAAGCACTAGGGCCAAGATCGCCAATGCCAAATTTGCCTGGTAAAGAAGTGGGGTGAAGTAAAATCCCTGCTGAACGTTCAATTTTCATTAATTCCTCAACGAAATGTGATTTAAATCCTACTAATAAAATTAAATAAAAAAACAATATTTTCTTGAAACATTTATTCATTATATTGGATTCGAATCCAAGTAAAACAATTGCACAATTTTTTGATTAAGCGTTCAACCGATTGCTTAAAAAAATAATTTTACTTATGTTGTTTTCAGCTTCGACAAAATGTGTATTCCGTTCCTCAAAAAAAATTATTGATATCATTTTAATTCATAGAAAGTTTTTCTACAACTGTTAAAAGATTGGAGATTTAGATGAAGATAAATCGTCTGTTTACCACAGCCGGGAAAGATCCGCTTGAATCAATTGAGTTCGTAAAAAGAGTATCGGAAATTAAAAATCCCGATGGCTCAATAGTGTTCAGGATGGAAGATGTTGTTATACCTAAAGATTGGTCTCAAGTAGCAACCGACGTTCTTGCTCAAAAATATTTTCGTAAGGCGGGTGTACCCAAGTTACTTCGGAAAAACAAAGAAGAAGGAATTCCGAAATGGTTGCAATCATCTGTTGCAGATGCAAAAACCCTTGAGGAACTTCCGGAGAAAGATAGATTCGGATCCGAAACAGACGCACGACAGGTTTTCCATCGTCTCGCTGGGACGTGGACTTATTGGGGATGGAAAGCGAAGTACTTCGATTCCGAAGAAGATGCAAAAGCATTTTACGACGAACATCTTTATATGTTGGCAAATCAATTTGCGGCACCGAACTCTCCGCAATGGTTTAACACGGGATTGAACTGGGCATACGGAATTAACGGACCTGCTCAAGGTCACTACTACGTTGATTATCAAAGCGGGCAGCTGACTACTTCGGAAGATGCTTATACTCATCCGCAGCCGCACGCGTGTTTCATTCAATCTATCAGTGACGATCTTGTTAACGAAGGCGGCATAATGGATTTGTGGGTTCGCGAAGCTCGGCTTTTTAAATATGGCTCAGGAACCGGAACAAACTTTTCAGACATTCGCGGAATAAACGAACCGTTGAGCGGCGGAGGAAAATCGTCCGGTTTAATGTCTTTCCTAAAAATTGGTGATCGCGCTGCTGGCGCAATTAAATCCGGCGGCACAACACGTCGCGCGGCAAAAATGGTAACTCTCGATATCGATCATCCGGACATAGATGAATTTATTAATTGGAAAGTTATTGAAGAACAAAAAGTTGCAGCGCTTGTTACCGGTTCTAAAATTTTGAATCAGCATCTTAACAATATTATTAAAGCGTGTTATGATGAACATCCGGAAAACGATCGCTTCAACAAAAAAACTAATCTTCGTCTTCGGAGAGCAATTATTGAAGCTAGGAAAGTAAACGTTCCGGAAAATTATATTGATAGAGTAATCAAACTTGCGAAGCTCGGGTTCAGATCTATCGAAATTCCTATATACGATACCGATTGGAATTCCGAAGCTTACACTACCGTTGCTGGACAAAATTCCAACAATTCGGTGCGCGTGACAAATGAATTTATGCAGGCAGTATTGAATGACGATAATTGGAATTTGTATTGGCGCGTAGAAAAGAAAAGAGCCGAAAAAGACAATCGAGCGCCGAAACCTTACAAGGTAATTCCGGCAAAAAATCTTTGGGACGATATAAGTTATGCCGCATGGGCTAGTGCCGATCCCGGTTTGCAATTCGATACTACAATTAATGAGTGGCACACGTGTCCAACGAATGGAAGAATCCGCGCTTCAAACCCTTGCAGTGAATACATGTTCTTGGATGATACTGCGTGTAATCTTGCATCGTTAAATCTAGTTCGTTTCTATAGCGACGATGAAGAAAAATTCAACGTCGATGCTTTCCGTCATGCAACAAGATTATGGACTATTGTTCTTGAGATAAGCGTGTTGATGGCGCAGTATCCCAGCAAAGAGATTGCACAGAAAAGTTATGAGTTTAGAACGCTCGGTCTGGGTTATGCAAATCTTGGTTCGTTACTAATGCAGCAGGGAATTTCTTACGACAGCAAAGAAGCGTATGCAATATGCGGCGCAATCACTGCAATTATGCATATGAAGTCGTACGCGACATCGGCTGAAATGGCAAAAGAACTTGGACCTTTCCCTCAGTATAAAGAAAATGCTGAAAGCATGTTGCGCGTTATTCGAAATCACCGTAGAGCAGCTTACAATGTCCCTAAAGAAGAATACGAAGGACTTTCAACGTTACCTGTAGGAATAAGCCCGGAATTTTGTCCATCTGATTTATTGAAAGCAGCTAAGGAAGATGCTGATCTTGCATTGGATTTGGGTTCTCAATTCGGTTTTAGAAATGCTCAAGTAACTGTTATTGCGCCTACTGGCACAATTGGACTTGTGATGGATTGCGACACGACAGGAATAGAACCAGACTTTGCATTGGTTAAGTTTAAGAAACTAGCAGGCGGCGGTTATTTCAAAATTATTAATCAATCAATTCCGCCGGCGCTGAAGAAATTAGGATACAATCAAGATCAGAGTAATGAGATTGTGAAATATGCGAAGGGAGCCGGAACATTAACCGGATGCCCGTATGTCAATCACGAATCATTGCGCGCCCGCGGATTTACAGATGAAGTTCTGAACAGGCTTGAAACGATTCTTCCTTCTGTATTTGAACTTAGCTTTGCGTTCAACAAATTCACTTTGGGAGAAAAATTCCTAAAGCACAATCTTAATTTTACTGGTGAGCAGATTAACGATTTCAATTTCGACGTACTAACAGAACTTGGTTTTACAAAAGAAGAGATTGCTTCTGCCAATGATTACGTATGCGGAACGATGACCGTGGAAGGCGCACCATTCTTGAAACACGAACATTATCCCGTATTCGATTGCGCCAACAAATGCGGCAAGAAGGGAACACGTTTCATTAAATCCGACGCGCATATTTATATGATGTCTGCTGCTCAACCGTTTATTTCCGGTGCCATTTCTAAAACTATTAATTTGCCGAACAACGCTACGATTGACGACATCAAATATGCTTATCTCCAATCATGGAAACTCGGATGTAAAGCCAATGCGCTTTACAGAGACGGATCGAAACTTTCTCAACCGCTTAATACGATGACCGAGGAAGAAGTTGAAGAGTTGATTGAAAAGAAAGAAGAAAACGACATTGTTAAAATTGCCGAGAGGATCATTCATCGTTACATCGCAAAAAGAAGAAGACTGCCGGATAGAAGAACAGGCTACACTCAAAAAGTTAAGATCAACGGTCAAACGGTTTATATCCGAACGGGCGAATATGATAACGGGCAGTTGGGCGAAGTATTTATAGATATGCATAAAGAAGGCGCGGCATTCAGAAGTTTGCTCAACTGTTTTGCGATATCTATTTCGCTTGGGTTGCAGCACGGCGTTCCGTTGGAAGAATTTGTAGATGCATTTGTTTTTACGCGATTCGAACCAAGCGGCGTTCTTACCGGACATAACAGAATTAAAATGGCAACCTCGGTTATAGATTATATTTTCCGTGAGCTTGCCGTGACCTACTTGGGAAGAAACGATCTTGCTCATGTTGAAGAAGGTGAGTTGGTGAAAAAAGGCGGCGGCGATCATCATTCCGTTGCAGAACCGGATTTTGAAAGTGAAGAAGTGGTCAGCGAAAAAATGATCGAATTGGATAGCCATAAAGATCTGGTTGAAAAATTATCTCATGAACAAGCAGAACCGAGAGCAATCGCAATCACGCTTCATCAGAATGTTATGAAGGCACGTGAGCGCGGTTATACCGGCGATATCTGCCCCGAATGCCAAAGTATGACGATGGTTCGCAACGGAACATGTTTAAAATGTACTACGTGCGGCGCAACTACTGGATGTAGTTGATCTAAGAGCAGGCATTAACACACTCAAAGCAATTGCGGAGGGGCTTATCTAGAGCCCCTCTTTTATTATAGCGAACAGCTGGATTTATAGACTTCTAAAACTCAAAGGAATAAAACAAAAAAATTCTTATCTTATAATTGGAGAAAATGAAAGCGAGTAAGAGATGACAGAACCGATAAAGAAAAAATATGTTATTGATGCTAAAGGCAGAAAAAAAGCCGTGATTCTGGATATAAAAATTTATGAGAAACTGATGGATGAGATTGATGAATTAAACTGTGCTTTAGGTTTTGACGAAGCAAAAAAAGAAAACGAAATGGATTTAACAAAAGGGAATTTAATTACGTTAGATGAATTTATAGCCAAAAGAAAATCGCTGAAAATAAAACGTAAAATTAAAGCATAGAATGCCTTTCATTGTTCAACAGAGGTAAATAACTAAACGGTTTCGCCTTCATTTCACAAAATTTTCCTTAGTAACTTGTCTCGAAGCAAACTCCTTTTTTCACTATATTTGAAAAGTAATTCGTTGACTTTAACAACTCAAACGGATACATTTTCACCCTTATTTTTGAGTGATGATTCGAGAAAATCTTAATAAAGTTGAAGAAAAAATTGCGAAAATCTGCCAAAAATGCGGTCGCAAGCGCTCTGAGATTACGCTGATTGGAGTGAGCAAAACTCAATCAATTGAAATTATAAAGGATGCCTTAGTTGCTGGTTTGAAAGACCTTGGTGAGAATAAGGCGCATGAGCTTAAAGAAAAATCCGAACTGATTTCCGGTGATTTTAATTGGCATTTCATAGGACATCTTCAGACGAACAAAGTAAAATATATTGTTGGTCACGCTGATTATATTCATTCCGTCGATTCGATAAAACTTGCCGATGAGATTAATCGCAAGGCAGAGCAGATCGGCAAGACGCAAAATGTTCTTTTAGAAATCAAAACCTCGTCGGAGGCGACAAAGCACGGACTTCAAACTGAAAAAGAAATTTTGGAATTGTCTGATTACTGTTCCCGAAGTCCAAATCTCAAATTGGTCGGTTTGATGACGATGGCGCCTTATACGGATAATTTTGAATTAATTCGAAAATGTTTTGTTAGATTGAGACAGACAAAAGAATTTTTGTACGAATCCGGATTTGAACTCAAAGAGCTTTCGATGGGAATGACAAACGACTTTGAGATTGCAATCGAAGAAGGAGCGACGATGCTGCGAATAGGAACAGCAATCTTCGGAGAACGGATTAAAGCATAAAAAATTTATCATTAAGGGCGGGTAAAAAAAATGAAATTCACTCCGTTTGGAATTAAGAACCAAGAATTCAATCGGACTGTCCGCGGGTACGATAGAGATGAAGTTCGTGCCTTCCTTGAAAAGTTATCGGATGAGTTTGAAAGAATTCAATCTGAAAACGACAAATTTAAAACCGATGTAGATAAGCTGGAAGAGCAGCTGAAAGAATATAAACGGATCGAGAAAAATTTTCAGCAAGCGCTTTTGAACGCCACCGAATCTACAAACAAAGTTGTTGATTCTGCAAAGAAGCAAACTGCATTGATGCTGAAAGAGGCGGAACTGAAATCGGCACAATCAATTGAAAAAGCAAAAGAGAATGCGAACCAAATCCGGAACTCTGTGTTGCAACTGCGAGAAGAGAGAAAACTTTTGATCGCACGGATCAAGGCATTGATTGAAACGCAGTCCAACTTGCTTGAACTTGATATGCAGACAATCGACACTCAGAAGAAGAAAAAAGAAGCGCCGAAGGAATCTGAAAATCAAGAAGAGCAAAGTGAAATAAATGTGGACGACATCTTGGAGAAACTTTTATGAGTGAACTTTCGGAAATGATTAATGAAACACTTTCGGTCATCAGAAAAAAAACAAATGCTGACTATGAAACCGGAATTATTTTAGGTACAGGTCTCGGCGGTTTGGTTAAAGAAATTTCCGTCGAACATGAAATTGATTACGCCGACTTACCCCATTTCCCGCTCTCAACCGTTGAATCTCACCACGGTAAATTGATCTTTGGAAAGATTAACGGAAAAAATGTTGTTGCAATGCAAGGCCGGTTTCATTACTACGAAGGATACTCGATGCAGCAAATCACATATCCGGTTCGCGTAATGAAATTTCTAGGAGTCAAAACTTTGCTTGTATCAAATGCGTGCGGCGGCATGAATCCGGTTTACCGTCGCGGCGATGTTATGTTAATGCTCGATCATATCAATTTGCTGGGCGATAATCCGCTCATTGGAAAAAATGAAGATGAACTTGGTCCGCGTTTCCCCGATATGAGTGAACCATACAATCTCGAATTGATAAAACTTGCCGAAGAAATTGCGCTCGAAAATAAAATTAAAGTTCAGAAAGGCGTTTATGTTGCAGTGCCCGGTCCAAATCTTGAAACGAGAGCCGAATACAGATTCTTGCGGGCAACCGGTGCAGATGTAGTCGGCATGTCAACGATACCGGAAAACATTGTTGCCAACCACATGGGCATGAAAGTCTTAGGAATAAGCGTTGTAACCGACGAATGTTTTCCCGATTCGCTAAAACCGGCTAAGGTTGAAGAAATTATTGCCACTGCAATGGAAGCCGAACCTAAAATGACATTGATAATGAAAGAGGTGATAAAGAAGCTGTGATAGAAAGAAAAAAAATTTACTATCTGACACCTGGACTTCTTGCCGTCATTATTTTTGCATCCAACTTTTTGAGCACCGACGTTTTCAAAGCCGGCTACCAAAATTTTTCGGTTTGGTTTGTTCTTTCGGTGTTTGCATTTGCTTGCGGTTGGTTGATAAATAAAACACTAACTTATAATCACGGCGGCAAAGTAATTTTTGCAGTAATTGTTGCTTCCGCTTTTGTCAGCGTTCTTTTGGTTTCGATGTTCAGCGAGTACTTCGGATTGAGCGCGCTCCTTGTGGAGAATATGATTCTTTACATCCTTCGGAACATTACACTCGGTGCTATGGCATTTTTTGGGATGGCTATTTCCGAACTGATCATTTTGCAGAAAAGTCTCGCTCAAAGTAAAGTTAAACCGGACGACGGCAGCAGGGAGTTGGCAAACGCGCATAAGGAAGCGCAGATAATTGTCGAAGATGCTAAACTGAAAGCCGAAAAACTTTTGTTTGAATCTCAGAAACGTGCCGACGACATGCTGGAAAGAAAAAATCAAATCGAAAGACGATTGAAAGAATTCATTGCCGCTGAAAGAGAACTCATTAAGAATTACGAAGCAGAGGAAGAATAGGTAAAGAGTAAGATTAAGAGCAAGAATAAGAGCAAGAAGAAAAAATTTATTTCAGTTCATATAAAAAATTTCATTTATAGAGAAAGAAATGTTCAAACAATTTGATGAAAAAATAAGTTATCCCAAGATCGAAGAATCGATATTAAAATTTTGGAATGAACACCAAATATTTGAAAAGAGCGTTTCTTTACGACCGGAATCAAAACCATTCACATTTTATGAGGGACCGCCAACAGTAAACGGTCGTCCCGGTATTCATCACGTAATGGCAAGAGCATTGAAAGATTTGGTATGCCGTTACAAGACCATGAAAGGTTTTCAAGTTCATCGTAAAGCGGGCTGGGACACTCACGGACTTCCGATAGAAATTGCACTCGAAAAAGAATTAGACTTTACGCAAAAATCCGATATTGAAAAATACGGCGTTGCAGCTTTCAACAAGAAAGCCAAGGATTTGGTTTATCATCACATCGAAATGAAAGAAGGATGGCGCACACTTACCGAACGCATGGGTTATTGGATCAATCTCGACGATCCGTATATCACTTGCACGAACGAGTACATCGAATCGGTTTGGTGGGCACTCTCAGAGTATTTCAAAAAAGGATTGATCTACAAAGGATTCAAAATTGTTCCGCAATGTCCTCACTGCGAAACACCTCTTTCATCGCATGAACTTGCGTTGGGTTACGATGAAGTTCAAGATCCGAATGTTTATGTCAAATTCAAATTGAAAGATGAAGACGCATCGGTTCTTGTTTGGACGACAACTCCCTGGACATTGATTTCAAACGTAGCACTCGCAGTTGGAACCGAAATTGATTACGTGAAAATCAAAACGGAAAAACACGGCGTAATGTATCTTTCCGAAGCGCGGCTTTCCGTGATCAAAGAAGAATATGAATTGCTGGAAAAGTTGAAAGGTTCGGCTTTGTTGAACAGAGAATACGAACCTCTTTATTCATACATACCAGTTGATAAAAAAGCGTGGTACATCATTCCCGGAGATTTTGTCAGCACTGAAGACGGTTCCGGAGTAGTTCACATCGCACCGGCTTTCGGCGCTGACGACTACGAAGTTTCTAAGAAATTTAATTTACCATTTGTTCAGCCGGTTACAAAGAGCGGAAGATTTACCGACGAAGTGAAAGACTTTGCCGGAAGACTTGTGAAGACAATTCAGTTTGATACTCACGAAGAAAAAGGTGTTGATCCAGATGTAATCCGTAATCTGAAGGAACGCGGATTAATTTTCAGAGCCGGTAATGATTATACTCACTCTTACCCGCACTGCTGGCGCTGCGATAATCCGTTGATTTATTACGCGCGCGATAGCTGGTACATCCGCACAACCGATGTCGCAAAACGGATGATCGAGTTGAACAACACGATCAATTGGTGCCCGCCTGAAGTTGGTTCAGGCCGTTTTGGAAATTGGCTTGAAGAAAATAAAGATTGGTCGCTTTCACGTGATAGATATTGGGGAACGCCGCTGCCGATATGGCTCGACGAAGACGGCAACATGTTTGTTATCGGATCGATCAACGAATTGAAAGAAGGATTTGTTGAGAGAGACGGCAAGAAAATTTCTGTGAAGAATTTGCCTGCGAGCGAAATTGATCTTCATAAACCTTTTGTTGATGAAGTTAAGTTTGAACGAAACGGAAAAATTTACAAACGCACTCCTGAACTGATTGATGTTTGGTTCGATAGCGGCGCAATGCCGTTCGCTCAGTTTCACTATCCGTTCGAGAATCAAGAACTGTTTAAGGAAAGTTACCCCAGCGATTTTATTTGTGAAGGCATCGATCAAACCCGCGGATGGTTCTACACTCTGCACGCGATCGGAACCATGTTGTTCGACAGCGTGACGTATAAGAATTTAATTGTGAATGAACTGATCCTCGACAAGAACGGACAGAAAATGTCCAAGTCGCGCGGCAACACAGTTGACCCGTTCCAGCTTTTTGATAAGTACGGTGCCGACGCAACGCGCTGGTACTTGGTTACAACAAGTCCTCCGTGGAAGCCAACTTTGTTTGATGAAGAAGGAATGGCTGAAGTTCAGAGAAAATTCTTCGGCACTTTGGTGAACACGTACAATTTCTTTGTGCTCTACGCTAACATAGATAAGTTTGATTTTTCCGAACATGCAGTTCCGTATAACGAGAGACCGGAAATAGACCGCTGGATAATTTCGAAACTTAATTCGCTTGTCAAAGAATATGATGAGCTGATGGAGAATTACGATGTTACGAAAGCGGCGCGTCAGGTTTCAAGTTTCACTATCGATCAGCTTTCCAACTGGTATGTTCGTCGCAGCAGAAGGCGTTTTTGGAAATCAGAAATAAATAAAAACAAACTCTCGGCATATCAAACTTTATACGAGTGCTTGGTTACGGTTGCAAAATTGACATCGCCGTTCGCTCCGTTTATTGCAGAAGAGTTGTACCAAAATTTGAACTCGGTTACGAAGAAGGAAAATTTTGAGTCGGTACATCTTGCAGATTTCCCGGCGGCGACTTATTCCGAGCCGGAGCTTGAAGTTAAAATGGATGTTGCCCAGCGGATCGTATTCTTGACTCGATCTATCCGCGCGAAAAACAATTTGAAAGTTCGCCAGCCGCTCTTAAAGATTATGGTCGCTATCGACAAATCGAAAAAAGGCGCTCTTGAAAAAATGAAAGATGTGATTCTTGAAGAAGTAAACATCAAAGAATTGGTAATTCTTGAAGATGATTCAGCAATCGTCTCCAAAACAGCGAAACCGAATTTCAAAGTAGTGGGACCAAAATACGGCAAGTTGGTTAAGGCGTTGACCAATGCGATCAAGGAAATGAATAAGAACCAAATCGTGGAAATTGAAAAGAGCGGAGAACTTGAACTTGTAATCGACGGTCAGCCGGTGAAAATTTCCCGAGAAGATGTCGAGATTATCAGTCATGAAATTGAGGGCTGGATTGTTGAAAGCGAAGAAGGAATTACCGTTGCCATCGATACTGAACTAACCGAGGAATTAATTGCCGAAGGGTACGCGCGTGAATTTGTGAATAGAATTCAGAACATGCGCAAAGATGCGGGCTTCGATGTGATTGATCGCATTACGGTTTCATTCTCATCAGATCAAAAATTTGTTAGTTATGTAAAACAATTTTCTGATTATATTTCCAATGAAGTCCTGGCAGACAAACTGGATTCTGATTTGAAGCTTGACGGTTTTAAACAAGATTGGAAAATAGGCGATTACAATTGTTCGATCGTTGTCGCTAAGTCAAAGAATTAAATAGTTAACTGGAGGCACCAAATGGCCAAAAAAGCTAATAAAAAGACTGCGAAGAAGACCGCTGCCAAATCAAAACCAGTGAAGAAGGCGGCGAGCAAACCGAAAAAAGCTGTGAAGAAGATCGCTAAACCAAAATCATCGGCAAAAAAAACCAGTAAGGTTCCAAAGTTCTCCAAATCGCGAAAACACGTTGAGGTGATCTCTCCGACTAAAAAAGTAAAAAAAATCCAAGGTTATTCGAAAAAAGATCTCGACGAGTTCAAAAAAATTATTCTCGATAAGAGGAACGAAATCATCGAGCAGCTTCAAGTATTTAAAGAACAGATGATGGACCCCACAACCGGTCAGTATGTTAATGAAAATTCTCCTTACTCGCTTCACATGGCGGAACAGGGAACAGATGCTATGGAGCGCGAGAAACTTTACCTGTGGGCTCAACGCGAAAACAAATTCCTTGGCTATCTCGACGATGCACTGCTAAGAATCGATAACGGTACTTACGGCATTTGTATCGAATGTATTGACGAACCGCAGAACTTGTGTCCTACATGTCCGTTGGTTCCGAAAGACAGACTTGCGGCAGTTCCACATACACAGCATTGTCTGCAGGTAAAACAAAAAATGAAATCGATGTAATTTATCCTTTATTAGAGCGAGAATTATTTTGAGAGTACTATTCCTAACTTTGTTCATTGTTATAACCGATCAGGTAACAAAATTCTTAGTGAAAGGAGGAACGCTTCCTCTTCTCCATCTGAAAGCCGAAGGCATGTCGTACGGACAAAGCATCAACGTTATCGGAGATTTTTTTAAAATAACTTTTGTAGAAAATCCCGGCATTGCTTTCGGCATAGATGTAAACGAAACATCTAAACTACTCCTCTCGATTTTTTCTTTGCTGGCAAGCATAGGTATATTTTATTACTTGTGGAAATCCCGTCATCAAAAATTAATTGTAAAACTTGCTCTGGCATTTATTTTGGGCGGCGCAATCGGAAATTTAATCGATAGAACTTTCTACGGTGTATTTTATGGTTACGCACCCGTGTTCTACGGTAAGGTTGTTGATTTTTTCAATTTCGATTTTTTTGATTTCACAATTTTCGGCAGAACTTTTGACCGGTTTCCAATATTCAATATTGCTGATTCAAGCGTTACCATTGGAGTGATTCTGTTAATTTTATTTTACCGTCCGCCGGTGGAAGTAGCCGCTGGTGATATACCGGTTTCAGTATCAAATCCTCTCGATGAAAAAGAAATTGTTGCAGATGAAACGTTGGAAATATCAAATAGAAGTTTGACTGATGGGCAAGATAGTAACAGAGAAGAAAATAAAGATTGAAATTCCGGAGGGAAAGAAGAAAGAACGCATTGATGTTTTCTTAGCCAACACCGTCGAAAATGCCACACGTTCCCGCATTCAAAAACTTATCAGAGCAAACTGCGTTACCGCTAACGGAAAAATTGTCAAATCAAATTATTTAGTTGTCCCGTTAGACGTAATTGAACTCACCATTCCGACGTCTCCGAGACCTGAGCAAAATGAAGCTGAAGACATTCCCCTCGACATTATTTATGAGGATGATTATTTGCTGGTTGTAAATAAACCGGCGGGAATGGTAGCGCATCCTTCTTTAGGTAATTACACCGGCACGCTCGTTAATGCTCTGCTCTATCACACAAAAAAATTAAGCACAGCAGGTGTACCTGGCAGACCGGGAATTGTTCACCGCATTGACAAAGACACGAGCGGTTTATTATTGATCGCAAAAGATGAATGGACTCATGCGCGTCTTGCAAAGCAGTTCTACGATCACTCAATCGAAAGAGAGTATTGGGCTGTTTGCTGGGGTATCTTTAAAAAGAGTAAAGGTGAAGTGGTTGGCAATATTACGCGAAGTACAAAAGACAGAAAAATATTTACTGTCCATCCGGTTGAAGGGAAACACGCACACACTTTTTACGAAGTGATCGAAGAATTTGAATTTGCATCTCTGGTGAAATTAAATCTCAAGACCGGGCGCACACATCAGATACGCGTTCATATGTCGCACATAAAACATCCGATCTTCGGCGACCCGACTTACGGCGGGCGAGTGATTGTGTATGGTTCACAATTACCAAAAATGAAATCGAGAATAGATAATTTGCTTCAAGTAATGCCGCGTCAAGCGCTTCACGCCAAGACACTGGGATTCATTCATCCCCATACTCAAAAGAAAATCTTTTTGGATTCGGAACTACCGGAGGATTTTTTGTTGTTACTTAATAAACTGCGAACCAGTTCTTAATCTGTAAGACAATCACGGGAGAAAGATGATACATACAATTTTAGGCGCCGGTGGTGCAATCGGCAGCCCACTCACTAATGAATTACTGAAACATGAACAAAGTGTTAAACTTTTTTCAAGAAGCGGCATTCAAGTAAAAGGCGCAGAATCTGTTAAAGGAGATCTTACTTCTTATGAAGATACCCTGAGTGCTGTCAAAGGTTCAGATGTTGTTTATTTGCTTGCCGGGCTCGCTTACAATTACAACGTTTGGGTAGAAAAGTGGCCGGTAATAATGCAGAACGCAATTAACGCATGTAAATCCGCCGGCGCTAAATTAATTTTTTTCGATAACGTTTATATGTACGGTAAAGTTGACGGCAAGATGACAGAAACAACACCGTACAACCCTTGTTCAAAAAAGGGAGAACTCCGGGCAAAGATTGCTTTACAGTTGGAACAAGAATATAAGAGCGGAAATTTATCGGCAATGATTACGAGAGCGGCTGATTTCTACGGACCCTACGCTACCAAATCGAGCGTACCGTATGTTCTTGCGATTGATAATTTAATGAAAGGGAAACGCGCACAATGGTTGGCTGACGCCTCAACTCTTCATTCCTATACTTACACGCTTGATTGCAGCAGAGCGCTATACTTGCTTGCACACAATAACGAGGCATTTAATCAAGTTTGGCATTTGCCGACTTACAACCCACCTGTGGATGGAAAAACTTTTATCGAAATAATTGCGCGCGAACTTGGTGTTAAACCAAATTATTTTGTATTGAAGAAATGGATGGTTAAAGCTGCCGGTTTATTCGATAAGACAATTTATGAACTCTATGAAATGATTTACCAAAGTGAATTCGATTATTATTTCGACTCGGCAAAGTTCGGAAACTTTTTTAAATATAAACCAGTGGCTTATCAAGAGGGGATAAAGGAAACGATAGAATTCTTGAAATCATCCGGTGCCAAAAATAACTGATCGGCGAAAAATTCTATTTCTAATTTTTATTTGATGTTTGCCAAGCCGCGATAGCTTCACTAAAAGGCATCAAAACGCGCGGTATGGCTCCGTGCATGTACGAAATTGCCAAACCGTAATTCACAATCGGGACTTCGGCAATCTTTGCTTGTTTGATTCGCATCTGCATAGCTCTGCGCGTCAACATGCATCCGCCGCAATGAACTATTAGTTTATACTCGGAAAGATTCTCTGGAAAGTCTTGACCGTTTTTGATATCAATATCGAGATTCTTTTTCGTGTGCAGTCTCAACCATCGCGGAATTTTTACCTTGCCAATATCGTCTTCTTGTTCATGATGTGAACAAGCTTCGGCAATCAAAACTTTGTCGCCATGTTTTAATTCTTCAATTCGTTTGATGCCGTTGACATATTCGGCAAGGTCGCCTTTGTAACGCGCCATCAGTATCGAAAATGTTGTAAGTGGAATTTCGTCGGGCACGTCGGCACTTACTCTCATGATTGCTTGACTATCGGTTACAACTAATTTTGGAGGCTGGCTTAATTTGCCAAGTCCAGCTCTCAGTTCTTTATCTTTTACGACTATAACGATTGCATCTTCATCAAGAGACTCGCGGATTGTCTGCACTTGCGGCATTATTAATCGTCCTTTCGGCGCTCCCAAATCGATAGGAACTACAAGAACAATTACCTCGTGCTGCTTGATCAAATCTCCAACAAGAGGATGTTCTTCTTCCGCTGGAAGCAGCGCGGAAACTTTTTCTTTGAGTTCATAAACACCTTCGCCGGTTCTGCACGACACCGAATGAAATTTAATGCCGGCTTTATTCAACTCTTCAATGATTTGGTAGTTTGTACCAAGATCACTTTTGTTGAGAACGACTAGGAACGGGAGCTCTAATTTCCTTAAATGATCCAGAAGATTTTGTTCATCGCTAGAAATAGGTGATTGAGAATCCAGCACGACAAGAGCGAAATTTGCTTCGGAAATAATTCTGACAGTTTTGCCGATTCGTTTTTCGCCAAGTTCGCCGACATCGTCTATTCCGCCTGTATCAATAAGTACAACCGGACCGAAAGGAAGCAACTCCATGGATTTTTTAACGGGGTCGGTAGTTGTGCCGGGCGTATCGCTTACAATCACTAAATCTTGTCCAATGAATTTATTCATCAACGAAGATTTGCCCACATTTCTTCTGCCGATAAATGCGATGTGAGTTCTTTCCGATTGTGCAACCTTATTCAATGTCTATACCCAAATCTTTTGAAATGATATTAAATAATTCTTGTTCGCTCAAAAGCTTACTCTTCATCAATGCTTTTACAAAAGGCATTTCTCGTTCGTATGCATACTTTACAAGTTCTTGTATTGTTTCATAACCGAACGTGGTTATCAGCGAAGCCGCGATAGCCGATGAATTGATTAAGTTTAGTTTGCAGCGCTCAATGTTGGCTGTGATGCCATCTATACATTTGAGAGCGAGATTTATGTTTGAATCCTTTAAGTAGGAGAGAGACTTAAGAAAAGAGTGCGCAATCAATGGTGCAAATGCGTTAAGCTCCAGATTACCGGAAGAGACCAAGTTACTGATCAGCATATCGTTGGATTTTACTAACTCACTGATTTGAATCGCGTTCTCTAAAATTACCGGATTCACTTTACCCGGCATAATGCTTGAGCCAGCTTGCATTGGCGGAAGATTTATTTCTCCTATGCCTCCGTTGGGACCGCTTGACATAAATCGAAGATCGTTGCATAACTTAATTATTGAAGTAGCGCCAGCTTTCACCAATCCGTGAACTTCAACAAACACATCCATGTTCTGAGTCGAATCAATTAAATCTTCACTTTTGGCGATTGGAAGTTTTGTGATTTTTTTCAAAATACTGTTCACGTTCAAGACATAATCTTTCGGCGCACTGACAGAATTTCCAACTGCTGTTCCTCCAAGATTCACTGATCTCAACCGTTCTTCGGCGTTATAAATTCTCCAGCGATCACGGGCTATGGCTTGTGCATAAGCGCCAAATTCTTGTCCCAGCGTAATTGGAACCGCATCTTGAAATTGAGTCCTTCCAAGTTTCAAAACATTCTTGAACTCACTTTCTTTTTTCTGAAGAGAGTTTTGCAATTTTGCGAAAGAATCTGCAAGCTCTCGCAGCATATAAATTGCAGCAACGCGGAATGCTGTGGGAAATGTATCGTTTGTCGATTGGCTTAAGTTCACATCGTCCAATGGATGAATGGAAGAATAATCTCCGCAATTCTTGTTTGCGATCTTGAGTGCAGTATTAGCGATCACTTCATTAATATTCATGTTAAGAGAGGTGCCTGCGCCTCCTTGGTAGGGATCAACAATAATCTTCTTATAAATGTCATCCGACTTGCCTTGTATGCATTGTTCGCTCTCAGTAAGTAAAATATGAATCGCTTCATGTATGATTTCATATTTTTCTTTCAGAAGAATTCCACATTTGTAATTTGTTTCTGCAGCTGCAAGTTTAACTTCGAAAAAAGCTTTGATGAGATATGGATGGATTCTTTCCCCCGATTTTATGAAATTGTTGCAGCTTCTTAACGAATGAATTCCGTACGCAGAATCATCGGGTAGTTCTACTTCTCCTAATGAGTCTTTTTCGATCCTCATTATAAACTCGCAAAATTTTACAATTGAAATATATCAAAAATTGAGAACGCTTTTTTTGACGCATAAAAAAAGACCCCCAGTAATTGGGGGTCCCAGTAAAAGTTTATCGAGAAAGAATTACTTGAGTAAGATCATCTTGTTAACTTGAACAAAGTTACCAGCTTCTATTCTATAGAGATACATACCCGAAGCCAAGTCTTTTGCAGACCATTCAACAGTATGAACACCAGCGTTTAGATTATCGTTAACAAGTGTTACGATTTCTCTGCCGGTTACATCATAGACAGTCAACTTGACATGAGATTCTTTCGGTAATGCGAATCTGATGTTAGTTGATGGGTTGAACGGATTCGGATAGTTTTGATATACAACGTAATCTGTTGGTACAGTTTCTTGATAGTCTTGTTTAACTGCTGTTGCGATACCGAGAAGTTTCATCGCACCACGTAAAGCAGTGACAATATATTTTGGATTATGGATACCACCGCTCTTATCTTCAAATGCGGTAAATGCATTCCAATATGCACTCAATTGATCTTTTGTCCATTTGGAAGAAGGGGTGGGGAATCCAAACCACGTTCCATCATCTTTCGTAAATCCGTAGCTTGTACTTAGCACCACACCTGGTATTGTCGTTGCTAATTGTGCCATTACTTTGGTAATCATTCCTTGAACTTCAATCTGCAGTCCTTCTTCAACACCGTTGTTATCAAAATCAGCGGAGCCGTTCAAGTAAAATTTAACTTGATCGAAACCGGTTCCGAATGTGGAGCCATGGCATTGTGCACAAGCTTCCATATTGTCGGTTCCATCAGGAGACATCATACTAAAAGTGTGATTGCCCATTTTGATTATATTACCCTGGGCATCAGCAGAAACATTATTTTTATACATGTGACATCTTACGCATGCGTCAACAGTAGCTCCGATATGATTTGTCGTAGCTAATTTTTGTCCGCCCAATTCTAGCATATTGTTCGATTCCAACATATCGCCTTGCGCTCCATAATGAGGTCCAAATCGCAAATTGATAGCTGATGTTCCGGCACCGGCTATAGCCGCATTTGCTTCAGCTCTTGATTGGTGACAATTCATACATAGAGCACCTTTGCCAGCATTGGTGATTTGTTTTGTCGTTCCACCAGGCGCCAATAAACTAACTGACACTGTTCTCAGCTGATTAACATTTGCGTCGCTATGTGGATCATGGCAGGCTGCACAAGTGATTGGTACATAAGAGGCATCAAAATAGGGGTCTGTTGTTGAAACACCTTCAACAAATTCTGCAAATCCTTTACCGCTATGGCATCTTACGCAAGTCTCTCGTCCGGATCCGGTTGGATAGGAAGTGGAGACCGCATGTTTTGAAGTTGCCCATTGGTCTGGGAAAAAGTGATGGGTTCCTGAATCATGACAATAAGCGCAAACTTTAGCATCCCATGAAGCTACCATCCTCTCATCTGTTGTAGTACCTAGGTGTCCACTTGCCGGACCATGGCAGCTTTCACATTGAATGTTTGCTCTCAACATTGCCTTTGGAAATTTAACAACTAACGTATCGTAAGTTTGAGGAGTTACAACAGAAGGATAAGTGAATGGAAGATCGTCGAATCCATCATTTACAGCAGTTGAATCTGCGTCATAACCTGTTGTATGGCAACCAATGCAATTCTTGCTGTAATGATCTGTAGGACCGCTTAAACCCGGAGTTGCTTTCATCGCTCGAGTAAACATTGAAGAGTGCAAAGTATTTTCCCACTCACCAACTTTGCCGGAATGGCATGTTTTACATTGTAACTTGGTATCTATTCCATTTATTACAGTATTATAAACGCCTACATATTTTGCTGCATTAAATGTTAGAACACTCGTATAACTTCCGTCTGTCACTGAAAGAACATATGTCCCTGCCTTATCAGGTGTAAACGTAATTATCTGAGTCGAGTCATTCTGAATATCTTTCGTTGTTCCAATTTTAGTTGTAGAACCAGACGGTTTCTTCGTAATAGAAAAAACCGGTGAAGCAAATTTCTTGCCTGTAATTGCTGCCTTAAAATAACACAATGTTCCAACGCCGACATTTGTTAAACCACTAAAGGGGTAGGCGTAAATATCTGTTTTGGATTTAGCAACATCGCGCGGAGATACTCCGTAAGGCGAAAAAGTTAAGTTCACAGTTTGTGCGCTCAAAGATGTTGTAGCTAGTATCAATGCGGAGAGAATAATTGTAAATTTACGAATCATTTTGATCCTCCATTAATTAAAGTATTATCTTTTACGACTCAATCATCCGAAATAGAGATAAAAAGAGATTTGTGCTTTTTATTCTAATTTCTACTTGAAAATAAAAAAAATAATAAAGATGTCAAAGTCTAAAAAAGATTTTTTTAGTTTAAGTATTAAATTTTTGTCAAAGACTATTTTTTTATTTATTTCTTGTTAGAACTAAGCAAAATTTGTAAATATCAACTATTAATTATCGAGTTAAAATGCTGATTTATAATACACTTTCGCGCAAAAAAGAAGAATTTCATCCCATTAACCCGGGTTTAGTAACGATGTACGTATGCGGACCTACCGTTTATGATTTTTTTCATATTGGAAACGCCCGCTCATTTATCATGGCGGACATAATACGAAGATATCTTGAGTTCAAAGGTTTCAATGTAAAGTTCACTATGAACATTACTGATGTAGATGATAATATCATCAAGAAATCAATACAGGAAAAGAAACCGGCATCGGAAGTTGCTGCTTATTATGCACAAGCTTTTTTTGAGGACTTGAAAAAACTCAAGGTTAGCGCCGCAACTTTTAATCCTAAGGCAACGAACCATATTGAAACGATGATAAATTTAATCTCCGATTTGGAAAAGAAAGGTATTGCATACAACGTTAACGGGAATGTGTTTTTTGATGTATCGAAGTTTAATGAGTATGGAAAATTGAGTGGTAAGAATATTAATGAGCTGGAAGCGGGGGCTCGAATTGAAATTAATGATGAGAAAAAAAATCCTTTGGATTTTGCTCTTTGGAAAAAAACAAAAGAAGGTGAGCCTTCGTGGGACAGCCCATGGGGAAAAGGCAGGCCCGGCTGGCATATCGAATGCTCTGCAATGAGTACGACTCTTCTAGGTAAGACAATAGACATTCATGCCGGAGGGAATGATTTGATTTTTCCACATCACGAAAACGAAATTGCGCAGAGTGAATCGGCATTCGAACAAAAGTTTGTAAACTATTGGATGCACTTTGGTTTTTTAAATATTCAGAACGAGAAGATGTCTAAATCGTTGGGCAACTTTTTTACCGCAAGAGAGATACTTACAAAATACTCAGCAGAAGCAATAAGACTTTTCTTCTCTCAAACGTATTATGGCGGTCCGCTTAATTTCAGTGACGAGCTACTTGACTCCGCTCAGAAGGGGGCTGAGAAGATCATAAACCTTGCTGAAAAAATTGAACACTCCTTAAAAGCTGCAACCGACAATGGCGTCAATCCCGATTTTGATTTTCAGAAATACTACGATGACTTTGCAAAAGTAATGGATGATGATTTCAACACGCCGCAAGGCGTTGCGGTAATTTTTGATTTTGTAAAGGCGGTAAATAAAATAATCTCTGATAATGAGAAAATTAAGATTCAGTTTTTTGTTGACGCTAAGAAATTCTTGAAGGATGTAGCTGATAACGTGCTGGGAATAATTAGTTTGGAACAATTAGGAAAATCTTCGGAGGGTATATTGGAAGATGATTTAATTAAATTGTTGATTGGCGTAAGAGAAACTCTAAAGAAAGAAAAGAATTTCTCTCTTGCAGATCAGATTAGAAATGATTTGAACAAACTAGGTATTATTCTTGAAGACAGTAAATTCGGAACGACATTTAAAAAAAGATAAGCCTTGTTTGGATCAAGGTAAGAATTACTTTCGCCTAGTTTTTTCTGCATAAGACAAAAATTCTTTCTAATTTACTTTTAAGATTTGCGGGACGAAACCACAATGAAAAAAATCTTTTCTTTAATATTTATTCTTTTCATTAGCTCTCAATTATTTTGCCAAGGCACAAGCGGCTCGAATGCAAAATACGAATACAGAAATTTGATCGATTTGCCGACAGCCGGAATCCTTCAGAAAGGTTTTACCGGCGTATCCATGGATATTATGCCGAACGGGGTTGTAGTTTCAAAAATTGAAGTTGGCGTCTTTGAAGGATTTAGTTTCGGAATTTCTTACGGTGGAAGTAATATTATCGGTTCCGGAAATATTGAGTGGTATAAGCTTCCCGGCATTAACATAAGAGGAAGAATCGTCGACGAGAGTCAAGCGTTACCGGCAATCACGGTTGGTTTTGATTCACAAGGCAAGGGAAACTATAACCGCGATCTTGATCGATACCAAATAAAGTCACCTGGATTCTTTGCTGCCGCAGCAAAAAATTTTGAATTCTTCGGCTACTTAAGTCTTCACGGAGTAATTAACTATTCTCTCGAAAGAAATGATGGCGACAAAGACATAGACATCGGTGTCGGCTTCGAAAAAACCCTTGGCGGAAAAGTCTCATTGCTTGGTGAATACGATTTTGGAACCAACGATAATACAGGCAGTTCACTAGGGAAAGGCAACGGATATTTGAATATGGGTCTGCGCTGGTCGGTTGGGGAAGGTTTAACGCTCGGCTTAAATTTCAGAGATTTGTTGGATAACAAACGAATTAACAGCAACAGTGCCGATAGAGGTATTTTTGTTGAATACGTAAAAAGTTTATTCTAGCCGTTTGTATTTCAAAACGAACACATAAGTTTACTCTTCTATACACATAACTTAGCTTTCATTCAAATAGCTGCATTTCTACCTTTCTTTTGGAACTGAAAAGGGTACAGTTTTTGTATAAGATATATAGAATTTTTAAGGGTGGTGTCATGAAAACATTAATCAAGTTATTAGCCGTCGTTCCGCTTTTATGGTTGGGCGGTTGTTATACTCAAATTGCCGTCCGTAATACTGGTTATGGAAATGGTGGATACACAAACGGTGACGGGCAGTATTCGCAAAATGATCTGAACCAAGATTCGACTGGATATTACAACCAAGATTCAACAGGCTACTATGATCAGAATAACTACGACTACAATTATTACAACGACGGCAGTTATTCAGGCTACAGAAGATTCCTTTGGGGATACTATCCTTCTTATGGTTTCAACTTAGGATACTACTACGATCCTTTCGGGTATGATGGGTATGGTTACAGTCCTTATTACTATTGGGGACAAGGCTATTACTGGTCCAACTACTATTATCCCAACAGTTTATGGGGATATTACAACAACTACTGGGGTAACTATATGCCGTACACAAATTATAAGTACAGATCGTACACAGCTTTGAGACCGAGAGGTAACGAAGGTGACCGTGGTTCTGCTACAAGATATAGAAATTCAGGCGGTGGCGGTAGAAGTTCGGCAGCTGGAGTAGGATATCCAACAAGAGATAGAAATGCTAACACCGGTTTGAATGTTGATCTTAATAATGTTAGAGTTTCTCGTGAAGCCAACCCGGGAAACAATTCCGGTTCTAGGTTATCAAAGGAAACTCCGAGAAATAACACAAGTTCACGTAACGCTGAGGTAAGATCGCGCAACAGAAATGAAAGACAAGACCCTCAGGTTAGGGATAATTCGAATCGCAGAAGCGGTGAATCTGGGCGAGCTACCAGAGGAGAAAGTTCACGTCCAAGTTATTCTCCTCCGCCGCGTTCCGAAAGACCGGCTCCGAGCTATACGCCAAGAAGTGAACCCAGCTCTCAACCCGCACCGTCTGAAGCGCCGCGTTCTGAAAGTTCAGGACGATCGGGTTCAGGTTCTAGAGAATCAAGTGGTCGCGGAAGATAATTATTGTTTCGTTGGTACAGTATTAATTATTCAACAACGTTGAGGAAATTATGAAAAGCTATTTGAAGTTTCTAGGAATGTTCTTGCTGATGATGGTTTGCACACTTCATGCGCAGGACTTCAATGATGCATTAAGGTTGAGTGACCCGGGAATTATCAGCGGTCCCAGATCTCTCGGAATGGGAAATGCGTACACAGCTATAAGCAATGATTTATCCGCTGCAATTTTTAATCCGGCAGGTTTTGGTCTAATTCGAAAACTGCAATTTGACGGCGCATTAGGAAATAATTCTTTGAGCAATAACGTAACATTTTTTGGAAACAGTACAAACGCTTCCAACAGTTCTACAAAACTAAGCCAATTTGGATTTGCGTTTCCTATTCCAACGTCAAGAGGAAGTCTGGTGTTTGCTTTAGGATATAACCAACTGAAAGATTTTAACAATGTAATAAAATTCAACGGGTACAACAGCGGCAGCACTTCCAAAATTCAAAATTTGGTTTTCTCAACAAATCCGGACGACAGAGATTTTGCATACAATTTGGGGTTAAGTTATACGCCGCGTGACGCCAACAATAAACCACTTGCCGACACGACATTAATAAACGGAAAATTAAATCAGAGCGGTAACATTCTTAGCGAAGGAACAATTAACAGTTGGTACTTCGGAGGCGCGGTTGAAGTTGAACAAAATGTATTCGTCGGTGCTACTGTTAACGTTATCACGGGCACATTTAAAAGAACGTTGGACTATTGGGAGAAAAATCCCGGCAGTTATCCCGCTAATTTTCAACTCGATCCAACCGACAGCAGAACCGCCGGTTTCCAATCGTTTTACAGAAATACAATTTTGGATTGGAATATTTCCGGCTGGGATGCAAAGATCGGAATGTTAGCCAAAGTTAATGATTCATTTAATCTCGGCGCGTCAATTCGATTCCCGAGAACTTACACGATCAAAGAAACATATTCGGTTTACGGCGAAAGCAATTTCACAAACACTACTTTCAAAATCAATCCGCCAATTGATTACCGGAGCGAGTACGATATTACAACTCCGTACGAATTTACATTAGGCGGTTCGTTCAAAAACGATATTGTTACACTGAGCGCCGATGCAACAATGATTGATTTTACTCAAATGCGGTTTTCAAGCGGACTCGACCAAATCACGCGGGAACAAAACAACAATGATATCAAATCACTTTTCAGAACCGTTTATAATTTGAATGCCGGTGCTGAAGTTAGAATTCCAAACAGCGGATTTGCTTTCAGAGGCGGATTCATGTATAAACCGTCGCCGTACCAGGGTGATCCTACCGACTACGATAAGAAATATGTAACTGTTGGTCTCGGCTACAAAACCGCGTCTAATCTTTCACTTAATCTCGCTTACTCTCACGGATGGTGGAAAGATTTTGGCGACAATTACGGATTCAATGTTTCCCGCACCAACCAAGACTTAACAAAAGATAATTTTGTGATTGGAGTTACTTACAACTTTTAATCCGCCTTAGGTGGATTAATCCTCCTCGAAGTACTACTGATTGACAACCCCTCGGAAGCACCTTATTTTTAAGGTGCTTCTTATTTTTAAACGGAGGTAAAAATTCAAGGCACTGTCTTCAAGACTGAAAGCAATAATTACTATTTGTTGAATGAAAAAGATGAAGAAGTAAGATGTTCGCTGCGGGGGAGATTTCAAAAAGAATTTGCATTGAAACGCGGTAAACTTTTTGCCGTTGATATTGTTGCCGTCGGCGATCAAGTTTTGTACGAGATGAACAATGACGGTTCCGGTGTAATAGAAAAAATCCTTCCAAGAAGAAATTACATTTCGAGAAAAGCCCCTAAGATTAAAGGCGCAAGTACACGGGGCGAGCGGCTTGAACAAATTGTTGCCGCAAACATCGATAACCTGGTTATTGTTTCAAGCTGCCAACTTCCAAAACTTAATAACCGTTTGATAGACAGATTAATAGTTATCGGAGAAAGTTCTCACATCAAGCCGATCATTGTAATCAATAAAACCGATTTGGATACCAGTGAAGATTTCAAAACTCTCGTTCAGCTTTATCAAGGAATTGGCTACGAAGTTTTTGCGACGAGCATAATCACTAAAAACGGTTTAGAAGAATTGCGCGAAGCCATGAAAAACAGAATCAATTTGATGTGGGGTCAATCCGGAGTTGGAAAGTCATCACTGCTGAATGAGATTTACACAAGTCTGAATTTCAAAATTGGAACAATCAGCGATTCAACATCAAAAGGGAAGCACACCACGGTTACAAGTGTTTTACGAAAAGTTGATGTTGGAACGTTTATCATCGACACACCCGGTATTCGCGAGATAGATCCTTACGGGGTACGCAAGGAAGATTTGGGACATTACTTTGTCGAGTTCAAACCATTTCAAGATAATTGCAGATTCAATACTTGCACGCATGATCACGAGCCGGGCTGCGCTATTATCGAAGCCGTGGAAAAAGAATTGATTGCCAAGTTAAGGTATCAAAGTTATTTGAATATGCTGGCAACCGTTGAAGACGATATGAATTTTTAGAGCGAGAAAACTTTTTTCCTCATCCTTTCGATAAATTCAGAAACAACTTCATTTGGAACACCGTCCGGATGGTTTGACTTCAGCCGCATGTCGCACTGGTCGTTCACGTAATCAATCATAACAAAATTATGATCTTTGGTAACTGCAATCTCGGTAGAAAAATAATCGAGGTTGGTTATTCTTGCCAGCTTAGATGTAATTCGTGAAAGCGGTAAAAGGTTGAAGCGCGCGATTTCCTTTTTTGTGACGATGTTATAAATGTGAGTCTGATCGTCCCACCAAATTGGGATTGCTTTGTTGAAAGCCCATAAAATTCTGAACCAAGCGCGTCGTCCGGCAAAAAAACGCGGCTTAATTTTTTCTTGAATTAAAAACTTTTCGTTCGGATGCGTGATTCGTTCGTCAATAATTTGCTGCAGTGAAACAGCATTTCTGATTACGCCTTCACCGCCGCCGGAATTGACCGCTGGTTTAATGACAAAAGGTGATCCGAGTTGCAACAGATCATATTCGTTCAATTTCAACTGCTGTGTTTGTGAATACCGCGGAATGAGATGTGTATCCGGCAGTCTGAATTTCTTTTTCAGCAGCCGTTTATGCATTGTTGATTTATCGGTAGCTTTCAAAACTTTGTTGTGCGGATTGATCAAATAACAATGGTGGCGTTGCAGCAATTTTGAAATTGGTTCAAACGCGCGGTCTTCATCCGAAGCCCGGTCTAAGTATGCTTTGAACTGTAATTCCTTCCGGTTAACTCTATCAATTACCTCGTCGATGTTATAATTGCGAATAAGAAAAGTTGTTGAGCCGTGACTATGGAAAATATCTTCGATCAACTGAACGAGCTCTTCATCATAAACCCATTTATAAGAAATTGCCAGATCGAACTTGAGCATCATCAAATTTTTTTTGCAAAGATAGATAAATGATGAAGCCGGAACAATCTTTCTCCTTGTGATTATAAGGGTTTACAACTATTTTTTGCATCAAATTACACGGATATATGAAGAAGCTCTTAATCATAATATATGTTGCATCCCTGCTGACCGGATGTTCTCAAGAAGTAGTAAAACAAGCTGAATCGAGCGAAGCGCCCCCGGTAAAGCTGAGCCGCGCAGACAAAGAGAAAATAGCAGAACAAAACTTTATTGACGGTTGTGTTTTGGAAACCAAAGGACAATTCAACGACGCCATCGCAAAGTATTTAACCGCTTTGAAGTATGATCAGAAGGCGGGAATTTATTACACTGTGGCGAAGAACTACTTCCGTTTGAATAAACTCTCATCCGCAATTAATTTTGCCCAACAGGCGGTTAAGAATGATTCCGGTAACGTTGAGTACATGACGTTGCTAGCATCTATCTACAGTTCTTCACATTTGGAAGATTCATCTGCCGCGGTTTATAATCAAATCATAAAGTTAGACTCAACTGCTTACACCGCGTATTTCAGTCTGGCGCAAATCTATGAAGCCAAAAGACCAAACGAAGCGCTGAAACTTTACAAAAAAGTTATTGATCTGATCGGTCCTGAGTGGAGTGTTCTCGTTCGCTTAGTTGCTTTGAATGAAAGGATGGGAAACATTCAAGAAACAGTTAAGATGGTTGCCGAGCTGGTTAAGCTTAACCCGTCAAATCTTCAACTTCAAAAAGTTTTAATCGATGCCTATATAAAAACAAAAGAATACGACAAAGCTTTATCGATGGTGAATGAATCTCTCGCGAGTTTCCCGGATGATTTTGATCTGCTGGAACTGAAGGGGAGAGTTATGATTGAAAAAGGGGATTGGAAAGATGCGTCGGGTGAATATTTGAAACTCGTCGCCAATCCGCAAGTGAACATGGAAGCGAAAATTAGAATTGGAACTTCCTTCTTTGCTGCTTCAGAAAAAGATTCGAACAATCTTCACATTGCGAAAGAAATTTTTCAGACGATAGACAAAGACACCGCCGATTGGCAAGTTAATGCTTACCTTGGTGAAATCGGAATACGAGAAAAACAAGATTCAATCGCGATCGAATATTTGAAGAAAGCTGCTACACTTGCCGAGTGGAATGCACAAGTGTGGGTGCGCTTAGGCGGTCTGTTGTTCGATAATCGAAAATACAAAGATGCAATTTCTTACATGTCAAAGGCGTATTCGAAATTTCCGAACGACTTTGCGGTTAATCTTATTTACGGTCTGGCTCTGTCTCAAGAAAATGATCACTTGAAAGCGAAGGAAGCGCTTCAGCGTGCTTTGAAAATAAATCCGGATGATGTAACGGCACTTTCTGCGATGGGATACACGCTGAACCAATTGAAAAACGATGAAGAAGCGCTGGTATATTTGCAGAAAGCTCTTTCAATTGATCCGAACAATATTCAAGTCCTCAGCATCACCGCGATGATACATGAATCGAAAAAAGAATATAAAATTTCCGATTCGCTTTATACAAAGGCATTGCAGCTGGATTCAACGAACGCGCTTATCTTGAACAACTATGCATATTCGCTTTCCGAACGTGGAATAGATTTGCAGAACGCGCTTGGGATGTCGAAGAAAGCTGTCGCGCAAGAACCGAAGAATGCATCGTATCTCGATACTATAGGTTGGATCTACTTCAAACTAGATAGTCTTGACAACGCAAAAAAGAATGTTGAAGCCGCGTCAAACATGGAAGAAAAAAATGCAACAATTTTAGATCACCTCGGAGATATTTATTTTAGACTCGGTCAAAAAGAAAAAGCTAAACAATTATGGAATAAAGCTTTCAGTCTGGATCAAAGCAAATCCGAAATAAAACGAAAAATTGATAAGGGAGAATTGTGAGGAAAAGTTTTCTTTTAATATCGATCATGTCGATATTTTCATTACTGTATATGGACGGATGTATTCCATCAAAACCGGTTCAAGAAGAACAGATTGTTTCTGCGGATAGGCTAATTAAACGGCTGGAAGCTAACAGAAGAAAAATAAAAAACTTCGTCGGCAACGGTACAATCACTATTAAGACTTCGGAGATTGATGCCAAAAGTAATTTTCAAGTACAAATAAAACGACCGGATACCGTGAAAGTTGCTTTCTACGGACCGTTTGGTATCGATCTCGCTTCGGCTCTAATCACTCAGCAGAATTTTCAATTTTATGATGTTATCAACAATAGATTGTACAGAGGCAAACTGAAATCCGGCGTAATGAACGACATTCTAAAGATAGATATCTCATTCGAAGAACTTCTCGATTTGCTCACCGGCTCTGTAAACTTGACGGATAAACTCAGAAGAGAACCGGACAAATATGAAACCGACAGCGATCAGTACAATCTTACTTATTATGATTCCTCAGCTTCGACTGCGAGCATTTATTCAATTCGGAGAGATGATTTGGGAATAACCGGTTACAAGCTGAATAGTTTCAAAGGAAAAAAATTGGTGAACGCCGACTACTCGAAGTTTAGAAAGTATGAAGACACACCTGTTCCGTTCTTAATTGATGTGAACGAGTTAACGAACAATCAAAAAATAAAAATTCAATATCGTTCTGTTGATGTGAACAATGAAATCGGGAATCTGAAACTGGACATTCCAAACGATGCAAAAATCATTGATTGGTAAATATATACTGATTTGTTTGTTCGCCGGATTCACTGTTCTCTTTTCGCAAACTGCCGAGAACCTGCACAAACAAAACCTCCAACTCGATAAGATTAAACAAGAAATCACTCGTCTCGAAAAAGAACTACAGAACAAATCTAGAACAGAGAGAGAATCTCTTCAAACTCTGGAAAACCTTAACCGCCAAAACCTTTTGTTGAATAATCTGATCAACAACCTTTTAGCTGAAGAGAACGAAAAGGAAATTGCTATCGGGCAAATCCAGGCGAGGATTGACAGTATCGAAAACCGCATAAAAAATCTGAAAGAAAGTTATGCGCGCTACGTTGTTTGGGTTTATAAGAACCGCGGACTTTCGATGTGGCGGTTTGTTTTTAATGCGGAATCTTTTAACCAAGCGGTACAACGCTACAAATATTTGCAGTACGTCTCGGATGAAAACGCCAAAACATTAGGCGCGTTGAAGTCAAACCGTGAGCAACTGAACGAATTAAGACTCCGGCTGGTCGATGAAAAAGAAACGAAGCAGAATCTTGTCGATCAGAAAATGACAGAACATGAATCTCTGAAACAAAAAGAGAAAGAGAAGAAAGAGCTGCTTGCTGTATTGAAGAAGGACAAAAAATCAATTGCCGCAGAAATTTCTTCTAAACGGCGCGCTGAAATTGTTATTAAGAATCTGATTGCAAAACTTATCGAAACTGAACGGGCACGAAAAGCGAAATCTCACGAAAACAAAATGAACATGAAAAAGAATGTTCAGGATTTTGACTACAGCGGTTTTGAGAATTTTGGGCAGCTCAAAGGGAGACTAAGCTGGCCCATCAAAGAGGGAAGAGTAGTCCGCGATTTCGGCGAGAACAAAAATGAAAAACTGAATACAGTGACGCTTAATTACGGAATTGACATTGCCGTCCGCGGAAAAGAAAGCGTTCGCGCCGTTGCCGAAGGAATTGTCTCCGCAATCGATTGGATACCGGGCTACGGAAGCGTTGTAATTATCACACATCGTGATGAATACAGAACCGTTTATGGTCACGTTGCCAACATTTCCGTGAAGGAAGGTGAGCGCATCAAAGCCGGAAATGCAATTGGCAGTGTTAACGAAAGTCTTGAAGGCAACATTCTTCATTTCGAAATTTGGAGCGAGAGGAATTACCAAAACCCTGACGTGTGGCTGGCGAGAAAATAAAATTTAGATGCTTTCTTTCAGAAACTTCAAAAACCCATCAACCGTTTTAAAAATATAATCTGCTGTAACATTCGAGTATTTTTCTTTCGAATAAATGTCCCACAAAACTAAAGCGCATTTAACACCGGCACTTGCTGCAGCTTGAACATCAGAGATCGCATCACCAATCATCAAAACTCTTTCTGGATCCAAACTGAATTTGCCGACAAACTTATTAATTCCTTCCGGCGAAGGTTTATGCTCTTCCACGTCGTCGCCAGTGATAACGATATCGAACATATCCAGCACACCGATCTGACGCAGTGTGATTACGGATGAATCTTTTCCTTTGCCGGTGTAAATGCCAATCGGCAGTTTTTTTGATTTGATAAGTTTCAGCGCTTCAACTATTCCCGGAAAAACATCCGCCATTTCAACGTGCTGGCTTGAATAAAAATCGAAATAATCTTCCCGCGCATGTTCGTAGTCTTCTTTCATCCATTCTTTCAAAATCACATCTTCAGTTGGACCGAAGAGCGAACTTATTTCTTCGTTCGTGAATGTGCGGTGAAGATATTTGTCTGCAACGTGGTTGAATGAAGCGAAAATCAAATCGTGGGTTGATGCAAGCGTTCCATCGATATCGAAAATGAATCCGTCAAAGTTTTTCAAGGCTCGTCTCGTCTCTGGCTTGCAGAGGCGGAAAGCCTCAATTTGAAAATTACAACCGTACCTTGGAGATTGGAACAAAGAAATTTGTCATCGTCAATCTTTATGAAATAATTTATCTGCGCAGCGCCAAGACTAATTATTGGTTCTTCCTTAAATTTTTCGTTGAGTTGAAAAATTTCTCCGTTGCGCGTGAACAAAATCTTTTTACCATTCTCAATTGCGATTGAACCGGTACTGTCGAACTGGACATCCATCTTAACATCTTTAACCAGCTTGCCTTGCACAGCAGAGACGATCATCAACTTTTTATCTTTCGTTATAACGAATAATGTTTTGAAATCTTGTGAGAGATTTAGCGGCGGCAGCACATTGATATTCTTTGATCTCCAGGCAAGTTTGCCTAGAAGCAGATCAATGTCGAAAACAACATTGTCGTTTGAGACTGCGTAAACCGTTTTACCGTCTGTTAAAATGTTTGAACCGGCAAAACTTGATTCCGCGCTTTCTTTCCAACGCCAAATCAGCAAACCGTTGTTTGCATCTAGGCAATAGAGAAATCCGTCGCTGCTTGTAAAAAGTATTTTGTTATTCACGTAAACCGGCATTCCGCTTACGGTGCCTTTCGCGTCTGAGTTGGTCCAGTATTCTTGCAAAGTTTCAAGATCGTAACAATGAATCTTCCCGTCTTCTGTTCCAAACAGTATCGTGGTTTTTGATTCGCTCGACTTCGGCATTGCCAATGCAATGTTCCCTTGATAACTAAACGGGATTATTTCCGTGCTGATTTTTCTATCAAGCCCTATCGATTGAAACTGATTACCGGTTTTCGGATCGATTGCGAATATGTCTCCGTTAACACTACCCAAGACAAGAACGTCATCGGCAATCATCGGTTTGGTTGTGATCGTTACCGATAAATTTGTTTTCCAAACCAGTGTGGCAGCGGAATCGTAACAGGAAACAGTGCCGGTGTTATCGACCGCAAAGATTTTGTTTCCGTAGTACAACGGAGTTGAAACAATCGGCGCTGCAAGATGAATTTTAGTAACAACATCCGCGTTGAACGTTTGAACGGAATCTTTGGCAACTACCGAAGAATCAGTTTGAGCAAAAACTCTAGCTGCAAAAATCAGAATCACCAATGCAAAATATTTTTTCATCATTGTAGTTTTTAATTCACCCAAAATTAAGAAAATGTCAAGTGACAAGAAATGTAGTTGTAGTTCCGTATTAGGTAGGATTGTCAAACTATTAGAGAGACAATTTTACATTTGACCGGCGGACTTTTTAACGTTACCTTGATTATAGAAATAGGGGCTAGCTTGACTGTTGTTGATTCTTCTTTAATGGGGTTAGCTGGTTAGAAATTAATGCGGGGAGATTTTTAATGAGTAAAAAATCTTTTTCAATCTCTTTTGGAAACAAGTATAATTCTATTAGCAACAGCAGTGTTTCAATTAAGAATATGCCATTAATCTGAAAAAGCGGATTACTTTCAACTAGAGCGATTAGGAGTACCTTTATAGTATGATTTAATAGGAATTGTAAGCCGGTTGTAACGGTTTCAAAACGAATTCAGAACGGGTTGAGGACGGAAGATAATTCGGATGGGGTCTGGCTTTTGTAATATTTTTTATTGATGCTTTCATGTCACTATATAGTGATACTCTCTTCTTATCAAATTTTGCCATTCAAGGTGAAAGAATTAATGTAATTTTGAGTACAGTAAAGGAATAGATGCAGGATGCTTGATGTTAGAATTATATGTTCCCGTTGCCTCATAATAAAACCTAACCATGCTCTAAGTTGGTATGGCGGTGTAGAACAACAAAGAAGACGAGCTTTGTATGGACGATGAGGTGCCGAGTAGATTAATTGTAATTTGTTATAAACAAGACAAGATGTTATATTTGCTCATGCAAAAATCTAAAAAAATATTATTCTTTTTATTTCTCATCAGTTTTGGGTTATCCTTTGCTCACAGCGAATTGAATTTCTTATCCGAAGTTACGCAAGGAGGTACTCATAATCATCACGATTACTGCGAGATTGTAAAAGGAGCCAGGATAGAAAAACCGAATACCCAGAATAAAATTAGCCCGCCGATAGTTCAGCTCATACACAACGACTGCTGTGATGAATGCAAGGCGATAGAAGTCGGTTTACAAAACGCACAATTCACTTCAACAAAAAAAATCTTTAATACAAGTACTTTTCTAGTCAATAGAACGCTTCTTATTTAACCTTTCCAATATTTCTTTTCTATAGAAACAATTTAAATCCATAATCCTATGTAGGGATTATTATATCTCCGCTGTAGCGGAAAAGTATTAATAAAATTTAGGATGACTATGTATAAACGGGTAATAACATTACTTCTGTTTTGTTCATTGGCGGTGTATGGGCAGACAAAAAAAATGACAATAAATGAGGCAATAGAGACATCGTTGAAAAATAATCCGCAGGTATTAACGGCTCAGAAAGAAATTGAGGCGGCTGATGGAAGAATTTTGCAAGCAGGACGAATTCCCAATGCAGAATTTTCTATCGAGTCGAATGAAATACCAAAGAGTTTTTCTTTCGGCGGTGCCGGCGAACTTGACTTCAACTTCTCGCAGCCGCTGGAATTTTTTGGGAAGCGAAGCAAAAGGATCCAAAGCGCCGAATATGAAAAACATGTTGCCGAAATAAATCTGAAACGGATTAAAAAAATAGTTACTGCTCAAGTTAAATCGGCATACTATCAAGGACTTCTTTCAAGAGAAACAATTCAAGCAATCGAGTTAAACATTGTTTTGCTTAATGATTTTTTGGTACAGGTGAAAGACCGGTATCAAGCCGGAACGAGCAGCTACCTTGACGTTATCCGCGCTAAAGTAGAAGTGACGCGGTTGAAAAACGAATTATTCGATGTGAATAAACAGTTTCAGCAAAACATTGGTGCCTTAAAGATTCTTCTGGGAGTTGAAAACGGCGGAAGTTATGAACTAAGCGATTCATTGAGTTACAATTTTTTAACAGCGCCACTCGATTCAATCCTTGCCTCATTAATCGAGCAAAGCAATTTTATACAAATGAGCAGCATCAGAATTGACAGGGACAAATCGCTTTTATCGCTTGCTGAAAAAGGTTCGCTACCGGATTTTAATTTCGGGGCATCGTTTCAGAACAGGCAACCGATTCCAGGTAAAGGTTTTGATAATTTTATCGGATTGAAGCTCGGGATCTCTTTACCGATGTTCTATTCATCCGGCGTGCGCGGCGATGTTCAGGAATCCTCGGCTTTGCTTGATATTTCCCATATTCAATACGAAGCGATACGAAAAATCGTAACGCAAAAAATTATCAGCTCATATAAATCGCTTACTTATGCCGAAGAACAGCTTCGCCTTTTCGACAAAACTCTTTTGCAAGATGTTGAAGACGAACTACGCGCCGGTATTACGGCATATCAGAACAATCAAATTGATGTTCTAAATTTGTTCGATATCTACAGGACATACCGCACTACAAAACTTGAATATGCCAAAACAATATCTAATTGTTTAATGGCAAGAAACGAGTTGGAAATTTCGAACGAATAAATAAAGAAGAAAGTAGTAAGAAGTAAGAAGTAAGGAGTAAGGAGTAAGAAGTAAGAAGTAAGGAGTAAGGAGTAAGAAGTAAGGAGTAAGGAGTAAGAAGTAAGTAGTAAGTAGTAAGAAGTCATAATGCTATCTCCTAACTTCTATATTCTGTTTTCTTCTTAAAGAATTGCACTTAACACTAGTAATAACTGAAATGGAGTTTACATGTACAAAACAATAAAATATTTATCAATGAGTTTAATCTTGATTCTATCCGCCTGTGGCGGAAATGATTCCAATAAAAATGGAAATATCGAATATCCCGAACGGACGCACAAAAACGGAAGATCCGAAATTGTACTAACAAAACATCAACTCGAACACATTAGTATTGAAACGGAAATGCCGGTAACAAAAGAAGTTGATATACCCTTAGTGCTGCGGGGTAAAGCGGCATTGAATGAAGTTATGACAGCGCACATAACTTCGCGAATAAAAGGAAGGGTTGAAAAAGTCTATGCGGTTATATCGGATAGAGTTAAGAGAGGTCAGCCAATAGTTGATTTATACAGTCAGGATTTCATTGCATTGCAGTCCGAATTTGTTCAAGCAGAGGAACGATTAAAACGAATGAAAGCGAGTGATACCGATTATTCAACAGCGCATTCAATTTACGAATCAGCCCGGAAGAAATTGGAGGTTGTTGGATTAATGGAAAGTGAAATTGAACAACTTGCCGATAAGCACACACCTTACACAGTAATTTCAGTTCGTGCGCCGTTTGACGGGACATTAATAAGCGGCGGTCCGTCTCTCCCGAATGAATTCGGAAGAGCCGAGGCAGGAGTTCGGCTTGGTGAATTTGTTGATGTAGGGAAAGAATTTTTTGTGTTAGCAAACCTTCAAAACATTTGGATTCTTGCCAATGTCTTTGAGAATGATTTGCCTCTTATTAAAGAAGGAATAACCGGCGAGATAACAATTAATGCCTTCCCAGACGAAGTTTACAAAGGCAAGCTGACCCGCATTTACGATATAGTTGAACCTGCATCGCGTACTGTTAAAGCGCGGTTTGAGGTGGCTAATCACTCAGGCAAGCTTAAGCCGGAAATGTATGTGAGCGTTTTGGTCGCAAGTAAACTTGGCGGCACAAATCCGAAAATCAAATCAACAGCTTTATTGAAGGAGAAAGAAAACAATTATGTTTTTGTGGCTGTTAACGATACTACGTTTCAGAAACGAAATGTTGAAGCAGGCAGAGAAACAAAAGACTATACGGAAATTATTAAAGGTTTGAATGCGGGTGAGAAAGTAGTAACGAAAGGGACGTTTTACTTAAAATCGGAATTAGCTAAAGATACTTTTGCGGAGGATGAATAATGATTGACAAAATAATTTCATTCTCGATGCGCCAGCGTGTGTTTGTCATTCTTGGTGTCATTGCCTTAATAATCGGCGGGATAACCGCTGCAATAAAACTTCCGATTGACGCAGTGCCGGATATTACAACAAACCAGGTTCAAATTTTTACTGTAGCGCCGGCGTTAGCTCCGCAAGAAATCGAAAGACTAATCTCATATCCAATCGAAGTGGCTATGAAGAACCTTCCCGATATAGAAGAAGTAAGGTCGGTTTCAAAATTCGGGCTTTCGGTTGTAACGGTAATCTTCAAAGATAATGTTGACACTTATTTTGCCCGGCAAATTGTTTTCGAAAAATTACAGGAAGCAAAGGGGGATTTACCGCCGGGGCTATCCGAGCCGGAGTTAGGCCCGGTTTCTACCGGCCTTGGAGAAATCTATCAATACGAAGTTATAGGCGACGGTTACTCGCCAATGGAATTGCGTACAATTCAAGACTGGATAATAAAACGGCAGCTTGCCGGAACGCCGGGACTTGCCGAGGTTAACACATTTGGCGGCGAGTTGAAGCAGTATCAAGTATTAATTGATCCGCAGAAAATTTTGAATTACAATATTTCTATCCGTGATGTAATAGAAGCCGTTTCCAATAATAACGCAAATGCGCCCGGAGCTTACATCGAACACAAGCAAGAGCAGTATGTTGTTGTTGGCGAGGGCATTGCCAAAACGATGAACGACATTGAAAACATAATTATCAAATCAACGGACGGCACGCCGGTATTTGTAAGGAATGTAGCAGAAGTGAAAGAAGGCACCGCAATCCGCCAAGGCGCAGTTACGTTGAACGGCACATCGGAAATCGTAAGTGGTATTACAATGATGCTGAAAGGAGAAAATGCAAGAATAGTAACCGAGCGTGTTAAAGAAAGAGTTGCAGAAATCCAAAAAACTCTGCCGCCCGGCGTTCGCATCGTTCCCTTTTATGAAAGAACAGAACTGGTTGATAGAACAATAAATACCGTGATAAAAAATCTTTCCGAAGGCGGATTGTTTGTAATCATTATTCTCTTTTTGCTGTTAATGAATTTACGAGGCGGGTTTATTGTTGCATCCGTCATTCCTCTTTCGATGTTGTTCGCGTTAATAATGATGAAGCTGAACGGAATATCGGGCAACTTAATGTCGCTCGGCGCAATTGATTTCGGAATTATTGTTGACGGCGCGGTTGTGCTGATTGAAAATGCGATACGCAAATTACACGAAAGACAACACTCGTCTGAACAAATAGAAAGTGTTAATCAAACTTTGCTCGATTCATTTGTTGAGGTTGGAAGACCGATAGTATTCGGCGTTGCGATAATTATTATTGTGTATTTACCTATTCTATCGCTGGAAGGAATTGAAGGAAAGATGTTCAAGCCGATGGCTTACACTGTTGTGTATGCTTTGTTGGGCGCTTTATTTTTAACGCTCACATATGTTCCGGTCGTAAGCACTTTCTTTTTCAAAAAAGGGAAAGTCTCCGAGAAAGAAAGTCCTATCATCAAAATTGTAAAACCGTTATATCAAAAAACTCTTCTTTATGCTTTGCGGAGAAAAGGTCTGGTTGTTGGTTTTGCAATCATAACATTTGGCTTTTCTGTTTTTCTATTTACACGGCTTGGCGGCGAGTTTATTCCAACACTTGATGAAGGAGATATATTAATAGAGTTGAGGCGCTTACCGAGCATTTCTTTAACCGAGGCAATTCATACATCGCAAATGCTGGAAGCTGAATTGAAATCGATTCCCGAAGTAGTAAACGTTGTAAGTAAAACCGGTCGACCGGAAATTGCAACGGACCCGATGAGCATTTACCAGAGCGACGTTTACATTAAAATGAAACCGCACGAGGAATGGAGAACGGTGAAAACGAAAGATGAAATGATTGCAAAGATGACGGACGTGATGGCAAGAATTCCGGGCATTGGCGGCGGATTTTCACAGCCTATTGAAATGCGTTTTAATGAATTGATTGCCGGTGTTCGTTCTGATATTGGAGTTAAAATTTTTGGTGAAGACTTAGATACTCTTGCGAGAATAGGAAACGATGTTGCGGAGTTGATGAAACAAATTAACGGCGCAAAAGATATCAGGATGCAGCAAGTCGAGGGTCTGCCCCAATTAAGAATTGTAATTGACCGTGAAAAAATTTCGCGCCACGGTATTAATGTCTCCGATGCGAATGTATTGATTGAAACCGCGCTTGCCGGAACAAACGTCGGGAAAATATATGAAGGTGAAAAGCAATTCGATCTTGTCGTCAAGATGAATAAAGAAGCAAGAAATAATGTGGATGACATTAAGAATCTTCTTGTGCCGGCTTCCAACGGAACAATGATACGGCTCGGAGATATCGCCGATTTTGTAATGATCGAAGGACCGGCGGAAATATCTCACTCCGCCGGAAGAAGAATGCTTGTTACCGAATGCAACGTGCGCGAAAGAGATATTGAAAGCTTTGTGAAAGAACTTCAAGAAAAGATAAACGCAAAAATAAAGATGCCGGCAGGCTACCAAATTAAATATGGCGGCGAATTTGAGAACCTTCAGCGTGCGAGCGATAGATTAGCGCTTGTTGTTCCCATTTCGCTTGGATTAATCTTCTTACTATTATTTGCATCTGTGAATTCAGTCAAACAGGCGCTTATTATTTTTAGCGGAATTCCCTTCGCAGTAGTTGGAGGTGTTGTTGCTTTGTGGTTGAGAAATATGCCGTTCTCAATTTCCGCCGGTGTTGGATTTATTGCCCTCTTCGGCGTTGCGGTTTTGAACGGAGTAGTTATGCTCACTTATTATAACAAACTTATTTTAGAAGGAATGAGTATACGTGAAGCGGTAATTAATGGGTCGATAATTAGATTGCGGCCGGTCATAACAACGGCTCTTGTTGCATCGCTTGGTTTTATTCCTATGGCGGTTTCAACATCTGCCGGTGCAGAAGTACAAAGACCGCTGGCAACAGTTGTAATCGGAGGATTAATAACTTCAACACTTTTAACTTTACTAGTATTACCAACTGTTTACGATTGGTTCATTAAAAAGAAATCAGAGGAAGAATTATAAAACAGAAAGGAGTATAAAATGAAAGAAATAAAAGCAATAATTCAGCCGTTTATGTTAACAAGAGTAGTAACAGCCCTTCATAAGATTGAAGGGCTTCCGGGAATAACTATTTCGGAAATAAAAGGATTTGGCAAAACACGCGGTGGTAAGGAAAAAGAATTAAGTGATGAAGGCATTTATGACTTTGTGCCAAAGAATAAGATAGAAATTGTTGTTCAAGATGAACTTGCCGAAACAGTTGTAAATTCGATTCAAGAGAATGCCCACACAGGCAATCCGGGAGACGGGAAAATTTTTGTTACTGAAGTTGTTAATGTTGTAAAGATAAGAACGAACGAAAGAGGGGAAGGAGCGATATGAAATTATTCCCGGGATGGATTCCCACAAAACTAATTTTTCCGATAATCTTGGCTGGGGTACTTGCGGTAATTTATTTTACATACTTTGCCCCGACAAAAGAACTCGGTTCATTCAGCAAGTTTAGTTCGGGTGCAGAGATTAACCAGAATATTAACGTGCGAATTGATAAATCAATGAAATTTGAAAAGGATGCAAACGGCAATATCATTTCGTTTTATGTGTTGGATAAAAACAATGTAAAGGTTCAGGTTACTTCACACGAACCAATTTTGCCGGAAATTGCTGATTCAGAAGTCCTTGAATTACTCGGGCATATGCACGAGAATAGTTTTACTGCAGCAAAGATTACTGTTATAGAATGAAGAATTATCTGAGAGTATAAAACGATAAACAAATATATTGGAGTTAGATATGAACAAATTTAATAATGTAAACCTCGAAGGCGTTAAATCATTCGAAGAACAAATTAAGAATGATTCATTGGCAGCAAGAAAAACACAAGGAGTTGAAGGCGAATGGATTCTTGAAGAAGGTAACGCACAGTTCATTTCAAAAATAAAATTTGAAAACGGAGAAACTGAATTCAAGGTTGACAATCCAACATTTATGGGCGGCGGTGGAACATTGCCCGGACCAATGCACTACTGCTTTTATGGATTAGCATCTTGCTATACCGGAACATTTGCAACTATGGCAGCAATGCTCGGCATCAAATTAAAAAAGCTAACTACAAAAGTTGAAGCAGATGTTAATTTCACAAAAGTATTTGGCTTAAGTAATGAACCGATAATGGAAGAAGTTCGTGTAAAATTAACAGTGGTTAGTGATGAACCGAAAGAGAAAATAAAACAAGCCGAAGAACTTGCATTGCAGCGATGCCCGGTGGTTTTTACACTAAAGAATCCGGTTAAACTTGTTCCGTCTTTGGAAATTTCAAAGGCATAAGTATGGAAAAATTCTTAAAAATATTTTTACCGGTTTATTTTGTTGTCTATTTCGGAATTGCGTTTGTTGGAAGAACATTAATTACTGCAAAAAAAATTGGTAAGAATCCTTTTGTGCTGCAAAAAGATGACAGCGCTTACGGACTAATTGGGCTTTACTTCAGATTGCTTATGGTTACTATGTTTTTTTATGTCCTTGCTTATCCGTTTTTATCTGAATGGTATGGGATTTTTCTTTCCATTAAACAGCTAAATATTAACATTGTTAAATACATAGGAATAGGATTCTTATCATTTTCATTTATCTGGACAGTTATTGCTCAAAGACAAATGCGCAGCTCTTGGCGTATCGGAATTGATTTTCAGACAAAAACAGAGTTAATAACTTCCGGACTATTCAACATTTCAAGAAATCCGATTTTTCTTGGTATGATAGCAGTTTTAATTGGTTTATTTCTTCTTACACCAAATGTTTTTACAATATTTTTTCTGCTGTTTGGTTATGTGCTAATTCAGATACAAGTTCGATTAGAAGAAGAACATTTGCTGAATATTCACGGTGAGAATTATAGTAATTATTTTTCTAAAGTAAAGAGATGGATTTAATGATTGAAATAAAAAAATACAGAGTAGATTTAATTAGAATTGTCTCAATGGCAGTTGCTCTATTGTTAAGCTGGCTTGAAGTGTGGAAGATATTAGCTTCATTCGATTTCATTGCTCTTGCTGCAACTATAATCGGCGGTTATCCAATGTATGAAGAAGCATTCGAGGCAATCCGCAGACGCAAAATGACAATGGAGCTTTCTATGTCAATTGCCGTGATAGCAACTTTGTTAATCGGAAATTTCTTTACTGGTTTAGTAATAACATTTTTTGTTTTAATTGCCGAACTGCTCGAAGACTTTACTGTTGATAGAGGCAGGAAAGTAATTGAAAAATTAGTGCAGCTTCTGCCGGATAAAATAACAGTAAGAAGAAATAATGAAGAACAGGAAATCAATTTAAACAATGTAAGTTTAGATGATACCGTAATTATTAAACCGGGTTCAAGAATTCCGGTTGACGGTGAAGTGATAAAAGGAAATTCTTCTGTTGACCAATCTTCAATTACTGGTGAATCTTTACCAATTGAAAAAATAGAAGGTGCGACAGTTTTTGCGGGAACAATTAACCAGACAGGAGTGCTCGAAGTTAAGCCAACAAAAATTGGAAGAGATACGACCTTCGGAAAGATAATTGAAATAATTGAGAAAGCTGAAAAATCAAAAGCACCTATTCAAAAGACAGCCGATAAGCTTGCAGCAAGATTAGTTTATTTTGCTTTTGCCGGAGCTATCTTAACATTTTTATTTACGCGTGATATTCAATCTACTATCTCTGCATTAATTGTAGCCGGAGCTTGTGGTGTTGCCGCCGGAACTCCTCTTGCGATTCTTGCAGGCATCGGAAGAACCGCTAAAGAAGGCATTATTGTTAAAGGCGGCATTTATCTCGAACAGCTTGGAAAAGTTAATACAATTGTTCTTGATAAAACCGGAACGTTAACCTTGGGAATTCCAAAAGTAGTTAACATCAAAACTTTTAACGGATATAATGAAGAAGATGTTCTGAAAATTGCAGCAACGGCTGAGCAGCATTCTGAGCATCCTTTAGCTGCCGCTATTATGAGTGAAGCGAAAAGGATTGCTGTAAGAGTAAATGAGTATCAGGATATAAAATATTTCCCCGGTAAAGGATTAATTTGTGCTGAAAATGGAAACGCAATTCTTGTGGGTAATTCTTCCTTCTTAAAAGAGAATTTTGTGGAGTTTAACTCTGATGTAATTAAATATCTTGAAGAAAAGAAAGAAAGCGGAGAGACCGATGTGCTGGTTGCAAATAACCACTTAGTATTAGGTGCGATAAGCATTGCAGATGTTCTTCGAGATGAAGCCGTTCCAGCTGTTAAAGAATTAAAAAAACTAGGAAACAAAGTAATTCTTTTAACCGGTGATTCATTAAACATTGCCAACAAGATTGGAGAACAACTGGAAGTTGATGAAGTGCAAGGCGAAATGCTTCCGCAGCAGAAGCTTGAAAAGATTAGACATCTGAATAACAATAGAAAAATAGTTGCAATGGTTGGCGATGGTGTAAACGATGCCCCGGCTTTGATAGAAGCTAATGTTGGGATTGCAATGGGAACGGCAACCGCACTCGCTCTTGAAAGTGCAGATATAGCACTTGCAAATAATAATCTCAATAAGATTGTTGAAGCGATAAATATAAGCAGGCAATGTTTGAATGTAATCTCATTTAATTTCTGGGGAACAGTTGCAATTGATACAGCAGGCATAACACTTGCCTTTATGGGATACTTGACACCACTTTTAGCAGCATTAATACACGTTGTTTCTGAGTTGGTGTTTATTCTTAATTCTGCAAGATTGTTTAGCAAAAGATAAATAAAGGAGTTGGTAATGGAATTTATCAAATCTATCTTAGTCTTCATCCTTGCCGGCTTTTGTGAAATAGGAGGAGGATATTTAGTCTGGTTAAGCTTAAAAGAAGGTAAGCCATTTTGGTATGGGATAGTTGGAGGACTTATTCTGGCACTATATGGTGTTGTTGCTACATTACAGACTCAAAATTTTGCAAGAGTATATGCTACTTACGGCGGCGTATTTATTGTAATGTCTTTATTATGGGCTTATAAGATGGATGACTATGTACCAGATAAATTTGATATAATAGGTGCAACAGTTGCTTTATTAGGTGTTGCTATAATTTATTACGCGCCAAGGAATTGATAATGAATCGATAATTATTCTTTAAAAATTAATGCAATAGGATTATGATGAAAAAATACCAACTAAAAAATATTAGCTGCACTTCTTGTGCGGCTAACATAACACTTTTCATTCTCATACGTCTGTAAGAATTAGAAAATGAAATTAAAATCAGGTAATAAAGATTTAGATGATGAAGAACTTATACAACTCTTGAATAGAGCGAAGTTCAATGATTCTAGAGCGCTAGGGACGTTATGTGCTCACTTTTATTCGAAAATTTACCGGTTTATTTATTATCGTGTAAATGCTGTTGAAGATGCAGAGGATTTAACAAGCGAGGTGTGCCTCAGAGTAGTTAAATCAATCCATGAGCAGAAAGGATCATTTTATGCATGGATTTTCCGCATCGCATCTAACATGATTACAGATCATTATCGTAGGCGTGTGGTACGATCAAATGTTGAGTCGGTAGGAGAATCAATTGAAGAAATGGTTGATGCGGGCAGCAGACAAAGTGAACTGATAGAGCAGCAAGAACTGCGTCAAGCCTTGAGAAGGTTGACTGAGGAACAACAAGAGGTTATTGTATTGAAATTTATTGAAGGGTACGAAACAGATGAGATTGCGGGTATGCTCGGAAAATCTGCTGGAGCAGTTCGGGCAATCCAGTTTAGAGCTTTAACTGCATTGCGGAATATGTCTGACATGGAAAAGTTCATTGAAGAGGATAGGAAGATTTAAATGGAACGAGACATTGAATTACTCTTAGATAATTGCATTAACGAAATGCGGAAGGGGAAGAGTATTTATGAATGTATTGCAGAGCATCCACAATACGCCAGCCAATTGCAACCATTGCTGCGCCTTGTTCAAAAAATCGAGACTTTACCGCAGCCTGAACCAGCACCGGAAGCAATATCGGGAACTTTGATAAATTTAGGACATCACATTGCGCAGCATTCAACGACTACGGAAAAGCCAACTGCTGTTGAGAAGCTGCGAAAAAAGTCATCAATCTTTAATATTATTCGGCGTCCCAAAATAGCTTGGGCATTCAGCGCTGCTTTTTTATTTCTTGTTGTTCTTTTCAGTGCCGCAACGATTTCTGCAAACAGCGTTCCCGGCGATATCCTATATCCTTTAAAGTTAGCAACGGAGAAAGTAAAATTTCTGCTCACATTTAATTCTGAGAAGAAAGCAGAACTCCGGTTGACCTTCTCTGACAAGCGTCTGCAAGAAATGATCGCTGTCTTCCAGCAGTCCGGTAAGCTTGATACAACATTATTAAAGGAGATGCTTGATGAAGCAAAATTAGCTTTAGAGGAAAACAAAATACCAATTGATAAAGCATCTATCTTTGCAGCCAAACTAAGTCACGTTAATGCTTATCAAAAAGATGTGCTGGAAAAAATTCGACCACGCGTTAACCCATCAAATCGCCGAATCGTTGATGAGGCGATTAATATGTGTGATTCGCGTAGTCGCTGGATGAGAAGAATGATGAACGAGGAAAATGAGATCTCTCCCGATTCATCGGCACCGGATTCCACAGGTTCACCACAGCAAATGCCCCGCTCTAAACAAAAGTCAAATAGATGGCAGTGGGGACCGGGATGCGATTGGATGAGATAAAATTTTTTTGGGAACGATAACTGCATAACACTTTTGTTTGCTTTGCGTCTTTAGTGTTGTACTTAAAAAAATTTAATAACTATAGTAGGAGAAAAATCATGTTTACTAAACACAAAAAACTTGCTCTAATTGTTCCGTTACTTGGAACAATCATGCTGCTTTCGTTATTCTCAAGTTCAGCCAAAGCTCAAGGTATGGGGCGCTGTATGAATGGGTATGACGGATGGTGGTCTAATTCTAGCGTTCCTTCTAAGTACCAGTTGTCACCGGAACAAATAACCAAAACCAGAGAGATACGTTCTCAGTATGATGACGAAATAATTCCTTTGCAGAGAGAACTTCGTTCACTGAGAATGGAGGCAAGAGGTTATGCTTTGCGTTCTGATGTTGAAATAGGAAAAATCAAATCATACAGGAAAGATATTAACAATCTTAGTGACAAGATTGAAGATCTACGCTTGGAAGCCAGAGCTGAAATCAACAAGGTTTTCACCAAAGAGCAGAGAGCGTACTTCGGCGATAATTACGGCAGGTGGGATATGAATAACGGCATGATGATGGACAATATGATGGATGGTATGGGCATGCGCGATATGTGCCCGATGATGTCCGAATCCGGCTCATGGTAAAATGAAAATAACAATGAGAGAGTGGATGTATTACTTCCATTCTCTCAAATATTTATGAAGGAGATTTAGCGATGGAAACTTTTCTTTACACGCTCAACTTAGCTGTTCACAATTTACTTTTTGTAGCTTGTGCTGCTGCTCCATTTTATCAACTTAGGATGGTTTACAAAAGAGCAAAATTTGGGAAGAAGATATATTACGAAATGGATAGCTTAATGGAAGAAATTCTAAGCCAGCAGCCCCGGCTTTGTTTCTGGTTCATCATCGGTTTAATTGTTACCGGCTTTGCATTCCCGTTGATTCACTATGGCTTTCATGGCGAATGGCAGCAGCGAACTACATTGGTCTATTGGGCGCTCTCTATAAAAACCTTTTTGGTTTTCATAGGATTCGGGATTGTAAATTATGGAATGTTTGTCATTGACAAGCAGATACAAGGAATATTCAAAACGTTCAAACCGAATGAGCAGCCGCCAAATGATGTTCTGGATAAATTCTTTGCTCTTCGAACCAGAAGAAGAAAATTTTGCACAGTGTGTTTAGTCTTAGCCGTTGCGATTTTAGTCATAAGTCCAATTCTCAGTTTTTATTGATAAGGAGAAAATAAAAATGTTGAACGAAGTGAAATCCCGCTATGCGGGGGAAAAATTAACAACTTCAACAAGCCGCATTTTAATTTTTGTGGGATTGCTTTTTGTATTCTCATTCAATGTTCAAGCACAATGTTCTTGGGGAATGGGAAGTCACGAAAGATATGATTCACACTCTTATATAAATCCGGCAACTGCAGCTTTACTCTCTTTGCAGCCGCTGCCAATAGCAGCGGGAAATTTTTATTCCGGCGATTGGGGAAGAGGAACTTTATACACTGCTGCAGAATTAGCACTATTTATTCCCGGAATGATTTTAGTGATGAACAATTCCGGCTGGTGGGGACACAACCGCTATGATGGCTACTATAACACTTCCTACAGCAATACTAATTGGACGAAAGCAGATCGTGATCGCTTTTATTATTTACTTGCGGGTTATGTTATAGTTAAAGTCATCAGCGCATTTGATGCAGGTTATTCAGCGGAGCGGCACAATGCACATTATGCCCTTAAGTATGATGAACAGAGTAAGTCGCTCTCGCTTGCATTCAGATATTCGTTTTAAAAATTAATTTTTGCTCTTACAACTTAATAGAAGGAGAAATTATAATGTGGAATTCAGGTTGTTCCTGGGGGTGGGGGCCCGGATATTTTTTCGGAGGACCATTCGGTATGATATTCGGACTCGTTTTTTGGGCGTTGATTATTTACGTCGTATTCCGTTTGATCTCTAACCTATCGAATCGTTCTGCGGAGGTAACCAGAAAAGAAGAAACCGCTCTGGATATACTCAAACGAAGGTATGCAAAAGGTGAGATAGACAGTGATGAGTTTAATAGACGGAAAAAGGATTTGGATTCTTAAAAAAGCAAAGTAAGAAGATTGTTCCAATCTGCGAAGTATTCTTTTGTGAAAAAATATCAATTAAAAAATATTGATTGCGCTTCTTGTGCAGCAAAGATTGAAGAAGGAGTTGCAAAGTTAGAGCAGGTTAAATTTGTCTCTGTGAATTTTGCCAATTCAACTCTGCAAATTGATACGTCGGATATTGAAGAAGTAAAGCAAAAAATAAAAGAGATTGAGCCGGAAGTTGAAGTAGAAGAAATGCATGATAATAAACCGGCACAGGCGATAAGCTTATTGCAGGAAAATAAAGAAGAGCTAATAAAAATCTTTCTTACTATTCTGCTTCTGGCTGCAGGCTTAATCTTCGAAGAACAAATTCATAACACTCCTTACCACATTGCTGAATATCTGGTTTTTCTTCCGGCATATTTAATTAGCGGCTGGGGAGTATTAAGAGGCGCTGCAAGAAGTATTATTAAAGGAAAAGTATTTAATGAACATTTCCTTATGACAATTGCAACAGTCGGTGCAATACTAATTGATGCAATGCCGGAAGCTGTAACAGTTATGTTGTTTTATGTTGTCGGAGAGTTATTTCAGGATATTGCAGTAAACCGCTCACGAAAGTCGGTTAAAGCATTGTTAGAAATTAGACCGGACTATGCGAACATCAAAATCAATGGTGAAGTGAAAAGAGTTTCGCCAACAGAAGTTCATCCGGGGCAAATAATTGTTGTAAAGCCGGGAGAAAAAATTCCTCTCGATGGAATTGTGAAAGAAGGCAACTCTTTTGTTGATACATCGGTACTTACCGGTGAATCTGTTCCAAGAGCAGTTAAAGAGAGTGAAACAGTCTTAGGCGGAATGATTAATAAAAGCGGACTGTTATCCATTGAAGTAACAAAAGAATTCGGTGAATCTTCTATTTCAAAAATTCTGGAATTAGTAGAGAACGCAAGCAGTAAAAAAGCAGAGACCGAAAAATTCATAACAACATTTGCAAAGTACTATACGCCGGTTGTTGTATTTGGCGCTTTGCTTCTTGCTGTAATTCCGCCTTTGTTTTTCCCTGGACAAACTTTTTCCGACTGGATTTACAGAGCATTGGTTGTTTTGGTTATTTCGTGTCCGTGTGCTTTGGTAATCAGTATTCCGCTTGGATACTTCGGCGGAATCGGCGGAGCTTCACGCAAAGGAATTTTAGTAAAAGGTTCCAATTATTTGGATGCACTTACCAAAATTAAAACAGTTGTATTTGATAAAACCGGAACGCTGACTAAAGGCGAATTCAAAGTTGCAGAAATAATTTCAGCTAATGGATTCAAAGAAGAAGAGATTCTTAAATATGCTGCTTATGCAGAAGCAAATTCAAGTCATCCGATAGCCAAATCAATTTTGGATGCATACAAAAATAAAATTCAGCAAAATGAGATTACAGAAGTGAAAGAAATTTCCGGTCACGGAATTCAAGCTAAAATAAATCCCGCAAGCGGGACAGGTGGTGATGAAGTTTTAATTGGAAATGATAAGCTTCTTCACAAGGAAAATATAGAGCACGAAAAATGCGATGTTGAAGGAACGGTTGTTCACATTGCTGTAAATAAAAAATATGCCGGCTACATTGTAATTTCAGATTCATTAAAAGATGAAGCTAAAGAAACAATTACAGAACTTAACAAATTAAAAGTGAATACAGTTATGCTTACCGGCGATAACAAAAGCGCAGCGGAAGTTTATGCAAAGAAGCTTGGCATTAAGGAATATTATTCAGAACTACTGCCGGAAAACAAAGTTGAGCATATAGAAAAATTACTTGAGACAACTAAAGACGGTAAAGTTGCTTTCATTGGTGATGGAATAAACGACGCGCCGGTAATTGCACGAGCGGATGTAGGAATTGCAATGGGGGCACTTGGCTCGGATGCGGCAGTGGAAACTGCGGATGTTGTTTTGATGACAGATTCACCGTTGCAAGTAGTAAAATCAATTGAAGTTGCAAAACGAACAAGAACAATTGTTTGGCAGAATATTGCTTTTGCAATGGGAGTAAAACTATTCTTCATTCTTCTTGGCGCATTTGGAATTGCCACAATGTGGGAAGCAGTGTTTGGCGATATGGGCGTGGCGATAATTGCAATACTTAATGCGATGAGAGTGATGAAATGATAAAATATATTTTTAACCTAACTTTTCTTATGCGAATAAAATTGTATGGACTGTGTTGGACTTTCAATCTAATACAAATGTGGAATAATGAATGCAGAGTGTAGAACGAGGAACTGTAAATCAAAAAAATATTTTTTCCAATATAACATTCAGCACTCTGCATTTTTAACCGCTTTTGGCTGTCCACATCTATTTTCAATCATCATCTTCTTCACCCCGGTGTTTTTCTTTATCCCGTCCTTTATGCTTACCGTTATCGCGGCGTTCTTTAATCCATTTGCTATGTTCCGGATGACGTTCAATAATAAAATATTTCGAATCGCGGCTGTCTCGAATTACTTCTTCATCGCGCCGGTCACGGTACTTGTAATATTTTTCTCTATACACTTCGTTACGCCGCCAGGGTCTCGGTTCATTCAGCAAGTTTAGTTCGGGTGCAGAGATAAACCAGAATATTAACGTACGGATTGATAAATCTGCGGGGTTTGATAAAGATGTAAACGGCAATATCATTTCGTTTTATGTGTTGGATAAAAACAACGTTAAGATTCAGGTTACTTCACACGAACCTATTATGCCGGAAATTGCTGATGCAGATATTGTAGAGTTGCTCGGTCATATGCATGGCGGTAATTTTACCGCGGGAAAAATTACAATTTTAAAGTGATAAACATAAGCAAATAGAACAATTACGAATCTTTCATTAAATTATAGCATCAGATTAGTAGAAATATTTTTCAGAAATGATTAAACACTTGATAAAATACCGTTCATTAGTGGCAACTATTTTTGTTCTGATGCCTTTCCTATTCTGGTTTTCTTACTCCGAGCTTGGACAGTTCACTTTTGAAAAAGAGCATCCGGCTGCGCAAGATTATTGCGAGATGGTAAAAGTAACGAAAGCAGAGACCGGTAAAGCTGCTGTAGGTGATTTATTCAAACTGAAAATTGAAAAATCTTTCTCTCCGCATTTTATTGATGAAATAGATACACACCTTGCTTCATTAAATAAATTATCTATAGAGAATTTATATTCGCCACAAAAAACTACTCTGCTCTATCTTTACAACAAAACACTTCTGATTTAACACATTTATTTTTATCCCTATTGTCGGGCACTCTTTCCTATTTATCCTTGGAGGATTATTAAGGATATTTAAATAAAAATTATTCTTTCCGCTGTTTGTAAACGGCGGGGAGTCATTAAAAAGGAAAATTTATGAAAAGTGTATCCAATAAAATTAAAGTGATAGTTTTGATTTTATTTTTACTCATTGAAAACGGTTGTGCACAAGAAATGAACAAGATAAAAGGCACAATAGGCAATGAAAAAATGGGTAAAGATAAAATTGTTATTTGTGTACTTGGCACCAAAGCTTGTATGCCGGTAAAGATCGACACAAGTATGACCGTCAAATACCAGAATAAAGATACAAAGCTGACAGATTTGCCGTTTGGTCTTTATTTGGAAGCCGACATCATTGACGATAAGCCTAACGGAAAGACAGTTAAAAGTATAAGCATTGATGAAACAAAAACAGCATCAACAACACTGAGTACTTTTTCATCGATAACTTTTTTAGTTCAATTCAAAATTAAGAAAAAGGGGAGTGACAAAAAATGAAGGGCATTTCTAAAAATTCAAAAGTATCTCTGCTGCAATCGACGCTTACCCAGCCTTGCAAATGCTGGTTGTGGTTGCTGGAAAGCTATGATTTGCAGCAACATAAAATTTTTAGAAATCTTCTTCAGAACTTCAAGCCGGTAGTGCAAAAATTTATCTCCTTTCGTTTTTCGTTTAATTTCTAATGCACCTTCAAAAAATATAGTAGTTATACTGATTGCTTTTAATAAAAAATTTATTACTATGCAATTGAGTTTATTGGAAGATATAAAATGCTTCCTCT
>JAKAEE010000053.1 GCA_021820065.1 Bacteroidota bacterium | reverse complement strand
TCTAATGGAAGGCAGCTATGTAATAGATGCGCGCCCACTTCTTGAAAAGTTTGAAAAAGCAAACCATATTGACTTGGGGACTTTGCCTCAAGCAAAACCGTCATTGAAAAAAGTTGCGTGGAATTTTTCGGTAGGAAGTACGCATAACTGGTGGGCACAGAACACCGTTGACAAATCATTTTATTCTGTCCCTTCAACATGCCGCGCAGTGGGAGTAAATTGTTATGTGTTTGTTGAAGATTCTTCTTGGATCAAAAATGTAAATCAAAGCGCAGTCGATCAAATCGTAAATGCCTTTGACAACTCTACGCCTGCTAATTCCAGTAAAGGCGTGTACCGGATGGATGTTGATACGTTTGGCAATCCGCCTAATGTTGATGGGGATTCTAAAATTATTATTCTGATCTTAAATATTCTTGACGGATACAATGGTACTGGAGGTTACACAGCCGGTTATTTTTGGGCGGGTAATGAGTATCCAACTTCATCTGTTACTAATAGTAATGTTGCGGAAGTATATTATATGGATTGTAATCCACTTAATTTAACGAACCAGAACGGAATTTCTCTGGCACTTCAGATAACCGCCCACGAATTTCAGCACATGATTCAGTGGAACTATCATGGAAACGTAAACGGTCCTAATCACACTGCAAATGCTAATGACACATTTTTTAATGAAGGCTGTTCAATGATCGCAGAAGTTGTCTGCGGTTACCCGCTTCGACTACAATCATATTATTCTGCAACTAGTCAGACAAACGTGTACATGACAGATTGGAACAAGAATCCTCCTGGTGAGGTATTGAGTGACTACGCTCGTGCCGCAAGATTTTTCTTATACATAAAAGAACAATTCGGTGTAAGTGCTTTAACAAAATTTGTTCAATCGAGTTTAACCAACGCTAACGCTTTTGACTACAGTGTTTTTCCAGCACTAGGTTCACCGCGCAGGTTCTCCGATGTTGTTGTTGATTGGTGGATTGCAAATGCAATTAATAATAAAGCCGTTGATCCAAAGTGGGGATATGATTATTCCGGATTAGGTACTGTCAGTACACAAATTAAGGTTAATCCAAACTTGTCAAACTACTCCGAATCTGTATATAAGTTTGGTGTCAGATACTACAAATTTACTTCGGGCAGCAATCTAAGCATTAATTTAAACACACAAGGCAATGCAAGCATTAGCATGAAAGCTATTAAGATTGGTTCAACAACTACAGTCACAGATTTAACCACAAACGCAAGTAACAGCATTCCTGATTTCGGTACACCTTATCCAAATGTAATATTAATGATTTACCATAATGATCAAAATGAATTTTCAAGCGGACCGTTCAGCTATACACTCAATTCAACCGGGACTTTCCAAAACACGCCACAAGAAATTGCGTATGATACAGGCTTAAAACCTACCGGCGTACTTGGATTAACACAGGGTGATAGTGTTGCAGTTGTCTTCGATGGAATTGCCGGGTCAAAACTCGATTCAATTAGAATTGCATTAAGGAATAACATAGCGCCGATTCATGGCGGAGTTTATTCGTATGTAGGTTTAAGTTCGCGTCTTGGTGGCAAAGCGCTGGCAGCGCCATTAACTGTTAATGGAAAACTAACACCGGGTGTTCCTTATCCGGAGCCATGGCCCAATTGGGTGACAGTGGATTTGAGATCTTACAATATTAGCGCGGACAATACATTTGTAGCAAAATTTGTGATTGAGGGAAATTATTCTTCAGGTAATATTACAGGCAACAGAATTATGGTTACCGATTATCAATCTTCCAGTTCGTACCATAGTTTTTTCTATGATTCTGCAACAAGCTCTTGGGTTTTCTATACAGATAGTGGAAATCCAGGTTATATATTTATCAATCTAATTCGTGCTTATGTCAGTTTTCTGACAGATGTAAAACAAGTGGTGGAATTGAAGCCGGCTTCGTTCAAGCTGGAACAGAATTATCCAAATCCTTTTAACCCGAGCACAAACATTAGTTATCAGCTTCCAACGAGCAGCCACGTTACGTTAAAAGTTTACGACATACTCGGAAAAGAGGTTGAAACTTTGGTTGACGAATTTCAAACTGCCGGCACGCACAATTCTCAATTCTCAATTATGAATTCTCAATTATCCAGCGGTGTTTATTTCTACAGAATCGTTGCAGTCGATCCTTCGCATGGCTCAGGACAAAGTTTTGTTCAAACCAGAAAGATGATTTTGATTAAGTGATTTTATAAATTTAAATTGATTTAAATATTACTGGATTATTTAGTCTAGCCTTTGAACAAAACCCGGCTTCTAAAAAGGGGTATGCGGGCCAGTTTAATATATCTGTATGAGGACAACTCATTAACACAAAATAAATCCATTCAATATTCTAAGAGGAAGTGCATGAAAAAACTATTAGCTGTTGTTCTCGTTTTATTGTTAACCGGATCATTGTTGTCCGCGCAATCTAAAGTTGGAATTGGAATTAACGGTGCTTATTTAGCACCAACCGGAGATTTCGGTGATCTTTATAAGTCTGGCTTTGGCGGGTTGGCTTCACTCACATTCGATGCAACTGAGAATCTTCAACTTTCAGCAACTGTTGGTTATGCTCAGTTTTCTTTTAATAACGACAAATTCAATCAGATGTTAAATGATTTTTTAGGCGGCGGTTCAAATGTAAATGTTTCAGTAGATTCTAAATTGACTTTGATCCCTATTATGGCAGGCGGAAAATATTTCTTCACAACCGGCAATTTCAAACCCTACGGTGAAGTTAATTTGGGAGTTCACATCATGTCGACAGACGGCGCAAAAGCTACTTATGGCGGTCAAACTTACGATGCTACAATAAAAGAATCGAAAGCTGCATTTGCATGGGGATTGGGAGTCGGATTTTATTATGCAGTAGCACCAAAGATCAACTTGGATGTAAATGCAAAAATCAACGGTGATAGTTTTGAAATGGGAACAAGTTTCTCAAGCAGCTCGGGTACAAGTTCCTCTTCGCTATCATCAAAATCCACTGCCACATTCTTTTCGGTTGCAGCGGGGTTACAGTTTGCGCTCTAACAACTTCATTTCAATAAAGTGGTTAGCAAAGAAAGGTTTGATTTTTCAAGAATGTAGAGCGAACAACCTGTTCGCTCTACAAAAGCGGCACGTGGATTCCGAGACTAATGTTATTGAACGATGAGGTGAAATGCATTATTTTTAAATCATAGCAGTCCAACCGAATCAAAAAAAGAGAGACCGAATGAAACCGCTTTTCTTTTTTCTAGTGACAGTTACATTAATTCTAACAGCATGCACTTCTTTGAAAGAAAACACAAACGCCGACACGCAAAAATATGTTTCGGAAAAAATTCCGCCGGGCACAGCAATTGTTGTTGCCGTGGTACAAGCCATCGAAGAAAATTCTTCGTTCTACACGTTGAATACGCTTGTTCAAAAAGTGAACGGCTATGGTCAGTCAACAAAACCAATTGCAGCCAAAACAGTTTTGAAAATTGACTTGGCGAAAATATTGATTGCCAACGAGTCGGGAAAAGAATATCTGCAAATCGGCAGTGTTTACGAATTGGAAATATCTCAGCCGCAAAAGACAATGAACAATAGTACTGGTTCAACCTGGCAAGCCAACACAATCAAAAAGTTAAGATAGGAGTCGAAATGAAACGTGGAAATAAAATTTTCTTATTGCTGCTCTTAGCCATTTCTATTGTTACATATAAATTCATTCCCACTCTCAAAACAAATTTTGAAAAGAATGATAGGAATATTGAAAGAGAAGGGAACGAAAAGAAGACTGATATAGAAAGAGGCGCGTACTTCTTTAGAATGCTAAGAGACCCGGCGACCAACCAAATTCCGCAGAATATAAGAAGAAGCGAACTGGCATTTGCAAGCCGACTACCAAAAGCGGAAAATGCTTTGTTCAAAACCGGCACTGCTCTTAACATATCGTGGAAAGAAGCGGGACCAAACGATGTTGGCGGCAGAACAAGGGCAATCGGCGTTGATGTAAATAATTCGAATGTAGTTTTAGCAGGCGGCGCAACAGGCGGAATGTGGAAATCTACCGACAACGGCGCCAGTTGGAAATTAACCACATCAATTTCCGATGTTCAAGGTGTTACTTCTATAGCTCAAGATACAAGACCGGGTTTTACAAACACGTGGTACTATTCAGGCGGCGAGTATGACGGCAGCGGTAGCGATCAAGGTTACACAGCTAGTTTTTATGGCGGCGGAGTTTACAAATCGACAGATAACGGGGACAGCTGGATTTTATTGCCTGCCACTCAAACGAGTTCTACAAGTTGGAACAGCATGTTTTCTTTTACTTCCAGAATAGTTGTAAGCCCAACTACGGGATCAGTTCTTGTCGCATCGAATGCAGGCACTATAATGAAATCGAATAACGGTGGGACAAGTTTTACGGTTGTGCTCGGCAAATCGGGAGATCATAATTATACCGATGTTGTTGTGAATTCAAACGGTACTTTAGTCGCAACTTTATCTTCAACGCCGGCTAACAGAACGCCGCAATATTCTCCGGGTATTTACAAATCAACGGACGACGGTACGACGTGGGCAAATATAACTCCAAATACATACCCGTCAACAAGTCAAAGAAGCGTTATTGGATTTTCGCCGTCGCAGCCAAACATTGCTTATGTATTTACAAACACAGGTCAAAAAGTTTCAGGCAAAGAAGATTTGCGTCTTCACAAGATTGATATATCAAACGGCACGTCGCAAGATTTGTCTGCAAATCTACCGGTACTGAATTTAGCGAACAGCAAGGTTGACACTCAAAGAGGTTACGATATGGTGATTGCCGTTCATCCAACAAATCCAAACATAGTATTAATTGCCGGGACGAGTTTGTTCAGAAGTTTTGACGGGTTTGCAACTCAGCCAACAGATGCAAGAACAAATTGGATCGGCGGTTATCATCCGGCAAGCTTCTTCTATCCCGGTTTACATCCTGATGTACATGTAATAACTTTTGATCCAAACGATCCCAATAAAGTATGGGTCGGCAACGACGGCGGCTTAAGTTATGCGACAGATATTACAACAACAAGTTATCCAACGTACTTCCCGTGGCAGAAAAAGAATAACGGCTACAATGTAACGCAGTACTACAACATGGCAGTTGCCAGCGGCTCCGGAGATCCGAGATTGATGGGAGGAACGCAGGATAACGGCACTCCGTTTTTCACTTTTGATGGAACTACAACTTCTGCATCAACAGATGTAACAACCGGCGACGGTGCGTACGCTTATTTAGGAAATTTATTTGCCTACGGTGAAACGCAAAACGGAGATGTTGTTAGGATACCATATAATAATGGTGCCCCATCATTTCAAAGTTCCGTTGGCATCAAACCAAGTGGCGCTACCGGAATGCTTTTCATAAATCCGTTCAAAGTTGATCCCTCTGATGAAAATTATATGTACTATCTCGGAGGTACGCTATTGTGGAGGAATAAAAACTTGGCTGCAAGCGATACTACAATCGGTTGGTCATCGATTGATATTAGTTTGCCGGCGGGATATACTTTTTCAACTCTTGCTGTTACTTCAACTAATCCTTCGCATGTTCTTTATCTTGGCGCCAGCAGTCAAACCGATGCACCAAAAGTTTATAAGATTACAAATTCCACAACATCAACAACTGCAATAGATGTTTCACCGGCGCTTCCGGAAGTTTCCAACGGTGCGTATGTTCATAACATTGCAGTTAATCCGAACGACGGAAACGAAATTTTGGTGGTTCATTCGAATTACAATATCGTCGGATTGTTTCATTCTAACGACGGCGGACAAACATACACTGCTGTTGAAGGAAATCTTCAGGGAACCGGCGGTCCTTCGATTAGATCGGCAACAATTTTACCGACTGCTCAAGGAACAATTTATGTTGTTGGAACGAGCACGGGTGTTTATTCTACAACCCAGTTGAACGGAATGAATACAGTCTGGAAGCATGAAGCTGCCAACGAACTTGGAAATGTGATTGTTGAATATGTTACGTCAAGAACATCTGATGGAACGATTGTGGCTGCAACACACGGTCGCGGTGCGTTTGTAGGAAAGGTAGGCGGTGGAACAGATGTGGCGGATAATTCGGTTATGCCGACACAGTATTTGCTCAATCAGAATTATCCTAATCCGTTTAATCCTTCGACAGTTATCAGTTGGCAGTTAGCAGCCGGCAGTCATGTTTCGTTAAAAATTTACGATGTGCAAGGTAAGGAAATTGCGACATTAGTTGATGGGTATCAAAGTGCCGGCATACACAATTCTCAATTCACAATTCTCTCCGCCTCTGGCGGATCGCAATTATCAAGCGGAGTTTATTTCTATAGAATCATAGCGGACAATCCTTCGCATAGCTCAGGACAGAGTTTTATGCAGACGAAGAAAATGATTTTGTTGAAGTAATTAAACGCAAGAAGTGAAAGGTGAAAAGTAAAAGGTAAGAGATGCAATTTCGTACTTCGTCATTCTTACCTTCTACTTCTTACTTCTTATTATTTAACAGGAATTTCTTTTTTTAAGAATATTTTCTGCATTTCTCTTTTTTCACGATTCTTCCAAGTGCCCTTGTGATATGCGTACCCGGCAATCAACGGCATTGCAATCGTTGCTTCGGAATAAACCATCTGCTCAAAAGTAGTCTCAACTTTTCCCCACGAGCTGGCTTCTTTTAACGTTGAACTTGAAAGTGCGCCGTCGCGAACATCTGCAACGGTAATTTGAACTGCGTATTTATGCATCGGTGCGTTTTCCGTCAATATATCGGCAGCAACAACAATGTCTTGAGTAAAGTTTTTCGGAACGCCGCCGCCGATCATAAAAATTCCGGTTTCTTTGCTGTTGAGTTTAACGTGCGTAAGCTCAAGAAAATCTTTTCCGGAATCGATTGAAACATGTTTCTCCGGATTGTTGGTTTGGTGAACAATAATTCCGAATCCGGCTGAACAATCTGAGAACGCCGGTACAAAAATCGGGACGTTCTTTTTGTACGCGGCATAGATAACGCTGTCTTCAACTTTTGGTCCGCCGTTTTCATCGAGATATTTTCCAAAGTTCCACAAAAGTTCTCGTGATGAATAAGGACGCGGTTCAAGCGAGTCGAAAATTTTCTGTGTTGTCTCGTCGCAAATGCGAAGTTCGTCTTCGTCAATAAATGTATCGTAAATACGATCAATGTGGAGTTCGCGCATCACATTATCATCAACGAACGGTGTGCCGATGTAATGCTTGAATCCGAGCGCTTCAAAGAAATCTTGATCGACCATAACTGCGCCTGTTGAAACGATAGCATCAACCATGTTGTTGTTCACGAGATCGAAAACAACGCGTTTCAAACCGGCGCTGAACAAACTTCCGGCAAGAGTTAGTATCACCGTGCAGTCTTTGTCTTTGACCATCATGTCAAAAATTTTAGCTGCCCGGTTCAAATCGCGCGCGCTGAATGCCATTTTTTCCATCGAATCGACAAGCTTGATTACATTATGTTCTTTTATATCGATATGCTGAATAACATCCTTCAAGAAATCTTTCTTTTGCGGCATTTAATACTCCTATTCATTAATAATTTTTTTTGTGTTGCAAATATAAATAGTTCTCAGCTTTTAGCAATTAGCCGTTAGGTCTAAACGGAGTGAAAGTGAGAGAGTGGCATTCGCAATTCGCGTTCTTTGTGTCCCGACGAATTTTGTCGGAACCAATTCTCAATTCTGAATTCGCAATTAATTAGAAGAACCATTTTGCAATTGAAAGAATTCCTTGCTTCCAGGGTACACGATGACTGACACCGGTTTGCCGCTTGAAATATTCCCGGTTCTCGATGTACCATTTGTAGTTTCTGATCAATGCGTCTTTGTTGGAATACTTAGGTGAGAACGACAATTTCTTTTCGGCTTTCTCGATCGAAACGAATGAGTCCTTCGAAGCAGTTTCATAAACCCATTTGTAAAGCGGCGAAAGTTTTAACGCTTCAAGAATTTTAAGAATAAAAATAACGGGTTTCTCCGGCAGAGAAATTATTTTTTTGTTGTATCCGGCAAAATCAAGAACGGCTTGGTAGTCGTTCTTCAATGTGTCAAAATTCTTCGTGCCAATGTTAAAAGTATCGTTCACAACCTCATCCGGCAAAATCAAACATTGATAAATTGCCTCGCAGAGATCTTCCACATCAAGCAATTGGTAACGGTTGTCGCCTTTTCCGATGATCGGAAAGTTTTTGCCGTCGCTTGCCCAATCATACAAAAGTGAAAAAACTCCCAAGCGTTCCGGACCAACAAAAGTTTTAGGTCGCAGAATTGGCACACACATTTCTTTTTTTCTGTATTCAAGACAAATGTTTTCAGCTTCTATTTTTGCTTTGCCGTACGGACCAACACCTTCAAGCCGGTCTTCTTCCAAAACTGGGTGATGATCCGGTATTCCGTAAACTGCGGTGGAAGAAATGTGAACGAATCTTTTCACTTTATTTGTGTACGACGAGTGCAGCAGAGTTTGTGTCCCTTCTACATCAGTTGAGTAAATTTCTTCGGCGCTATACAAAGGAAGGGCTGCGGCGGTATGAACCACAGCGTCTATATTTTTCGTGCATGTTTCGACAACCTCACTGTTTCGGATATCACTTTTTACGATTTTGATTCTATCTCTTACGTCGGCATAGTTAAAATCAGCAATATCCAACGATACCACCTCATAATTTCTATCAAGCAGAAATCTGATTAAATTAATGCCTAGGAATCCGGCTCCGCCGGTAACCAATATCTTCATTTTGCCGCCATTGAGTTATGCAAACTTAATTAAAAGGTGCGATTCTTCTTTATTACTGTGGATAATCCATGGTAGCCTCTTTATCAGCCATATTTTTAAACTCGAATTTCTTGACATTCTGACGGCTGACAAATATATTTGAACCCTTTGAAAAATAGCATTTTGCGTTTGGAGGATGTTTTGAAGCAAGAAAAATTAACACGATTTATTAAACCCGAAGATGCCGATCAAAAATGGTATTTAGTTGATGCGAAAGATCAGGTATTGGGGCGATTGGCAGCTAAGGTTGCAAGAGTAATCCGCGGCAAGAACAAACCGGTTTTTACACCAAATACAGATACAGGCGATTTTGTTGTTGTGATTAATGCCGAAAAAATTCGGTTAACCGGAAAACGTGAGACACAAAAGACTTACTTTTCTCACTCGATGTATCCCGGCGGAGCTAAACTGAAAAGTTTTACGGAAGTAATGAATCAAAAACCCGAATTTGTTTTTGAAACTGCTGTAAAAGGTATGTTGCCGAAAACAAAACTCGGAAGAAAACTAATTAAGAAATTGAAAGTCTATGCAGGAGAAAATCACCCGCATAGTGCTCAGAAACCAGAAGCTTTAAGTTTTTAACGGAGTTATTTAATGGCAGATAAAATTTTTGTTGGTAGAAGAAAAGACGCTGTAGCAAGAGTCTATCTTAGAATCGGTTCCGGCAAAGTCCAGATCAATGATAAAGATTTAGAAAAATATTTTCCGTTGAAAGAACATAGAGACAATATATTCCTTCCGTTCATCGCGACCGAAACATCTGGCAAGTACGATGTTTATGCAAAAGCACGCGGCGGCGGAATTTCAGGTCAATCAGATGCAATCCGTTTGGGTATTTCAAGAGCGCTAGAAGAAATCAATCCTGAATTCAGATCGTCGTTGAAATCGGAAGGTTTGTTGAAGAGAGATCCGAGAATGGTTGAACGTAAGAAATACGGTCAGAAGAAAGCAAGAAAAAGATTCCAATTCTCTAAGAGATAATAAATTAATTAACATTATTCATACTCTCGGATTTGCCCCCTGTGTCCCACACTAAAAGGGATGGAAGGCAAAGATGAAGAGAGTAGAAGAAAAACAGGAGATAAAATGCCAAGAGTACAACTCCCAGAACTCATCGAATCAGGTGCACATTTCGGTCACTTAACACGCCGTTGGAATCCAAAGATGAAACAGTTCATCTTCATGGAAAAAAACGGAATTCATATAATTGATTTGAAAAAAACACAAGAAGCAATTGAATCAGCAGCTCAGGCAATGACTGAAATTGTTTCTCAAGGCAAACGCCCGCTTTTTGTTGGAACTAAAAAGCAAGCTAAAGGAACTGTTGCCAATGAAGCAAGAAGATCCGAAAGCAACTGGGTTAGCGAAAGATGGCTGGGCGGAATGCTTACCAACTTTTCAACAATCAGAAAAAGCATTAAGCGTTTACAAAATATTGAAAAGATGGAAAGCGACGGCACGTTCGAAAAGATCACAAAAAAAGAGAGACTTGTACTGACGCGTGAAAAAGACAAACTTCGTAAAGTATTAGACGGAGTTGAGACCATGTCAAAAATGCCCGGTGCTTTGTTCATCGTTGATATTAAAAAAGAATCGATTGCCGTTAACGAAGCATTACGCCTTAACATTCCTATCTTCGCTATCGTTGATACGAATTGCGATCCGGATCCGATTGATTTCGTTATTCCGGCAAATGACGACGCATCGCGCGCCGTTGAAGTGATAACAAGAGTTATAGCCGATGCAGTTATTGAAGGCAACGCAAAAGCTAAAGAACTTAGAGCTCATGAAGCCGCTGAAAAAGAAAAAGAAAAGAAAGTTTCAGAAGAAGAACATGAAACTGAAAAAAAGGATTCAAAAGGAAAGGTAAGAAGGGTAAGACTCGAAGGTAAAGATGATAGGAGACCGGAACGCAGAGATCGTAGAGATAAACCAGCTAACAGAGACCACAGAGAAAGACCGGATAGAGATGCGGGCAAGAAAGTAGAAAAACCGGAAGAGAAAAAAACAGAAGCCCCATCGCAACCAAAAACAGAGTCTTCTCAAGAAGAAAAATTGAATTAAAATTTAAATTTTTGAAAATAGTGAGGTGAAACAAGTTATGGCGATAAGTGCAAATCAGGTAAAAGAGTTAAGAGAAAAAACCGGCGCCGGAATGATGGATTGCAAAAAAGCAATGGAGGAAGCTAATGGTGATTTCGAGAAAGCGATTGAGATTCTAAGAAAGAAAGGTGCATCTGTTGCTGCTAAACGTGCCGAAAGAACTGCTAATGAAGGACTTGTGTTGACCAAGATTTTTAATAATGGTAAGTCCGCTGTAATTCTGGAAGTTAATTGTGAAACCGACTTCGTTGCCAACAGCGAAGATTTTATAAAGTTTGCAAACTTTGCTTTAGACATTATTGTTAAAGACAAACCAAAAGATGTTGCTGCGCTTCTGGAATTATCCGAAAACGGTAAGAAAGTTGCCGACGAGTTGAATGCGCTCATTGGAAAGATCGGCGAGAAGATTGAGATTTCCCGATTTGCATTGGATAATGCAGAGAACGGTTTATTGGTAGATTACATTCACCACGGTTCAAAACTTGGAGTTGTCATTCAAGCGGATAATGTCCCGGCTGATAAGTCCGCCGAATTTCAACCTGTCTTGAAAGATATTGCGATGCAAGTTGCAGCTATGCGTCCGATTTCAATTTATCGTGACGAAGTTGATAAATCTGTTATTGAAAAAGAACTCGATATTTATAAAGAACTGGCTCGGAAAGAAGGTAAACCGGAACAGATACTCGAAAAAATTGCAACCGGGAAACTGAATAAATTCTACGAAGAAAATTGTTTGTTCGAGCAGGCATTCGTAAAGGACAACACGAAAAAGATTGGTGCGCTGGTTGATGAGTTCAATAAAAACAATTCGTCGCAAGTGAAACTAGTCAAATTCAGAAGATTTCATCTAAGCGATGAAAAGAAATGATTTGAAAAGGTCTTATTTCTAAATAAGACCTTTTTTTTTATATTGGAAAATAAATATGAGCCAAACAATAAAATACAAAAGAATTCTTCTTAAGCTGAGCGGCGAATCTCTTGCCGGCGAAAACGAAGTAGGTATCGATTCAAAGATTCTAAATTTCTTTGCATCGGAAATTAAGAAAGTTCACGAGCTTGGCGTTCAAGTCGGGATTGTTATCGGCGGAGGAAATATCTACCGTGGACTCGATGCCGATGGTCAAGGTATAGATCGCGTAACCGGCGATCAGATGGGAATGCTGGCAACTGTAATAAATTCGTTGGCGCTACAGAATGCTTGCGAAAACACCGGCATGTTCACCCGGTTGATGACGGCAATAAACATGGAAGCTTTTGCCGAACCTTACATTCGCCGAAGAGCAATTCGCCATCTTGAAAAGGAGAGGGTTGTAATTTTCGGCGCCGGCACAGGACATCCTTACTTCAGCACCGATACTGCTGCTTCTTTACGCGCCGTAGAAATAGAAGCGGATGCAATTTTGAAAGGCACTCGCGTCGAGGGAATTTTTGATTCCGATCCGGAAAAAAATCCGGGTGCGTTACGCTTTGAAGAAATCTCTTACCTCGATGTTCTTCAGAAAAATTTACGCGTGATGGATATGACGGCAATTAGTTTGTGCAAAGAAAACAATCTCCCGATCATCGTTTTCAATATGGATAAACCCGACAACCTGCTGAAAGTTGTCACCGGAAAAAATATTGGAACTTCTGTCGGAAATTTTGCGCAGGCAACTAAAAATTAAAATAAAATTGTGAGGATCTTATGGTAAATCATCCGCAAGTAAAAGATGCTCGACAAAGAATGGATAAAACCATTGAAGCTTTCAGAACTGAAATTGCAAAAATAAGAACAGGCAAAGCAACCACAGCGCTTCTTGACGGAATCAAAGTGGACTACTATGGTAACCAAAGTCCATTAAATCAAGTAGGAAATGTTTCCGTCCTCGACGCCCACACGATATCAATTACGCCGTGGGATAAAAATATGGTGCAGGTAATTGATAAAGCTATTCTTGCATCTGATCTCGGATTGAATCCCATCAGCGACGGAACCAACATTAAAATTCCGATTCCGCCATTAACGGAAGAAAGAAGAAAAGAGCTTGTAAAGCTGGTGAAGAAATTCGGCGAGGAAGCAAAAGTTGCATTAAGAAATGTACGCCGTGATGCGAATGATCATCTTAAGAGACTTGAAAAAGAAAAGAAGATGACTGAAGACGATTTGAAAGAAGCGGAAAAAGAAACGCAGAAACTAACCGATGAACATATCGGCAAGATTGATGAGATCATCAAACACAAAGAAAAAGAAATAATGGAAGTTTAGTTTAGGTTCAAGCTGCAAGTTGCATGATAAAATCCCAGCAAGCGTTGGGATTTTTTTTATCTCCTTTAAGTTCCATAAGACTTTTTTATTACCATTGGATTTTCAAAAATAAAGACATCTTGACTTAATATTTGATTCTCTTTACTTTGATCTTAGTAAAAGCATTTTTAATCGGTACGATCGTGTAATCAAAAAAAATTACGGCTGAACTAATCTCACCTTTAACTCAATTTTTTTAGCTGTCGATTTTTGTTTTCGTATCGTTAAAATAACCAGCAAGGTTGATTATGCCGGAACTTTTTCTTCTTATAATTAAAATTTAGTCAAAAGGTTATGTACCCCCAGAATTCATATAATAAATTAAGTGCAGTAATAGTTGATGATGAACTTCATGGAAGAGAAAACCTAAAGAAGATTATTGAAAATTATTGTCATGAAATTAAAATACTTGGATGCGCTGCTTGCGTTGTTGAGGCAAAAGAGCTTGTGAGCGTTCATAATCCTGATGTAGTGTTTCTCGATATTAGCATGCCGGTACTAGATGGATTTGATTTTCTTAACGAATACGATGAACGAAGCTTTATGGCAGTCTTCGTTACTGCGCACGATGAATTTGGTATCAAGGCGGTAAAAGCGGGTGCATCAGATTATCTGCTTAAACCGATTAACATCAAAGAGTTGAAACAAACGATAAAAAAACTTTTGATGACAAAGAATCAAAGAATTAAAACTGATCCGGCAACCGATATGGATAAAATAGTTATTCCTGCAGCTCATGGTTTTAAGGTTTTATTGGTAGATGATATAATCCGGTTGGAAGCTGAAGGATGTTACACAAAGATAGTTGTCAAGGAAAGCAAAGATACAATAGTATCCCGTACACTAAAAGATTTTGAAGAAAGCATCCCGAAAGAAAAATTTTTCAGGATTCATAAATCGCATCTGGTTAATTTGAAATTTATCAGAGACTATTCAAAAAAAGATGGAAACTATGTTACGATGACTGACGGAAGCAGGATGGAGATCTCACGACGCAGAATACCGGAATTTAGCCGGATAATTAAAACTGCACTGAAATCTGTCTAATCATGAATAAAAAATTATTAATAACCACTTTCATCTGGCTTCTTCAACTCACATCAATTTACTCACAGACACCTGCATATTATCATTACAATACTTCAGATGGACTTGCATCATCTACTGTTTACAGTGTTATTCAAGATAAGAAAGGATTTATTTGGTTCGGAACATTAAACGGGTTGAACAGGTTTGACGGTAAGAAATTTATTACGTACAGAATGGATGACGGATTAAATTCAAATTCCATTACAAACTTAACAGAGGACGAAAAAGGTGAACTGTACATTGCGAATCATCAGAAAGGTATAAACATATTTAGAAACGGCAAGATTGAAAACTTCCGTACTACTCTCGGAGGTTTCAAAATAAATCTGACATATCTTATAGAGAACAAAGGTATTTTATATGGATACGAATATTATGGTATAATAGCTATAATAGAGAAAAATGATGACTATCTTTTACGCACACTCCCGGTAATTGTGAACAGATTAATGAAAACGGAAGACAAAAAAATTCATGCGCTAACGACCCAAGGTATTTACCGGTTAGAAAATAAGAAGTTAGAAAAATTGAAAATAGATGGTTTACCGGAAGAAAATATTCACTCCTCTGCTTTGAAGAACGACGGGAGTTATCTTGTTGGAGGCAACGGAATTATTTATCAAATAAAAAATAATAGAGTGGTTGGAAGGTACTTCGTAAAATTATTCGAAGAGAATATTGTTTTTAATTTACTTGTGGATTCACACCAAAACATTTGGTTCTCTATTATAGGGAAAGGGTTCTACGTAATTCCCAATGGTTCAAAAAAAGTAATTAATCTTGGAATAAAACTCGGGCTTGAGAATACTTCGATCAATTCCATGATAGAAGACGATGAAGACAATATTTGGGTGGCTACATATGGCAAAGGAGTTTATTGCTTAACTAATCTGTACATCCAAAGTTATACTGAAAACGACGGTTTGATTAATAACTACATAAACAGTATTCAAAAAAGTAGATCGGGTAAAATAATTATTGGAACGATTAACGGGATAAGTGTTTTAGAGAATGGAAGTATTGTTCCGTTAAAATATAATTCCGGCAGTGTGATAACCGGGTATATAAATAATATTATTGATTCCAAAAATTATTTAACGGTCTCACTAACATCACAAAAAGCTCAATCTACATTCGTTAACCACGAGGACTTAAGATTTCGTATTACTCGATTGCAGTCTTTCTGCGAAACGAGCGATGGATTATTTCTATTCGGTAGTACCGGCAATAATATAAGAATTGAAAAAAAATTCGGTTATCAAAAGACTCCGAAAATGTATTATGTCTTTGGAGGTGGGGTTCAGTCAAATAGAATCAATTATCTTCACAAAGATTCGGAAAAAAATATTTGGATTGCCACTAACCTGGGTGTATGCAAGTTATCTTACGGAAAAGATGACATAACAAAATGGGAGAAAACTTTTTATGAAAATGACCCGGTCTTAAATTCAAAAGTAACTTTTATATATGAAGATGAAGAAAACAATTTGTGGTTTGCCGGATCGAATGGTATAGCACAGTATAAACTCGATGATAATTCTATTACAAGTTACACAAATATTCGTGGTTACGATTTATCAAGCTCTACTTCGATAGCTAAGGATAAACTCAATCGAATTTGGATCGGTAACATGAAAGGGGTTTATCTATACGATGGAATATCTATAAAACATATCGACAGCCAATCGGGGCTTACTTCTGATGAAGTGCTTTCTCTTTATTATGACGACAAACAAAACCTGCTTTATGTTGGCACAAGTAACGGAATGTGTGAGTTTGATATAAACTCATTTGATCGCTACAGAATATCCCCTCCTAAAATTTTTGTTAACAAAGTAATTAGCGGAGATTCAACTTATACTGATTACCGGGCTTTGGAATTTGACCGCGATAAAAATAATGTGAGTATCGATCTGTCGGCAATCAATTATTCATCTCCCGGCTCACTTATTTATAAATACAAATTGAACGATAAATGGTACGAGACGAATGATAATGTTTTGAATTTCAGTTCCCTTCAAAACGGCAATTACAAATTGCAAATTATTGCGCGGACACAAAATTCTGATTGGAGTAATCCATATTTTTTATCATTTGTAATTAAGCCCGGAATTACAGAAACAGTCTGGTTCAAACTTGGGATTTTTTTACTGCTTTTCTCTTTTGCTCTTTCTGCTGTGCTTTGGCGGATGAAACAAAAAACTAAAAAGATGAGCGAACAGTTAAGCTTGACCGAAAGAATTAATTCCTTAAAGCACGAAGCATTATCTGCAATGATGAATCCGCATTTTATTTTTAATGCACTAAATTCTGTTCAATACCTCATCAACATTCAGAAAAACGAAGAGGCGAATGATTATATCGCAATGATGGCAAAGCTGATAAGAAAAAATCTTGATACTGCAGGAAGCGGGTTTATTCTATTATCGGAGGAAATAAGCAGACTAAAACTTTATCTCGATTTAGAGAAGCTAAGATTTCAAGATCGTTTTTCATATGAGATTTCGTCTGGAACGGACATTGATGCGGATTCAATTTTTATCCCCAATATGATTATCCAACCATTTGTAGAAAATACTATTTGGCACGGTATAATTAATCCGGGAATTAAAGGATTGATAACAATTTCATTTTCTTTTGAGGATGTAGAAATTGATTCAACGATTTGTAAATCATTAGTCATTAAGATAATAGATAACGGCATTGGAATTAAAGAAGCAAGAAAGAATAAAAAAGAAGACCACATCTCAAAAGGAATACAAATTGTTGAAGAACGACTCAAATTATTAAGCGCTAAGCTGCAGCTGCCGCAGCCGATAATGTTTGAGGATTTGAGCGCCCGCAGCAGCAATTCTCATGGAACCGAAGTGATGATTTCACTTCCCCCAAATCTCTATAAAACTATTACATCGTAACACCGATATTTTTCCACTTACCATTTACTTACCAATTCATACCGTTTATTTAATCGTAATAACCGCACACTTGTTTGCCGTTGTTATGGTTGGCTTCACAGCGTAGATTCGAACCAAAATCTTATACGAGCAATGAAAATTCTGAAAAAGTTGATGGAACTATTTTCAAAAAAAGATTCCGGAACCATCCCTCTCTTAATTATCAGAAAGGGTACGGATGAAGAGAACGTTAAAGAATACAAATCAATTGAGGATGCAATTGCAGATCTGGAAAACGATCCAAACGTTCCGGCAGGTAAAGTAGAAAAACTAAAATTATCATTTAAGAAACTGAAGAATAAGAACTCAATCAAGATTAAAGATGGAGAATTGTTTAATTAAATCAAGGGAGCTTAAGATGAAAAGAATATATGTAGTATGTATCGTTCTTTTCTGCATATTCGGGGATACAAACTTATTTGCACAAGCGGCTTCAGCAACATGGCCGCTTACAAGCAATCAAAATCCAAATACACCAACAGGGAATATTCAGGCTTCGCAGCAATCAATTGGTGCTGGTTCTGCATCACCTTATATGATTCTTTACCCACAACAACCATATTCAAGTGATGGACAAAGTCTTGTTACCGGTTATCAAGGACCCGGTTGGCCGGC
>JAKAEE010000052.1 GCA_021820065.1 Bacteroidota bacterium | reverse complement strand
CCGGTAACAAATATAAAAGTTGGGAATAATCCGTGTTTTGTTATTTCCTTGACCACATCGAAGCCATTCTTCCCCGGCATTTCAACATCGAGAAATATAATTTCGGGACACAGCTTAACTACTTCTTCTATTCCTACATTTGGGTTAGTTTCAGTTGTAATCACACTAATTCCCGAAATTAATCCGAGCAACCTTTCAAGCCGGTCACATGCTTCCTTTTCATCATCGATAATGATGCACGTTATGTTTTTCGTTTTGGAGTTTATCATCTCAGTCAGCATACTAAAAATTTGGAACATGTGAAAATAAAGTAATAAGGTTTAACATACTTCGTGATTATTGTGTTACTAAGGTTTGTCCATATTTTAGCTTTAAGAACAAATTCACATTCGCTTTCCTATTTGTCTCAGCGAGTTATCTATTCCAACAATGCGTTTTTACTTTTTTCTAACCTTATTATCTATTTTTTTATTCAACCTCAGTAACCATCTGTATCCCTGATCAACTAACCTTATTATTTTATTTATCATTTACCAGTATGCAAATAAGTCTTAATAATAAATCAACCTTGGTAGCCATCTTCACCACACTGCAAACTGACCTTATGTTTATTTTTTAAGTGTAAAGTCTTCTGGTAAAATTTAATGAACGATTCATATTCCTCTGCGAAAGTTACTTTACGATGATGCTTGGATTGATTGAGCACATACTTACATACTCTATCTATATCTGACTTTGATACAGAAAACGCAGCAGCAGAATCCTGCCATGCGAACCGCCCGACGCATAATTTATTTTCATTTATAAATCGTTTAGAACTATCAGCGATAATCGTTGCCAAATCTTCTTCCGATAATTTTGGAGATCTGGATATAACAAAATGAAGGTGTTCTGGATTAGCATATATTGAATACAATTTTGAATCATTGTTGTTCACTATACCGGTTATGTATTTTTCAATTCGTTCTCTGTTGTTTTCATTTATGAAAGCGAAACGATTCAATGTAATAAATATAAAATGAGTATATAAGTTATTATACTGTATTTTCATCTCGATCCTCTCTAATTCTGTATGAAAAATTCAATCGTTTACTATTGATCAATAGGAATTTTGATTACTACTTCTGTCCCACAAGAATTTTCCTCATTATCAACAAGGTCACTGATTGTATAAGTTATTCTGACTTTCATTAGATCATAATACAAGTTCAAGATTTGTTCAAGTATATTTAATCCTTTGCCTGTGTTTTCAATTTCAATGCTCTTTGCTTTGTTTCTACCGATGCCGTTATCACGAACTAATATTTCATATTCGTTTGAATTACGGCTAACAGCAATAAATAATTCTCCACTATTTTCAAGATGTCTTAAGCCGTGTTTTATCGCATTCTCAACAAATGTATGAATAAGCATTTTAGGAATTTTTATGCCCGTATTTATGTTTTCGGCTAAATCTAATTTCCAACAAAATTTGTTGTTGCATCTGAATTTTTCCAGCTCAAGATAGTTCACTACATAATCAAGTTCGTCCGCTAGAGTTGTCAGAATCTTGTCGGAGTTCAAAACAGTCAAACGCAATAGTTTGCTGTACTTTCCAAAAATATAATCAGCTTTCTCTTTGTCATTTTTATAATACAGCGAACCAATTGAATTGAGAATATTTAATGTAAAGTGCGGATCGATCTGATTTTTTATCGCTCTAAGCTGTAGTTCAGCAATTCTTCTTTCGGTTTTATATTTTAATTCTGCTCTATGTCTCTGCGTTTTTTGAATCAATAGGACAAACAACAATACCGCTGCATAAACACCGGCGTAAAGGGGGTATTTTAAGTAATACAAATAGTTTAATTGATATGAAAGTGTGAGCTGTTCATTATTCGAAAATGCTATCAACTCACTGTTTTTATCACCATTAGATTTAACCGAGTAATTCCAAAATTTGTTGGCTCCTTCGCAATTAATTGAAACGTAGCTTGAGAAATCATTCCTCACAAATATTAATCTATCTAAATCTGCGCTTATGAAAATTAGTTCTGTCTCATTATCCCTACCTAAATCACCACTGAAACGAGCATGGGTAAGCAATGGAGGAAGTTGAGTTTCATTAACAACTCTTAAATCAGAATCATACTTCTCAACTTTCCCATTTTGCTTTATTGTGTAGAAATATTCGGGCTGATCTTTATTTACGTATAGACTTATTTTGTTCCAATCAGAGATATAAGGAAATTCTATTTTCTTAACCAATCTTAAACTAGTGTCAAACAAACTTAATGATGATAATAATTTTTTCGTTCCGGTGTAAATGTTTGAGCATATATAAAAAGTCCTCTCTCCACTTTTAATTAACGCCAAGTCAGACATTGACGGATAAATTCCTATTTGAATTGGTTTATAAACCAGTTCAAGATTCTTATCATAACACATTAACCATGCGAACATATCAGTATACGGGTCGTTGTTAACGCTATTACCAAATGCACAACTTGCAGCCAATAATTTTAATTCTCTTGCTGAAGTATCGGCAAGCACCGGTTGAGGAATAGCAGCATACGAAAAACATGAACTATAAACCAAGTCAGTAGAAGGATTGTACTTAAAAATTCGTCTGGGTTGCTTTGAATAACCAACACTTATTGAAAAAAAGAATTCCTTTATTCCTTTTCTATTCTGGTTTGTGTATATATTAGGATTAAACTCAATGTCGAGATCATCCATGTCGAATGGGACATAATCAACAACAAACTTCTTTTCTGTTATGATTTTGTTCTCAAATGGATTCAAACAATTAAGAAACAGTTTGTTATTTTCGAACGTTAAGAAATAGATTGAACGTAAACTGTCACTATCTACTTTTGCTACTATAGCTTCACTAGACCTTATGAATCGTCCTTCAAAATTCCACTGTTCAATTATTTTTCCTTTTTCCCGCACAGTTAAAGCAATGAAATTTTCTCTTATTTGTCTGAATTCTATTTCTTCACTAATACCGTCATTATTTATATCTGCGTAATAATATGTTACATCTGGAGTGATTCTATTACGACTAAGAACCTCAACTTTATATTTTTGGAAAACCGCCGGAAGGTTGATAATAATAATAACTGCTATGACGCAACTTATCAGATATGGGTTTGTAATAACCTTCAGGGTAGAGGTCTTTGGACTTCGGAAGAGTTTGAAAACTTGTTGTATCCTCGTCTGTGTGAAACTATTAGCCAACGACTCTTCCCCGTAATTAATATCTTAAATTAACATAAGCATAGAAGTAGTTTTATTCAATAAGAAAGTCACAATGCAAAATTTAATTAAGAGACGCGCGGCTGCGCGTCTCTATTGATAGGGACAATATTACTGCACACGACTAACAACATCGCTCCAGGGACCTTCGCCTTTGCTGTTGACAGCTCGTACTTTGTAAAATACTCTAACGCCTTTGGCAACATCGTCGTCAACAAATGAAAGTTTTCTTGTAGTCTTCAGCAAAGACATAGCCGGTATAACATCGGTCTTAGATGCATCCGCGCCAATTCCTTTGTTCCATTCGTACATGTCCGCATTGAAATCTGCAGAAGTTGAAAGAACAAAACCTTCGCCGTCGGTATCGTCCTGAACTGCAATTAATAATTTTTCTACGGGCATTTGTTTTTTGGCATAGGCTTTCTTCGGTTCAAGCCCATAGTCTAACAGTTTTTCCGGTTCAGCGGAATGATAACCGTTGATAAAATTTTCAATCTTATCGCCTAATTGAGCCGCGGTTTGTTTTAGAGTTTTGGCTGTCGCTTGCTTTTGGGTAAGCAAGGTTTTTGAATCGTCGATTTGCTTTTCAGCAGTGAGTAGAGAATTAACCGTTGTCTGAATCTCGGCTTCCGGAACTTCATTATTCGCCCATTTTTCCGGATTCTTTTGCCTACCGGCAAGAAATCCATTCAATCGGTCAATCTCATCTCTAAGGTAGCGTATCATGCACGCCTCCATTAATGAGTATGAATAAGTTAGTTTTTTAGCAATATTCGCATATTTTTCTTCAATATGCGCTCAGAAAAATCTTTTATTCACCTTAAAAATTCTTTTTAGTTCCTTTTTTTCGCTTTCTAATTGAGAAAAATGTTTTTTCTTTTGCCTTTCTTTTAATCACTTTCAAAGAATATTTCTTTTATCGTTTCAAATAAGTTTTTAACGTCTAATTTCCGGTGCCAGTACGTGTATAAATCTTTTTAATCGGCATATGTAATATTCTTATCTTGCTGCTGCGTACAATTCTAATAAGCAAATATTTTTTTGCCGGGAAATAATTTTTTCAAACAGACAAAATGTTTCTTCTTTTCCTGTAGAAATTTCATTTCTTTCTCTACAAAAGAATTTTTACCGTTTGGTCAATTATCTAATCCACCAATGACTAAATGGGCTAGGGAAATAGAACTGGTGTTCTTTATTTGCACCCCCGGTAAGCAAGAATAAATAGAGATGAAAAACAAAAATTACCGGTGAAATATAGCTGTGGTTTATTTCCACCTTCCCGCAACCCCAACTGCTTTAATTTTATTATAACTTAATCAATTCCAATAGCTAATGTCAACTGCTTAATTACACTACAATTTTTCGTGTTCATAACAAAAATTAAAACGGAAAATCTTCTTTGAGATTTACCTTCTCCAATTTTTTCTCTTCAACATTTTTCTTCGCGGTCTGATGCGTGCGGTTGCCGTCAACATAAATCGATTTGTACGGAAATGTTGGGCAGGCAAACTCACAGGCGCCGCATCCGATGCAGTAATCGTCGCGCGTTTCCGGAATCAGAAGTTTTCCTTCGAACGGAACCATGTGCACAGCTTTTGTAGGGCAGTGTTCCGAGCACGCGCCGCAATCGGTTTTCTGAGTATTGACGACGCAATTATCTTTCACAAATTTCGCTTTGCCGATCTGCGTTAACTTTTTCTTTTCCAACGGGATTGGTAATATCGCGCCGGTGGGACAGACATCGGCGCAAATGGTGCATTCAAAATTGCAGAAGCCGGCGGCGTTATCCATCCTTGGCTGCATGATTCCTAAAAACCCATATTCAAGAAACGACGGCTGCAAAACTTGCGTTGGGCACGAAGCCACGCACAAGTTGCAAGCGGTGCACTTGTCGTTGAATCTTTCCACGCCGATTGAACCCGGCGGTGACACCGCGCTCTGTTTGAAAATTGCTTTTGTGCTCGGCTTGGTCACAACAATCTTCTTCTGAACTTGCGCGCCGATTGCCGTTGCAGAAAGAAAATAGAGGAAAGTTTTTTTGAACAAGTCTCGCTTAGATTGTTCAACCGGTAAATCTGTTTCGCTTTTTTTCTTGTACGAATAGCTGAACATAATTCCATCAGTCGGACAAGATGTTAAGCAATCAAAACACATTACGCAGCGGGATATATCCACGGACTTGTTATCGCTGTCAATGCAGCCCGACTTGCACTCCTGCATACACAACCCGCAGCTTATACACTCTTCATCTTTAATTATAATTTTGAACAGAGATATTTTTGAAATGTAACCAAGCAGAGTTCCAACCGGGCAAACGGTGTTGCAGTACAATCTTCCTTTCATCCACGCCATAACTACAACAAGCACAAAGAATACAGAGGTAATCACAAACGGAATTGCATTGAATGCTTTTATATCATAATAATAAACAGAATAGACTTTAAAGATTTCCAAAGTTTTTGAAACAAGATTATTCACGCCGACAAGAACCGGCTTGAAAAAATTTCCGGTTATTCTTCCGTACAGACTGTAAGGATCCAAAAGATTTATAGCCAGCGAACTGCCGAGTAAGAACACAACTATGGTCAGAACTAATAATGAAAAACGTAGAACTCTTAACTCTTTCAAATATTCGAAATATTTTTTCTTCCCGAACTTCTTAGAAAAATAATTAACGATGTCCTGAAGGATTCCCAACGGACAAATGGTTGAGCAGTAAATCCTTCCAAACAAAATTGTAAGTAAAAGAATAATTAAGAAACCGGCAGCGCCGATTGATAAAATGGTTACAAACTTAAGAAGCGAAGGTACGAACTGAAGATAGAGAATATCATTCTTAACAAAACCGGGGATGTAACCGTAGAAATCTATTAGAAGAAAGGTCGTTGCGACTAAAAAAATTAATGAAACAACAATTCTAACTTTCCGGAGAACTGGGGTATTCATTTCATCACAAGATAATCCGTTTGATGTTTAGCGAGCTTAAATTCTTTTTACCCACACCCATCGCGTCGGCATAAGTAATGTGCGGAACATCATCGGGCTCGATGCCGAACAATTTAGCAGAAGCCGCATCCGCTGCAACCATGTCGGTTGAGAGTATTTGAGATTTCATCAGCACCACATCATCGGTTGAGACGCCGCGCGGACCGTTTCTCTTCATCACGTAATATGCGTCAACAATATTCAGCACGGGACGTTTGCTGTAAGTCGCATAATCTGCAATACATTGCTGTAAATCGGTACGGTGCCAAAAACGTCTATCCCACACAACACCCATCATATTTTTTAACGAAACGGTTAAACGGGCGCCGCCATGATTTTTTAGAATCGGCATGTTGATGAATACGTCGCTATCAAGAACAAGTTCGTGAACCTTTGCATTCTTCAAAACTTTACCGGAACTGACAGAAATTTCTTGATAATAACTTTCAGTATCGGCAGGAACCATTTGAGCGCCGGAATCCTTTACTACTTTTTCTATTCCGCTGTTAACGTAACATCTTTTCCAATCGTCGCATGTATGATCGGCGACGTAAACTTCTTTTGCCCCGGCATCGAAGCAGTGTTCAATGACACGTTTAACAAGTTTAGGATTCGTGTTTCCGCCGCGTTCGGGAGTCACATCCCAACCAATGTTCGGTTTTAAATAGACTTTCTGATTTTTCTTAACAAACGTTTTCATGCCGCCGTACATTTTAATCGCTTCATCAAACATTACTTCAGGCTCGCCGCCTTTGATTGCAACTAAGTCGTAAGCAGCGGGAATTGTTCTGCTTGGTTTGGCAAAATATCTTCCATAAAAACCCGGGAATGCAACAGCGGCGCCGGTTAGTAATCCGGCTTGAACACTTTTTTTGAAGAAGTTCCTTCTGTCCATTTTTTCTCCGCACCTTTGTTATTAGGTTTGTAGTGAACAAAAGTAATCAATATATTATATTGTATTCAAGACAAATTCATCGGAGTGAAGTATGGAATTTTTGCTTTTGCTAAAACGTATTTCATCAAATACTATTGTAATCGATTTACTCATGCTGGCTGCAATTGCGTTTCTACCTGCACTATCTCACATGTTTGGTTTTCCGTTTTATCTTTTTGAACCGATGAGAATTTTATTGATCCTTTCGATTGCGCATACCTCTAAGCAAAACTCGTTTACTGTGGCGGCGGCACTGCCGATATTTTCTTTTATCCTGTCGGCACATCCGGCGGTTTTCAAATCATTATTGATTTTATCGGAACTGAGTTTGAACGTCTGGTTGTTTTTTGTTCTCAGTAAAAAATTCAATAACTATTTTGGCGGAATGGCAGTAAGTATAATTCTTGCCAAACTATTTTATTACGGTGTAAAGTATTTGATGGTTCACATCGGTTTGATCGAAGGTGACTTAGTAACTACACCGATTTATTTGCAAGCATTAATCGGATTAGTTCTTTCGGCATACATTTATTTTGCGTGGAAGAAAAATTCAGCGGTAATCTAGAATTAAATTAAGCAGGTCGAAACAGCCTGTCACGCCTTGCAATCTAGGCGGAAGTTTCGACCTACACATTTTAAAACGAGTATCCTACCGAAATTCCAAAACCGTTATCAACTAAAGTCGGCATAATATTTATTTTTTTACCGGCAATCTCAGCGGGAATTCCTTCCGGATGAGCGGCAATCATACCAAATGTATAACCGAGTGCAAGCGCGAGAGGATAATCGCTGTACCAATGAATTCCGGTGCCAACCATTCCCCATGCAACCAAACCAGTTATTAAATAACCGGCAGGTCGAATCCACCACACCTCAGGGTAATTTTCAGCGATCACAATTAAAGCTGCAACTGTTGTCGTAACATGACCGGACGGAAATGCATCGTATGTCGAAACGTGCCGCGCATAATCTATTTGATTAGGAAAGAAAACCCATTTACCGGTTGGACTTGTAGCAGTATTGGGCGTTTGTCTTCCGGTTACATGTTTCATGATCTGTACTACTGTTCCAGATGCTAATACCGCTTGCACAATCTGACTGGCTGTTCTAACCGCGCGCGCGTCGTCGGAAATCAAACCATAAGCGCCGAAGAGAGCCGCTAAACCAAATTGCGTTCTGCCGTCGCCGACTTCTGTCCAGAATTCATCAAACTTTCTTGCAAATGAACTTGCGTCGTGATTTTTTCGGATGACTTGCCAAACTTTATCGTCGGTAGCAATTGTAGCGGCGGTAGTAGCTGCTACAGTTAAATATAACGGAATTTTATTTTCTCTAAACGTAAGCGTGAAATATTTAGACCAATCGCCGGGAATATTCGTAATCATCTCATACCATTTCGGCATTTTATAAACCGGTTTGATTGCAACGCTCGATGAGTCTTTTTTCTCAACGGCAGTTGAAGTGGAATCTTTTTGCACAGGTTCTGTGCTCTGACCAAATGATCTTGCTGTGACGGCTGTAATCAATAAAATTGTACAGACAAAAAATGTAGAACGGAACATTGATTAATCCTTTCAAGAATGGTTAACTACGCACGAGAGAGTTATCTCGGAATTTGCAGATACAAAGAATCATTTTTTTCTTTTCTGAAGACATAATTGCCCTTCACTTTTCTCGCCAGACCGCGGACATCGGTATTGGGGAAAATTGCAATTCGTCTAATTTGATGGCGGTCTTCGTGCAGTCCAATCGGAGCTTTGTCCGTTGCAAAAGATAATTCGTATCCAGCAGCTTCCGACAACTTTTTAATTTCATCGTTGCAATTTCCGTACGGGTAAGCTATAGATTTAATTTCAAACCCGAGTTTATCTTCCAACATTTTTTTTGATTCTCTTAGTTCCCTGTCGGCTTCCTGCAAACTTACTTTTGTAAGGTCGCAGTGACTAAGCGTGTGAGAGCCGAACTCAATTCCGTTTTTATGCATTTCTTTAATTTGACTTGTACCCAGCATTCGCACTTGAGGTTCCTTTTCATCCCAAGAATTTGTTTGAAGACCGGCAACCAAAAAAATTATTGCCGAGTAGCCGTATTCTTTCAGAATCGGGTAAGCATATAAATAGTTGTCTTCATAACCATCATCAAAAGTAATGATGACAAATTTCCCTTTTCTGCTTTCACGTTTAATCTGAAGCGCTTCTGCGAATGAAACCGTTTGAAATCCCTTTGTCTTGAGGTAATGCAGATGTTCGTCAAACATTTCAGCGGTAACGTAGATCCCGTGCTTACCGGCTTGGCTTAAATCCTTTATGACACGGTGATAATAAATTATCGGGATTTCTTTTTTGTAGTGCCAAACCAGCACACTTTGAAAAATTGATTCTAAACGGCGAACGATTCTATTCTCATCGCACTCAAACGTAATTTTTTCATGAAGCACGGAATCAAATTCCGGGAATGTTAACGCGTGAAGAACATCGTTGTAAATTTTTTCGAAGTCAAAAATCTTTTCAGTCTCATCCATGTCGCCGAAGTTGGTTTCCAACGCAAACTGAATATTCTCCTTGGTAATCAATCCAATTGAGCAAGCTTCTCCGACTGCGACCAAATTTCTTTTGTGAAGGAGCGCTTCAATGGCAATTCTTCCTGAACCGATTACAACTGTCGAATTATTGATCAACCCTTCCAGACCTTGAACGAATCCGGTAAATTCAATCTTATCACGAAACTTCCCGAATCTTTCCGGAATGATTTGACCGCCGACAACGCGAATCTTCACTCCTGCCAATTCATCCGAGCCATTCATTTTATTATAAAAGAAATCCAGCAGACGATATGCAAGATCGCCTTTGGGACCGGAAAGACGACCGATCAAAGAAATTGTTTTCTCTTTTGTAGGATCGGTAAGAATTTGCGATCCGATTTTAAATCCGTTACGAAGGACTTCAACTTTATGACGCGGCAAATTAAATACTTCCAGAAGCTGCTGTTCAAGTTTCTCGCAAACAGCAATAGTATAGCCGCCGTAACAGTGAAATAATTTTCTCGAAACAAAAGTTGCCTGCCGCCCATGAATAAAAACAACCAACGGAACTCTAGCTATCAAGCAAGCCAGATGCGAAACCCATGCGCTGGCTCGCGAATGAGCATTCACAATATGAATGTCATTTTTCTTTATGAACTTGATGAGCCAAATTGTGTTTTTAATTCTGTACGGGATCGATCTTTTTGACAACGGTGCGGGGATGTAAACAGCTTTTGTTTTGTGTGCAGTTGTTAAAGTATCTGAAACTATGAAAACTTTGTGACCGAGCTCGAGCAATTTGTTGGCGACGGAAACCGAATAAACTTCAGCGCCGGTCACTTCCAACTGCGAAAGCGTCATCAAAATATTCATCTGCACCACTCTAAAATGGTCACTTCACATTACTCAATTGTTGTACAAATACTATCCGGAGTATCGCGGTAATAAATGTATGTCGGAAAATCCACTTGAGCTATTTGAAATTCTTTTTGAACTCTTTCGAAAAAGTCCGAATCGTCGCTGTAATAAAGGTCTCTGAATCCGCCGAGCTCCAAGAAAATTTTTCTCTTGCCGAAAAATGTTCCGCCGATTGCACACTGCGAAAGATGAATTTTCTTAGTTAGATCATTTTTGTCTTTCACATACGGCGAACCGACAATCTCAACTCCGCCGTGAATAAAATCAACCGCCGGATTCTTTTCCATAAACTCAACGCAAAGTTTAAGATGATCGGATTTGTATTCGTCATCGCTTCCTAAGAAGGCAAGATATTCCCCGCATGAAGCGAGAACACCAACATTTGTAGAAAGCGCCGGCTTGCGGTTAGAATGTTTCAGGTATCTGATATTTTCGAAACGGGAAATATATTCGTTAACAACGTTGAACGTACCGTCGCTGCTTCCGTCGTCAACTATCAGTAATTCCCAGTCGGTAAAAGATTGTTTCAGAACAGAATTGATGGAACGCTGGAGATAAGTTGCACGATTGAACGTAGGCATTACAACCGACACAAGTGGTTTAAGCGTTTTATAAATTTGCACGTTCGATCCCGAAGATTTCGGTTTCAAATATAGTTTTTTATTGTTTTATTTTTTATTTAATTTCAAAAGCAGTTTCAATTATAAAGCGGCTGAATTTTATGAGTTCCCGTGAACAGAAAACTTATTTTGAGGTTCTGAAACGCTACACGCAGAAGTTTGAACCGAGAGAGTTGGAAGATTACAAAATGCTGCTCAAGCGGCACAAAGACGATGAGGATTTGGACAAATTATCAATGCAACGGTTGAAAGCTCTGCACGAAAAGTATCACGTGAACCGCGAAAAAAAAGACTATGATCAGTACTTTACGAAACCAACTCAATCTAATACTGATACTGAGAATTAAAACTTCAATCCGGCAACATCGTTTCTGATGGATTCAAAATGAAAATACTTGTGATAGCGCTTTCGGGAATCGGCGATGCACTGATGTTCACCCCGTCGCTTGTTAAGATTCACAACGACATTCCGGACGCCAAAATAGACGCGCTCGTTATGTACAAAGGCGTGAAAGATATTTACGATAGACTCCCTCAAATTTCCAACACAAAATATTTCGATTTTCTCAATAGTTCTTACCGAGAAGCATTTTCATACGTGATGAAGCTAAGGAAGAAGTACGACGTAACGATCAACGTTTATCCTGCCAACAGAAAAGAATATAACTTGATAAACTGGATGATCGGCGCGCCGAATCGTATCGCTGTTAAATATCTCCGTAAAGATTTTGCGAATTTTGGTTTTTTGAATAACATCCGAATTCACGAAGACGATAACCTTCATAACGTTGAAGAAAATATAAAGCTGTGTGAAAGACTTTCGAAGATTGAGCAAAAAAGTATTCCGCCGCTGCAGCTTAATCTTGGTAAAGACGATCTTAAATTTGCCGAACAATTTTTAAGTGACAATAAAATCAGCGGTAAATCTTTGGTGATTGGTTTTCACCCGGGATGTTCAACTCTCAAGAATCATGAAAAGAGACGATGGGAAGTTTCAAAGTTTGCCGAGCTTGGCAAAAAGTTGATTGCAGAATTCAACGCAGAGATTTTTGTATTCGGCGGTAACGATGAAAAGGCATTGAAAGATTCTGTGATAGCAAATATTGATTCCGATTCGGCTGTCACGGTGAATACAACATCAATTAGTCAAACGGCAGCCGTGATGCAGCGATGCAATGTGTTTGTTACCAACGATTCAAGTCTGATGCACATTGCCGCAGCTCTGAAATTGAAAACCGTCGCTATACTAGGTCCAACGAACAAAAATTACATCTATCCGTGGCAAACTGATTTCAAGATCGCATCTTTGAATTTAGATTGTTCGCCATGTTTTTATTATTCGCCCAAACCGCTCACGTGCACACGTCACTATCTGAAATTCAAATGCATAAAAGATTTGTCTATGGAAATGGTTTACGAAAAGGTAAAAGAATTTTTGCCGAAAGGCGAAAGAATCAAAACGACGAAATAATGTAATCCGCGCACTCGTCAATTTCAGTAAAACATTTTATTAGACCGGTTCTTCTTTTTTCTTTTGCTATCTGTTTCTCCATCAAATCTACAATTCCTTTCCATAATGAGCTATGACACGCGAGCGGTTTTGTCTGAATCATGTTTTTGTTCATGTATTCCCATACCAAAGCAAGTTCCAGCAAAGTTCCGGTTCCGCCTTGAAGCACAACGTATGCGTCGCCGATCTCAATTAAATTTTTAAGCCGGTCGAAAAGAGTATGACATTTAATTTCTTGCGAAAGATATTTGCTAGCGTGGACATTATAGATATCTAATGTAACGCCAACGGCTTCGGCTCCTCCTTCGCGCGCGCCTTTGGAAACTGCATCCATGATTCCTTGAAATCCGCCGCTGCAAACATTGGCATTATTCTGCGCGAGCTTCTTCCCCAATTGGTAAGCATACTCATACTCAGCATCGCCGGGCTGCGGAACCGAACTGCCGAAAACCGTTACGAATTTTTTCTTCACTGTCAATCCGGAATTTTCGGTTTACCAGCATCCACCCACGCCGAATAAATCAAACTGGCTAAACTCAGCGCGCCGGAATTAAATTCATTTATCGTTATATACTTTGTCTTCAGCCACAGCAAACGATAATACTCCTTGTTGAACTTACCGTCGGTTTTGCCTGAAGAATATTTATCGGCAGAAAGAAGCATCTCGACATAAGAGTTTGATTCCATGATATAGTCGAAAATGTATCCAGACAAATCTTTCACATAGAATGGGTTCTGCAGCAGAAATCCGTTTTTAATTGCGTTCAAACTATCGTCAACCATGTCGATTTCATATCTGCTGTGAATTCCCTTCTGATCGGTTAACTGTCCGTTGTAATTTACTGTAGCGTGAAGCGGCTGATGTCCGTCTTCAACATAATGAGCAAGATCGGATGCGTGCAAAATGATTTCGTTTTTATTGCCGGATTTAAACGCGCCGATCAATTTGAAAAATGAATTTTCGGTTGCCCAGGGAAGAATACCTTCCTTAACAACAGCTTTTTCACCGTACAATTTTTTTAGTGTGTCGAGTGAGGTAATAATCTTTCCGTCCATATATTCTTTGTAATAATCGATGTCAATGAAATGCTTCGGTCCTTCGGAACGGTCATCCCGTTTTCGTTTGTCTGGATCGACAGAATGTTCGATGATTGCCTGTTTCATATCTTCAGAAAGATACATCTGCTGCGGAATCAGTTTCATCGCAAACAACGTTATCGTCTTGTGTCCCTTCTCGCCCCATCCGTAAATAAAAATAGAGTGAACAAGAAGCAGCGCAATGACGTAAGAGAATTTGTTTTTCATTTCATTGACCCATTAGTTGTATAATGACTTTTCTTTTGCGAGAGCGGTTGTCGAAATCGACTAAGACGATTTGCTGCCACGTCCCAAGCATTAATTTAGTATTTGAAAACGGAACAGTCAGCGATGCGCCTTGAAGCGATGAACGAATGTGGGAAAAACCGTTGGCGTCATCCCATGTTTCATCATGAGCATATTTGGCATTCGAAGGAATTAACTTTTCAAAAAATTGCGGGTAATCTTTAAGCAAACCGGGTTCGTATTCAATTGTTGTTACGCCGGCAGTAGCGCCGGGAACAAATACAAGAGCGTTTCCTTCCTTCAAGCCGTTTTCGTTGATAACTTTCTGCACTTCGTGAGTGACGTCAACAATGTCGCAATATCCTTTTGTGCCGATCGAAATCATTATGGTTTTGATTTGCATGTTACACACATTTTTTGTTGTGCAAATTATCAAATGGGTTGTGCTAACGCAAACACGCCATTTCTGCGATTAATCCTTCTATCTCCTAACTTCTATCTTCTAACTCCTTTTGTTATATTTGCTCACGAAATTTTATCATCCAACCAATTAGGGATCTATATGACAACCAAGGACTATATTGAACTGGAAGAAAAGTATGGTGCGCATAATTACCATCCGCTTGATGTTGTAATAGACAGAGCCGAAGGCGTGTGGGTTTATGATGTTGACGGTAAAAAATATCTAGACTGCCTTGCTGCTTATTCTGCTGTTAACCAAGGTCATTGTCACCCGCGCATTGTTCATGCATTGAAAAACCAATCCGAAAAAGTTACGCTGACTTCGCGAGCTTTTAGAAACAGCCAGTTGCCGCTGCTATACAAAGAGTTAAGCGATCTTACCGGTTACGAAATGTCGTTGCCAATGAATTCCGGCGCTGAAGCAGTTGAGACAGCGTTGAAAGCGGCACGCAAGTGGGGATACAAAGTAAAAGGCGTTCCGGAACACAAAGCCGAGATTATTACGTGCACAAATAATTTTGCCGGCAGAACAATTTCCATAATTAGTTTTTCTACCGAAGCTCAGTACCGCGACGGATTCGGTCCATTCACTCCCGGTTTTAAAATTGTTGAATACGGAAACGTGAAAGCGATGGAAGAAGCAATTACACCCAACACGATCGCGTTTCTCGTAGAACCTATTCAAGGTGAAGGCGGCGTTGTCGTTCCGCCGGATGGTTATTTAAAATCAACTTTCGAAATTTGTAAAAAAAATAACATACTTTTCCTTGCCGATGAAATTCAATGCGGACTTGGCAGAAGCGGAAAATTATTTGCATTTATGTATGAAGGAATTAAGCCGGACGCCGTCATAATCGGCAAAGCATTGTCGGGTGGTTGTTACCCGGTTTCAGCAGTTCTTTCGAACAAAGAATTGCTTGGCGTTTTTAAACCCGGCGATCACGGTTCCACATTTGGAGGAAACCCCCTCGGCGCTGCTGTCGCGAGAGAATCGTTAAAAGTTTTGGTTGAAGAAAAATTGATTGAAAAATCATTCGAACTTGGAAATTATTTTATCAACGAATTACAAAAAATAAATTCTTCACACATCAAAGAAGTTAGAGGAAGAGGATTGTTTATCGGCGTGGAATTGAAACCGGAAGCTAAAGGCGCAAGAAGATTCTGCGAAGCTTTGATGACTAAGGGAATTTTATGCAAAGAGACTCACGAAAACGTAATAAGATTTGCACCGCCGCTTGTTATAAAGAAAGAAGAAATTGATTGGGCTTTAACTCACATTAGACAAGTTTTAACGATGGATTAAACATTTTGCTGAGACAAAAAAAATCCCGCTTCGGCGGGATTTTTAATTTCTGGAAGACGTGTTGAGCCACTGATCAATGGTTATTTTGAGGAAGTGAATGTTAATTGGTTTAGCAATGTAATCATCCATGCCGGAGGCAAGACATCTTTCTCTGTCCTTCATACTTGAATGAGCGGTAACGGCAATTATCGGAACTTTAGAAAATTGTCCAGCGAGATCGCGAATTTTTTTTGTGGCGGTTATTCCGTCCATGTCGGTCATCTCCACATCCATCAAAACCACATTGAAGGTTCCGGTTTTAACGGCATCTATTGCTTCTTGACCGCTTGAAACGGCTTCTACATCGTAACCGACTTCGCGCAAAATTTTTACTTCGAGATTCTGGCTAATAGGATTATCTTCAACAAGCAACACTCTCTTCCTCGATACAAAATCTGTTTTAGCGGCTCGTTCTGCTGTAGCCTCTGAAGCAGTTTGCAATGCCGGTTCCTCTTCTTTGCCAGCACCGGATTCATCCACACCACCAATTTCAGCGCCGGGGAATAGTTTCAATCTGACGGTAAATGTGAACTTGCTGCCAAAACCGATTTTGCTTTCAACATTTATTTCACCGTGCATCAGCCTTACAAATTCCTTCGATATAACCAATCCAAGTCCAGTTCCCTCTTTGCTGCCTTTCTTGCTTTTAACCTGAACGTAAGGTTCAAACAACATGGAAAGTTTATCGCTCGGTATTCCCTGACCGGTATCTTCAACGGTGGTTGTTATCTCTACAAACGAACTTGATGACACTTTCTCTTTAACAGTGACGCTTATCTTACCATGCTCTGTGTATTTTGCGGCATTGCTGAGAAGGTTAATTATGATTTGCCGGTAACGGGTCGGGTCGCCGAAAACTTTAACCGGGGTTTTTTCATCGATGAACTTTTCCACCAGCAGCCCTTTTGATCTTACAGCAGGAGTAATAATTGAAAGCGCTTTCTCAACTTCTTCTTTTACGCTGAACTCAACTTCATCAAGCTCCATTCTTCCGGCTTCAATCTTAGAAATATCCAAAATGTTGTTGATGATATCGAGCAATGATTCCGATGCGACTCTAGCGTCGCGTGCAAAGTTCTTAAGCTCTGCGTCGTCTTCAATCATATCGTTTTCAATCAGCGTTAGAAATCCCATGATGGAATTCATCGGAGTCCGGACTTCGTGACTCATGTTGGCGAGAAATCTCGACTTGAAACTGCTTTCCTGCTGGGCTTTGCTTGCTGCAGTAACGGCTTTCATTTTTTCGATACGCAATGCATCAAGCGCTTTTTGTTTTTCTGTTTCCGCTTGAATCTGCTGCGTTATATCCTGTAAACTTCCTTCGTAAAGAAGAATAGGTTCTTCTTCATTGGTACGGACATTAACGCGAACAATCAACTCCGAACCATCTTTTCTTTTCAGAGATACTCTGTAATTTCTAACCTTACCTTGTTTTTCCAAAAGTTTGTTGAGAAGTTCCCAATCACCCTTTCTTTTGAATACATCATCCGCAATTACAAGTTTTCTCATCTCATCTTCATTGGAGTAACCGAGCATTTTTACAATAGACGGGTTAAGGGTTAAAAATCTTCCTCCTTCATTAAATTGAAAAATTCCTTCGGCAGAGTTTTCAAAAATATTTCTAAATTTTTTCTCGGAGGTGGAAACTTCGAAATTTTTTATTACGGCTTCCTGTCTTAACCTATAATTCATATAGCTGGCAACAATAGCCATTACGCTAATTACCAAAACTAAAACTACAGATTCCAGCATGTTCGGAAGCAGAAAGATTACTTTGTTGTTGAAAATAATAGAGACAGCAAAAACAACATTATAGTAGATAGCAACAATTATTTGATTGGCAACATCCCAGCTTAAAAACAAGGCAGCAGTAAATATCAGCAGACTAATTATGTAAGAGTTGAAGACTAGCGTTTTCGGGATCAGGAAAATCATCACACCGAAAGAACAAATAATCGAAAGCAATAGAATATGAATAAGTATAACCGGATGCTTCTTTCCGAATGATGTGTTGGAAATAACCAGCAGTCCAAAGGCAATTATAATAGCGGATAATCTCGATAAGTAGATTTCCAAACTGTGGCTCGCAAAGTACCTGACCTCAAAAATCAGCGCAACCAAGCCAGCAACAGCAGTAAATTTAGCCAGTGCCTGAAAAGGTGCAATTAAACTTTTCTTGCTCTCCTCTTTAAAAAATTGGAAACTTCTTTCTTCAAGAGTATTTCTTAAATGAGTATCAGTCGTGGCTTTCTCGCTTCAGTTTTCAACAACATTATTTTTTGATGTGACAGAATATACAACAAGGCGACATAACTT
>JAKAEE010000051.1 GCA_021820065.1 Bacteroidota bacterium | reverse complement strand
ATGATTAAAAATATTACGGCAAGTTTTTAGAATGGCTTCAATTGAAAAAACCTCAAACACATTTTGTATTCAAGGTTTTTCTAGTGCACCCTGGGGGATTCGAACCCCCGACCTGATGATTAAGAGTAATAGTGACTGCTGAATTTTAATTCTGAATTCAAGGCTTTTGGACCCACTCCATACAAACTCCATACATGACCATGTAAGGAGTTGAATCATGTATCTTGTAAAAAATAATAAGTCACCATATTACCAAGTCGTATTTTTTACGAATGGTAAACGAACTACTATCTCAACTAAAACCGGAAATTTCCGTGAAGCTAATCGCTTCATAAGTAATTTAAAAATTGAACCGACCAAAGAACCTCCAGCCAAAGCACAATCGATAATCATTTCCAAATTTCGAGATGAATATCTTTCCTACCTTGAATCAACTAAATCCAAAAATTACATCCATACTGTCCAATATTCTTTCAAAATGCTAATTGAATCAATTGGAGAAATTCCGCTTAACCGTTTAGATCTTCGTTCAATTGATAAGTTTATCACAGTAACTTTTTTACGCACACCAAGCAGCGCCTCTTTATATTATCGCACTCTTAAAGCTGCATTTAGTAAAGCGGTTCTCTGGAATTATATTCCGGAAAACCCTTTGAAGAAAATCAAATCTCCAAAAGTTGCTAAAGTTTTTCCGGCATTCATTTCAGAAACTGAACTCCGATCGATTCTTGAAAAAACAAAAGAGGAATATTTACGAGATTTATTCTACGCCGGCTTTTATACCGGTATGCGTCAAGGAGAACTAGTAAACATGAAATGGTCATGGGTTGACCTGAACGAAAATCAAATTACGGTTCATTGCACGGATTCTTTCACTACTAAAAGTAAAAAGGAAAGAATTATTCCAATTTGTCAAAATCTTTGGAAGATTTTTGTAAATCGACTACCCAAAATATTCAGCATCGCAAATGATGATTATGTTTTTACACGGGTAGCAGGAATAAAATTAAACGAAGATTTTGTAAGCAAAAAATTCAAGAAATCAGTTAGAGCGGCAAAGCTTGATGAACGAATTCATTTTCATTCTCTCCGTCATTCATTCGCTTCGCTGTTGGTCCAGCGTGGAGTTTCTCTATACGTAGTCAAAGAATTGCTCGGTCATGAGGATTTGGCAACAACACAAATTTACAGTCATTTACAGCAACAAAATTTAAGAGATGCAGTAAACTTACTTTAATTGAAGGGGGAAGATTATTCCCCCTAGCTCTATCTATTCTTGAAAGTTTTCAGTCCGACAAACTGAGCATTCTTATCAAGTTCTTCTTCAATGCGGATTAACTGATTAAACTTAGCTATACGTTCGCTGCGGCATCCGCTTCCGGTTTTCAAATGTCCGGCGCCGACAGCAACCGTCAGATCTGCAATTGTGGTATCTTCCGTTTCACCGCTCCGGTGAGAAACAAAACAATTATAGTTGTTTGCGTAAGCAAGATTTATAGTTTCAAGAGTTTCACTTACAGTTCCAATTTGATTCAGTTTTATCAGAATCGAGTTTGCAACTTTCTTCTCAATTCCTTCCTTCAATATTTTAGGATTGGTGCAAAATATATCATCGCCGACCAGTTCTATTTTACTACCGAGTTCTTTTGTCAATTTCTGCCATCCGCTCCAATCGTTTTCCGCCATTCCATCTTCAAGCAGAATTATCGGATAAACGCTAACCCATTTTTTCCAGATTTCGATTATCTCCTCAGACGAAGCAAGATGCTGATCTGACTTGAAGAATTTATACTTGCCGTCTTCCCACATTTCGCTTGCGGCTGGGTCTAAACAAATAGAAACATCCATACCCGGTTTGTAACCCGCTCTTATAATCCCTTCTGTAATAACTTCAACAGCCTCTTCGTTTGATTTTAAGTTTGGCGCAAAACCACCTTCATCACCAACACCTGTAGAATAACCCTTCTTCTTTAAGATTTCTTTTAATGTGTGAAATACTTCAACACCCATTCGTATTGAATCTTTGAAAGTTGCGGCATTATGCGGAGCTATCATAAATTCCTGAAAGTCAACGTTATTATCCGCGTGCTTGCCGCCGTTAATTACATTCATACACGGAACGGGTAAAACATATTTCTCTTTTTGTGAAAGGTAACGGTATAATGGAATTCCTTTTGCAGTTGCAGTAGCTTTTGCAAACGCCATCGAAACGCCGAGTATTGCGTTAGCTCCGAGTTTCGCTTTGTTTGGAGTTCCATCAAGTGCAATCATTTTTTCATCAATCTCTTTTTGCGATTGAAATTCTTTACCAACAATAACATTTGCAATAGCTTCATTAACATTGGCAACTGCTTTCGAAACGCCTTTACCTTTGAATTTTGATTTATCGCCGTCGCGTAATTCAACGGCTTCTCTTTCACCCGTGCTTGCGCCGCTTGGAACTATTGCTCTTCCGAAATAATTTCCTTCAAGAGCAACATCAACCTCTACCGTCGGGTTTCCCCTCGAATCCAGTACTTCTCTGCCTTTTACTTTTGTGATTTTCATGTTTTACTTCCTTCCTTTTTGTTTTAAAGTTCTAGCGAATCAGTAAATCATTGTATCCTTCTCTGTCAATATCTTTCTTCGAACCAAAATATTCGAGCGCTATTTCCCATGATTTTTTTTCTTCTTCCGTCATTCCGCTTTTTAACCGGTAATCATGTTTTTCAATAAATCCCGAAAGCTGTTCTTGCAATCTGCTAATCTTTTTTATTTGCACACATACAAAATAATCCATCGTTTCTTTATCCTCCATTTCATTTATAAGAAATAGAAAATGCCGTCTGCACAAAAGTATTCTTTCATTTTCAAATTTATTCCGGAATTCTTGATCCTTGCCTAATCGCACAATTTCATTCGTGTAAAATGATTCACTACCTTTCTGGTGCAGGCATCCCGGGCAAATTCCTTTACTCTTTAATTCATTAAGTATTTCTTTTTTATAAACAACAAAATCCCGCCGCTTACCGAATTTTCCAAAATGTTTCTTGCTTTCATTCAATTCCCTCTCTTCAACTTTTGTAAGTAATTTAATTTCTTTTTGCAAAATCGTTTCATAAAGAACAGAAATATTCAATCCGTCGCTCTTTAATTTGGCTTCAGCTTCCTTTAAGAGATAAGTATGAGCATTACACATCCCGAATGAAGCCAGCGTCTTTCTATGAACCGATGCATCAAGCGCGTATTCATAAAGAAGAAATTCAAAATATTTATCTATCGACCTAGACATTGTGTTGCAAACGGGACAGCCGTCCATTTTCAAACTTTCCTTCAGTTCTATCCAACTTAATCCGCGTTTCATTTTCGAAATATTAGCATCTTCTAATTCTAATGGCGTCATTTGTGCTTACCTTCTTGGTCAATTTTCAACAATTTATCACCCTTAACAAGCCGCGGATATTTTGGATTTGTTAAGTCCCTTATATCCTGCGTGTAAATAACTCTGACAGATATGTTTCTATCCAATTCTGGAAAATTAAGTTTTTTATAATCAACGGTAGAGCCAATCTCCATTTCCAAATGCCGGTCTAATTCTTCTCTATGCCAATAAACTTTTCCGCAAACGCCGCACCTGAATTGCAGCCCTGTTAATGTTTCAATCGCAAATGGAACTCCATTTTTGATTCTTAGTTTTACAGTAAGTTTTGGCGAAGACATATTCTAACCTCAACTTTGTTGATGTATAAATCTTTTTCCGTTGTTGATAAAATCAATTCTTATTTATACGGGATAAATCAATCATTCTATTTTCTTCCTCAAATTCAAGAAGATAGGAATTGCAATGAGTTGAAGTATAACAGATAAAATTACTACCGCCGGTATCCATGCATCGTACAAAATTCCTAACACCACGCTGCCAATAAACCAAGCGATACCGTAACCTGCTGTAAAAATTCCGTAAGCCGAAGATCTTCTCTGCTGAGGGACCATTGTCGCTACCGCCGCGGGTATAATTGATTCATGCACTCCCATTCCGAGTCCCCACAAAGCAGAACCGACAAAAGCAAACCAGAACCCACCAAAAAAAACGAGCGGTGCTGAAAATGCCGAAATGATTGTCAATGGAATCAATATCCAAAGACCAACTCTGTCAAACAATCTTCCGAACAATAGCGAACCGCCGCCACTCACCGCCATTGCAATTGAATAAAATATCGGGACCCATGTACCTGGAATATGATCGGTCTTTTGAAAATGAAATGCGATCAAAGAAAAATCTGCAAATCCGGCAGCAACTAACGCCGCGCCAATAAGATAAATCCAAAACACTTTCGGCAGTCCGGTCGTTTCAACATTCGCAACGCTTACCTCCATTTCTTCCGGTTTAGGATATAAAAATCGCGCCGTAAAAATCAGTCCCACACAAATTATCGCCGGAATAAGAAGCGTTGCAAAAGCAATTTTGTAACTTCCTTGACTCGCAAGCACTAAGGCAACTACAAGAGGACCGATGAGTGCGCCAAGTTGATCCAACGCTTCGTGCGTTCCAAAAGCCCACCCGTAACCGCCGACTTGTTTTGCTGCATGAGATAGCATAACATCACGGGGAGGATTGCGCGTAGCTTTACCTATCCTTTCAAGTATTATCAGAAGTCCAAATATTTGCCAATTTGGTGCAAGAGCCATCAAAGGAATTGCGCTCATCTGAATCACATACCCAAACAAAGTAATCGGCCAGAACCTTCCTGTACGTTCACTAAGTCTTCCCGAAACAAGACGCAAACCGTAACCAAGCAGCTCGCCGAATCCTCCAATAAATCCGACAAGAGTTGCACTTGCACCAAGAATAGCAAGATATGGTCCGGCAATACTGCGTGCGCCTTCATAAGTTGCGTCGGCAAAGAGACTAACAACACCAATAAGAAGAACAAATCTTAATGCCGACTTTTTTACCTTCACTTTATTTTCGATTGTTATCCCGCTTGATTTCATTTTGTCGTTCATGTTAATTCCAAATTCACTCTTGAGTTGTTGTTAACAACATTTCCAACACAAGTAGAAATAACGGCTGCCAGCATTACATCGGTCAGCCAGTGTTGATCGTGATAAATTCTTCCTAATGCGGTTAATACAGCCATGCTAAACCAAAATATTTTCCAAGCTTTATTATCAAAAAAACCGGCAACAATTGTAGAAAATACAAATGCAATTGCAACATCGCCGGAAGGCAAAGAAAGATGATCGTTGGGACCAGAGGTTAAAAAGTAAAAAGCAAAGTTTCCGTGCTCTGTATAAGGACGCCATCTGCCAAGAATTGATTTGATAACAGTTACAATTATTCCCGACAAAACAAATGCTTCAAAAATTTTCCAGCCGGATTCTCTTATTCTGTTGTTGCCAAAAAGAATACCGCCCATGTACAAAAGTAAAAAGCAAGTGAACGTTAAATATGGTTTCCCATACCAATGACCTATATTAAAAACAAAATCGAAAAAATTGTTGTGTATTTTCGAAAACCAATCTCTTACAATGGGATCGACAAAGAAAATAGATAAGTAAACTATAAGAACGAGTGTTGAAATTAAAATATTTCTCTTAACCTGTCCGAGAAGTGAAGAGTAAACCGATTTAGCATCTTCATACAGTTTGCGTAGATCTTTCTTAAGCATAATTACCTTACAAAATGATTTTTATTTGCGGTTAAGTGTAGGGGACTGTGAATGGAAAACTCCTACATCAAACCAGAATCCCGCTTAGGCGGGTGTGTAGGAGTTATCAGCTACTTGTAGCGCTTAATGGTGAACTCCATCGCCATGATGTTTACAAACATAAAAAAATTGTAAGTGTTAAAAAATTCGCTTTTACCATTCCACTTTTAATTCCAACTTCTCCATAATATGTTTTGCTTCTGCCAATAGATAAATTTCATCATTTAATAATCTGAGAATTTCTTCGACCGGAATATTTGCTTCCGGTTTAAACCACTCCAGAAAATTACTCATGTATCTTTTCCCGAGTTCATAGGTTTCTTGTTTTATATCGGGTAAAGGGAAAAGGAAAAATCTAATCTCTGCTTGAATTATAAATTTGAGTTCGTCAATCATCTGGTATAAGTCGATTCGTATTTCCGGCAAATCTTTTTGATTATTCAGCGAGTCCAAATGAGATTTTATCGATTTGCACCTGCTTATGAATAAACGGCTTTCTCGTTTCGCCGAAATCTTTTCCAAAAGCTCAACTACAAATTCGAATGTTTTTATTATTTGTCTATTAGTGTCGATCATCCTTAACTAAAGTCCGCCGCTTTTTCTTCCCGTTAATTTTTGTATCAGCGCGTTTATTAATCCCCGTTTTTCACGGTCGATTTCGTAAAAGGAATTGATGCCGTTCATATAAACAAAATCTTCTTTCATTCTTTCAATTTGGGAGATATGAGTTTTGCCAAGCCATGTTCTCAACGCTGTATCTTTCATAAAATTATTTGCCAGCTTAAGGTGTTCAAAACAGATTCCATTCGATTGTTCAAACTTTGCCGCAGTTTCTACCGTTGATAAAAGATTGGTAAAACTTTGTACCACAGCAATCTCATATTCATGGACCTTTTCACAAATCTTACAGTTAATCTTAAAATTTTCTTTTTTGTAAGGTCCTACCTCAATAATAGTTTTTAAAAAAACAATGTTCGTTTTACCATTTGCAATCTTTTTGAATTGCCTAAAATGGAAATCGCAGAAACCACCCTCCATTGCAATCTGTTTTCTCAAGGAATCGTCATTCGTTATATAATATTGTATGTTCGCCAGGAGGTTGAATTCATAATCCATCAAGAGGGAACAAACGGGGCAACCCGATTCATTTTCCATTTTCCAAAGTAATTTTTCTTTTGATGCATTCTCTTTCATGGCTATTCCATCTCTCTTTAAACTTGCCTGCCCGTAGGGAGGTGAAATTTTTCCCCGAGAAATACTTTTCTTGCAAGTTCATTCTGTTCAATTTCTTTTGGTATACCTTTAATGAGAATTTCACCCTGATTAATAATGTAAGCTCTATCCGTAATCTCAAGCGTCTCATGAACATTATGATCTGTTATTAGCACACCTACATTTTTTTCTTTTAACTTCACAATTATCTGCTGAAGATCATCCACTGCTAATGGATCTACGCCCGCAAACGGCTCGTCAAGCAGCATAAAACGAGGATGAAGCGCCATTGCGCGCATTACTTCCAGCCTTCTTCTTTCTCCGCCCGATAAATCTTTTGCTTTGATGTTACTTCTCGTCGCCATTCCAAATTCCGTCATCACTTCTTCGAGCCGTTCTTTTATTTGCTCTTTGGTATAATGATTCATCTCAAGAACAGCAACAACATTTTCTTCGGCGGTCAAACCTCTAAACGCCGACGGTTCTTGCGGAAGATAACCGATGCCAAGCCGTGCTCTTTTGTACATTGGATAATTTGTAATATCAGTATCGTCGAAAAAGATATGCCCGCTGTCGGCGTTCACATCGCCGGTTATCATTTGAAACGTTGTTGTTTTACCGGCGCCGTTGGGTCCCAGCAAACCCACAATTTCGCCCTGCATAATTTCTATGCTGATTCCTTTTACGGCTTCCCGCTTTTTGAATCTCTTTTTAATATCTCTTGCAGAAAGTGTGTACATGATGCTTTCCATAAAAAAACTCCTATCATCCCGAAAGTTGTTGGGATGGTAGGAGTTATTAGAGATTGTTCACAATCTCAGTTTAAGCGAACTCCATCGCTTAGTTATTTTCACTTTACAATTTTAGCGCAATCACTACTGCTCCGGATGCTATCAAAAATATTCCGATCCATTCTGCCGTTGATAACCGTTCCCCTAAAAATGCAACACCGAATACCGCAACCAGAACAACACTGAGTTTATCAATCGGCGCAACTTGAGAAGCATTCCCAATTTTTAATGCACGGAAATAACAAATCCATGAACCGCCTGTAGCTATTCCGGATAAAACTAGAAACACAAGACTTTTCTGAGAAACCGTTTTTAGCGATTGATATTGATTTGTTGCAAACAAAATAATCCCGAGAACAATTAATATCACAATGGTTCTAATGAAAGTAGCGAAATCCGAATTGATTTTTTCAATTCCAATTTTTGCAAATATTGCAGTCAACGCCGCAAACACAGCCGAAAGGACTGCCCAGAATTGCCATAATGATAAAATATTTTTCATTAGGGTCTCATTCCTTATTCAATTTAGAGAGTAAGATAAATTAAATGCAAAACCATTCGGGATGTAGCCGGTTGTAATATTAATTGCTTTGCCAAAATCATTATCGAATTCAACCACACCTTTTCCGATTACAAAACCTATAACCGCTGCGGGAATACAATCTGAAGCCCAATGAGAATCGCTGTAAATTCTTTGAAACACCGTTGACGCTGCTAACGAATACAAAAATAAAGATGCATAAACATTGTCAATCCTTTCGGCAAGAACTGAAGACATTGCAAATGCTACTGTAACATGACCCGAAGGCATAGAGGTTGTTTCCGTTTTTGATTGAAATCCGTTAAACCGGTAAGGTCCATCTTCTGTATATGGTCGGCTTCTACCAATAACCAATTTAAGAATTGTGGTTGTTAAGCCAGCATAAAATAAACCTTCCAACAACATTCTTCCGGTAGTAGAGAATTTTTCATCTCTGAAAATTCTACCGCCCAGATAAATTGCACCCGAAAAAGCAACCGCATAAGTAGCATTTCCGTAATTATATCCGACATCAGAAAGATTATCTAAAAATCGCGAATGAATATTTTTGAAATTGTCTCTAATATTATTATCAGCTAGAAACGTTATTCCGGTTGCCGCTAATATTAATCCACCGTAAACTCGATCTTTCGTTTCGAATTTTGCCGGACTCGAAAATATTTTATAACCAGTGTTCAGCCCAATGTCAACCTCGTCCCACAGACTGGTAAGAGAACTATCGGTTCTAATTTGTTTCTGGTCTTCCGAAAATTGTGTTACCTGCGCATTATTATTCTGATTAAGTAAAACAAATTCTATGAACAGCACCGCCCAGAAACTATGAACCGTTTTAATCATTATTCGCTCTCTCTAACCAGCAGTACACTGCAATGAGCATGCTCGCTTACACGGTCTGCGGTGTGTCCCAATGAAGTTCCCCACAAACTCGAATGACCTTGATTACTAAGAACAATCAAATCAAAATTTTGCTCTTTAGCATTACTAACAATAACTTTTGCCGGATTGCCTGCAACCGCAAAAAAGTCTATTTCAATTCCATATTTCAGCGAGTATTCTAGCACATCTCTTTTCAACCCTTCAAGAAACGAATCTGCTGCGGCTTGTTCTTCGCTGATTTCACTTATCGTTTCTGGATAATGCGGAAGTTTCGATTTAATCCAAATAGCTTTCAGTTGAGCGCCAATTTGCTTTGCCAATTCAGCCGCGGTTGTAAGTGCAATTTTAGACCCTTCGGAACCATCGTATCCGACTAAAATTTTCTTATACATTGTTTTTCTCCTCTTCTGTCTCTAATTCTTTCTTGTCTGCCGGACTGGCAGATTTATTATTACCGTTAAATAATCTTCCCCATGCAATCATTACTGCTTCGGAAGGTTGGAAAAATCTTTGAGCGATTAACGTCGGTATTATTGCGCTAAGAATTACAACGGTGACAAGAATTGTATATTGGGCTTGATCAATAATTTTATTATTAAGACCAAACAAAGCCGAAATTGTTCCAAATGTTAATCCGGTTGCCATCAGCAAAGATGTATAACTCGCTTCTTTGTGTCTCATCTTAAACGTTCTTGCAAAAGGATAAACACCGATGAGTTTTGTAACCATTTTGATTACTAAAAAGACCAAGATTACAACAATGGCTGCCCAAAGATCAGTAAGTGATACGTATAAACCAGCTTTTATAAAATAAAAAGGTGTGAAGATTGCAAACGCAATACTTCTCATTCTGTTTACTAATGTTTTGTCTCTCAAAAATACACCCGCAACAACAAGTCCAACAAGATATGCCGGAAGTACAGCTTCGCTTTTTGCAGTTGTAGCCAAACCGCCAAGGAAGAATAAAATAAATAGAATAAATTTTACTTCCGGTTCGCTGACACGTGTTGCGCCCATTCGCACAATTATAAATCTCGTCCATCGCGGCATGTACCAAAGCATTACTGACATTACAACTACAAAAACAAGAAGCCAAATATTAAAATCAGCAAACAGAAGACCCAGCGCAATGACGGTTCCAAAATCAGTAATGAAGCAAGCGGCAAGTATCATTTTACCAAGTGGAGTTGAACCAAGTCCTTTTTCGATCATTACTGCATAAACCACCGCAACGGAAGTTGTTGAAAGCGAGATGCCCGCAATTTGCGATTGCTGCATCGACCAGCCGAGCACAAACTGAGCGAAGAACCAAATAAAAATAAATGGTAGAAGAAACGATAAAAATCCGATCGTGAAACTCGCTTTAATATTCGATTTGAGCGAGGTAGGATCTATTTCCGCTCCGGCAAGAAAAGTTAGAACGCCGCTTCCTAGCATTGCAAGAAAATTTATCCATTCTGTTGTCTTGTGAATGCCCAGAAAATTTCCTGCCAAAACTCCAATTAAAATTTCAATTAGAGCAACAGAGATTCCTACTCTGATTGAAATGATACTTGCTATAAGCGCAAGCCCCATCCAGATAGCAGCAACAAACCAGATATTCTCAAGCATGTTAGTCTTTCCCGCTTAAGTTTTTTGTTTTATTAGCTACATATTTAATAATGTTTGCTTTTTCTATTGTGATTAGACCGCCGCAATTAGCTTCCTCAAATATTTTTTCCACTATTGGTATAAAATTTTCAATCTTTGTCTCTTCATCCACAATTTCGATGATCAATGGCAAATCTTCAGACAGCCGAAGAATCTTAGCTGTATGAATACGGCTCGTTCCTCCATATCCCATTATACCTTTTAATACAGTAGCTCCGGCTAATCCGGCTTTGCGCGCCTCATTCACAATCTTTTCATAAACAGAAACATGATGCGCGATATCTGTCTCACCTATAAAAATGCGAATTAATTTTGCTTCTCCCTTAATTTCCATACTATACTCCGCCTAATAGTTTTGAAATCTTATACGCGACGAATAACGCGAGTAGTGTTAAGAAAACATTTAATAATATATTCAAGCCGGCGTATAAATACTCCCGGTCTTTCATAAAGTTTATTGTTTCGAAAGCAAAAGTGGAGAATGTTGTTAATCCGCCGCAAAAACCTGTTGTTAGAAAGATTCTTGTAGCTGGATTTATTATTTCATTGGTATTGAGATAATACATTACAATACCGATTATAAAACTGCCAAGCACATTTACGAATAACGTTCCATGAGGGAAGGATGGGGATAAGAATTTATAAACAAAGTTTGTACCCCAATAGCGGACCATTCCGCCGATTCCGGCACCTACAAAAACGATATAGTAATTTTGCAAAACGAAGTCTCCTATCTTGTTGATAAACATTTTACAAGGTAGGAGTTATTAGTCCTGCTGGTAGATGTGATATTAAGGACGGTTTCCCGCAGTCGCGGACCCGCAAAGCGGGAAGTGGCTAACTCCATAGCCAGTTTAAAAATAATAAAGTTTTGTTAATTCATCAACTTAATCAATAATCAACCTGTTCTTTTCATGTCGGGAAAATCATATCGTATAAATCTTGTCCGTAACTGGTTTGTAAAGGTTCTCCTTCGATCACCCGGAATGTTCTGGTACCGTTTTCCAGCCGTTCCGCCCGTAAAAAGACGGCGTTCTTCATCCTCTTTTTGTAGAAACCATGCGCAAATTCAAATTGATGCGTTACATAAACAACTTTGATTCCTTTTTCCACTAAGGCATTCGTTATCTGCTTTGCTATCTCAGATCCCTCTCTTTCATTTGTTGCAGCAAAAGATTCGTTACAAAGCACCATGGATTTTGACGTTAATCTGTCAACAATTTTGCTCATTCGATTTAGTTCTTCATCCAACTTTCCACTCTCCATCGTAGTATCTTCTTCACGCTTGAAATGAGTCTCAATACCATTGCATACTTCCGCAGCGAAAGTTTCTGCCGGCACAAACATACCGGATTGCATCATCAATTGAGCAAGTCCGAGACTCCCCAAAAAAGTAGATTTTCCGCCTGTATTAGCTCCGGTTATAACGATAAGATTCTTACCATCTGCGTTGAGATCATTGCTTACAATTTTAATCTCCCTGCTTAACGCAAGAGAAACATCATACAATCCGGAAAATGACAACCGTTTTGTTCCACAAGCTGTAGGAATAGGAAAGCAAACATACTCTTGCATTCCCAAAAGTGTTTCGCGCAGATTCAGACAACCAATGTAAAATGCTAATTCCGTCCGCAGCGCTTGAAAGAAGCTCAGAATATGATCTGTTGATTGTGCTAATGCATTTGCAACAAGATTAATACTTTGGTCCTTCAATTCCGCTAGCGCCCTTGCGCCTGCTTCATCTCGCGGATGGAGTTGATAAGTATAACCCAACTGCTTTTTCGATAGAAGTCGCGTCAACCAATTACGATCGTCCTCCGGCATCTTATGAAGTATGTAATTCGTACCCTTATTGCCCTTGCCTAATTCCGCACTCATAGGCACTCCGTCATTAAGTTTTAACTGCTTTAAGTGCTTGCCGATCTTCGTCAAATACTCTTCGTTAAGTTCGCGCCTGAGCATTCCAAATAATTTGTTGAATCCCTCTGATTCGAAAATTTCCGCCTGCTGATCTGCAATATTTCTCAACTTCCTCAACATCTCTGCAAACAATGTGAGCTTACTTACTGATTGATACAGTATGCTTGAAGGAGACCGGCTGAAAAACCCCCACCATTTATCAGACCTTTCTTTTTCGATGGCTTCTACTGTTAGTTGATATAAATCCCTTGTAATTGTTTCATGTTTTATACAATCTTGTAAAATCTGCTGACGGTAAAGTATGGTGTCGATATCAATAACGTTGCATAGCACTGCTACCTTCGCCGCTTCAAATAAAAAACTGTCGCCGCGCGACATCGAATTAATCATAATATCCAATCCCAAATCTTGCGTTAACGCTTTTTCATTCCAAGGTAGCATCTGTTGTAGACTGATCTTTTCTTTCGTATCCCCTGAATGCACCCTGCTTCCTCTTTGTGCTAAAATTTGCTGTGGATCGAAATCGCGATCTTTGAACATTAGGAATGCTTTCATGGTTCGATGCGCCCCTTTATCCGGCTGTAAGTAAGCCGATATTTTTCGGCAATTGCCATTGCATATGCTAATCCGTCTGCCGGTCTTCTCACGATTTTGAAAGTTCGTAATACCGGGTTCTCCGGTACAACTGTGCTTGTCATTGAAACAGTTTGCTCGCCGAACGATGCCAATTCATCTATGAAAGTCACCCATACACATATCAAATCAAGTTCTAAGATTCTTTCCATCACTTTCTTGCTTAAAAAAGTCACGTCTTGCAAAGTTGTCGAGTTAAAAATCTCATTCATTATTATGATTGATCGCGATGTTGCACATTCAAGAACGGAATGAATTCTTTTTAAATCATCTTCAAGTTTGCCGCGAAGATTTTCAACTTTTTCCGCACGTTCAAATTGCGTGAACATCCGGTCGAATAGAAAGAGCCGCGCTTCGCGACCTGGAACCGGGCAGCCAATGTTTGCAAGAAAATGCAGTTGTCCAAAGGTGCGCGCAAATGTTGTTTTGCCCCCTTGATTTGGACCGGTTACAACTATAATCCGTTCTTTATCTTTTATGTAAAAATCATTACGAACAATCAGTAAATCATTTCCGGTAAGCTTTTGCGCTAATGCTAAATCGAATCCTTCGTAATTATATATTTCCTTTGAAGTGCTCGTAATTTTTGGAAAACAAAACTGCAAGTTATTGCGTTTAAATTTTTCGATGTATTCTATGTATGCAATATAAAAATGAATTTCACGATCAAAATCTGCAACAGTTTCATCAATAAAGCATGCCTGTCCGGTAGGCGGGTTGGCGTAGATAGTGCAAAAATTTTCAAGTCTTGAAAACAAATCGGGATTTAATTGAGCGATAAACTCCAAAATTTTTGCTTCAATGTGATTCATGTTTTCTGGCGAGGAATTGTATTTAACCTTATAGTCGTTTACAGCTCCCTGTTTGAACTTTTGGAATGTCTCATCAATTTCAACGCTGTAGTCGGTTTCTTCCACAAAATTTTGAACGGTAAAAGCATTGTCGTTTATAATAACTCTATATTTTACTTTTGCCAGTTCCACCATAATCACGTTCACTTCTTCCACAAGCGAATTAAAGTGGGTGCCTGATGTATAATTCAGAAGGTATTCAAGAAAGTTTAGAAGACCTTTCGACTTCAACTTCATAGAAGATAAAGTCGCCTCAAAACACTTGACGGCATTGCAATAAATCTCGGCCGCATATAGGAACCAGACTTCTTTTTGATATTTATAATAAAGTTTTTCTGCTAATGTTAAATGTCTGCGAACTTCGCGCATTTGTTCCGCAAAAATTTTCACTTGTTCATACAACGTCAAATCTTCGAGATCATAAAAAACTTCATGGCGGTATTGTATATCGTCAATAGTGTTCAAAGAGAAATAAAAGAATGGTTTTAGTTCATAGTCCGCCCAACCTGTAGTTATAGCATCTACTACCTGATCTAAATTCAAATCAACGAAGAAAGGTGGAATCTCGGCGTGCTGAACGCGTGTTCTATCTGTCGGTTTATTAAAAAGTATGCTAATGAAGCTCATAAAAATATCCTTGTTGTAGAAGCCATCACTTCCCTAAGGAATATTTACGGCGAGCTTCATCGCCTTTACGTGCTTTGTCAATTACACGGAAACAAACAATATTTCGAAACAACCTATCGTTAAAATACTAACATACGGACGAAAAAGTAAAACAGTTCTTTTCTTTGCAGATTCAATTGTAAACTACATTAACAAATCAATTCTGTTACCTTTTAAACATCTTTTATTGAATTTTTGTTTCACTAATTGTGTTTTATTATTACTTTTGTATTAAACAAATAAGCGATGGAGTTCGCTTAACATCTCGCCTTTGCGGGATTAATGACTCCTACTTTTAACAAAAGTTTAGGAGGAGTTAATTCCCCTTTCAACTAATACCAAACGAGAGATCTTATGAAAGCATTAATCCTTTCGGATATTCATGCAAATTATCCGGCGCTTAAAGCTGTCCTCGATAAAGACGGCTCTTACGATAAATTAATTTTCCTCGGCGATGTGGTGGATTATGGACCTCACCCAAAAGAATGTTTAACCTTTATAAAAGAAAATGCCGATTACTATGTACTTGGCAATCACGATAATGCACTTGGCTTCGATACCGACTGTAATTGCATGGGCTCTTTCCGCAAATATTCTATCGAGACACGCAAATGGCATAAAACAATTCTTGATAAAGACGACATAAAATTTTTGCGCTCTATGCCGATTATTACAACTGCGCATTTTGACAACAACGATTTCTACCTTGCTCATGCTTCTCCCCAAGGTGATATCTCGAAATATCTGAACAAAAAACAAATCGAAACCGAAATTCAAAATCTTATTGCAGAGTTTATACTCGTGGGGCATACTCATGTTCAGTATAAAAGGCAAATAGGCAATACACTCGTCATAAATCCCGGCAGTGTTGGTTTAGCAAGAGACGGTGGTGAAGCGTGTTATGCGGTCTATGAAACTTGCCTCGACCAGCGCAAAGCTGGGCGGGAAGGAAACGTTACTCTAAAACGAATTGATTATGATGTTGGAAAAACCATTCACGATTTATTCATGAGTCCAATTTCTCTTTCAACCAAAGAGAGTTTGAAAAAAGTATTGCTGCATAAAAGTGGGGAAGTGCTATGACATTTTACTGTTCAAATTGCTGGAAAGAGATCGACGAACAAATAATTATCTGCCCTAATTGCGGCGCCGATCAAGAAAAGTTGGATAAAGAAAGTTATGTAGAAAAATTAATCCGTTCATTAAATCATCCCGAACCTTCAACCCCTGTTCGTGTTGCCGGTATTCTTGCTCAATTAAAAGCTAAAGATGCAGTCCCGCCTATGCTCGAGAAACTTAAAACGGAGAAAGACCCCTTCATAATTTTCGCTATTGTTGATGCGCTGCTCAAAATCGATATGAATCTTACACAAGAAATACAGAAAATTTTGGGCAGTAATCCTCCTAGCATAATTAAAAACTTGAAAGGATTTTCAGAATGAAAGACAAAATTACATTACCCGAAAAGCACAGCAGATCCCTCTCCGTAATGGCGCATCATATCGAAACCGGCTTATTAGAAATAAAAAAAATTTTGCTGAATAATGATGAATTCTTGCTGACGGAAAACGTCCTTAAAGCAATTGACTCTAAAAAAGCCGGCCAAATTCTTTCATTGATAGACGAAATGTTGAAAGCCAATGGGGAAATGTTTTTTGCCCTCGAATTGGAATCAACTAAAAATACTGACGTACGGATAATTAAAAGCAGAATTTCTTATCTCTGGTCGGTCATTGTTGACCACTCTTCTGAAAAAATGATACGTTACGGTCAGCTTGATCTGCACGAAGCGCAATTAGTCGACAAACATGTTATGAGGCTTTTGAACATTGTAGATAAAATACAATCTATTCCTTTAAGCTAACTCTCTTAGAAAGAAATTAGCTTCTCAATCCTATCTATTACTTCCCTATAATGGTCTGATTCATTTTCTTGATTACCTAATAAGCGTTCTATCGTTGCTAATTCATTAGAAATAAATTGAGTAACTTGATTTTTATTGTAATCTATGACTTTATTGATACTTTCATTCACATCGCTGATAAGACGACTTACATTTTTTCTCACTTCAAAAGGAATTTTATTCCGGAAAAATTTTCTAAATAACGGTCTGAATATAAACATTGGGATAAGAAACCATATCAAATCAATCTGGATATCAAACGAGTAACTCACATTAATATCCGGTTGATTTATTTTGCCTCTATTTATCTGCAAAAGTATTGAATTTAATTTTACACCAAGCGTTTTGTTTACATTATCATTTAACCGTTCAATAAATGAATTCGCAAACTGATAATAATGCTGTTGTATATCCTGTATGTAATTGTCTAAATTTAGCTCAGCCTGTTCGTAACATTTTTGAAGCAAAATCGTCAATTCACTTTCTAACCATGCTTCAAAGTTTCGCGAAAGCTTGTGAAGATTTAATCTCCAACCATTGTATTTATCATCAAAATCGTTTTTTAACCTTTCGGCCATATCCAGTGTGTAAGGTGTTAGAATGCTTTTTACTTTTTCTCGATTGCCCTCCTTAAAAGCCGTTGTTAAGATTATCAACTCTTTATTAATGTAAGAGAGCTTTAGTCGTTCGTCTAAAACAGTTTTTCTTAGCTCCTCTTTTTCATTCCCTTTTTTGGTTGAAAACTCTAAACCTAAACGCAAATAAGAAAGACAGCTTTGTCTCAGTGCATTAACTTTATGACGGAAAATATCCCGAAACTTTTCGGTAAAGTTTTCACTTAACGGTGCAAGTACTTTTTCTTTTATTTCGCTACTTCGTGCAGCAGTCTCGGTTCTTGTGGAATATGGTAACAATAAACAGTCATTAAGGTTTTCACCCGCCAATATTTTGTTTATGTAATTGAGTACTTGCTCGAGCTGTTTCTCTGTTACCAAATCTGACTTTGTTATAATTATGTCTGTTTGAGCAGCATGTTTCTTAATGTTTTTTATTAATAGTATATCATCTTCTGAAAGAGGTCTTTCAACGCTTACCGCTATTAATGCCACGCCTATTTCCGGTAACCATTGGTTTGTAGTTTCTGTATTGTGCTTAAAAAAACTTCCAACTCCCGGTGTATCAACTATGCGGATGTTATTATAGCCGGACAGCTGGGGGACAAAAACATCAACTAAAGCTACATTTTTCACATTCTTGGAATTATGTTCTTCTGTTATAAATTGTTCGATCTCGCGAATGCTTACATCTATGAACTTGCCGTCTAAAAAGTGAACCTGTGTTTCAAGCGCTGCGCCATATTGTAGCCGTGTGACAATAGATGTAACTGGGATTACCCCTACAGGCAAAATATCTTCGCCAATAATGCTGTTAATAAAAGAACTTTTTCCGGATTTGAATTGTCCCAATACAACTACATCAATGAATTCATTCGATGTTGTGTATTTGTTTATTACCGATA
>JAKAEE010000050.1 GCA_021820065.1 Bacteroidota bacterium | reverse complement strand
CAGGTATTAATTGTACAGCATCGCTTGAGGGGTTTAATGTATCTGCCGTCCAAGTCATCTCTCGCGGGTCTTTAAATGGCTTTTGGTTTGGCCCCGTTCCGCTGTCTTTACAGCTAAATGCTGTACAAGAAATTGCTGCTGTTATAAGAACTGATAATAAATTCTTCTTCTTCATTTTATCACCTTTATTATTTTCATTTGTCCGTCAGCAGACGGAGAAACGGTGTTGCCTGCCTCGCTTCCAAGAATCGGGCTGCACAAGTATTGCACTTTCGGAAACAGGTGCAGTGTCAACTGCCCCTAACATTTGCCGCTGGTCTTTAAATTGTTTTTGGTTTGGTTCGGTGCCGCTGTCTTTACAAGAAGTAAGTTGTAGGAATATAATCGAAGAAATGAGAACTATTTTTATTAGTTTCAAGTAACCCCCAATTAATTTAATGCAACCCTTCCAACACGTTTTCTCGATTTGCTTAACATATACATACCCCACTTGCAAAACTAAATACAAATTAACAAATCCTTTATCCAAAGCAAACTACCACACATTTTCACTTCCATACCCGTTTATTTAGTCAAAAATCCTGCGAACTCCACCAATCTGTAGAAAGAGTACCAAATCAAATCTGAAGAAGCAATCCACAAATTGACCGCCGCTCAAAAATAAATTTTCCCATTTCATTCACTACTATCTTAGTATTAAATTTCCGTCTGAATTCTTAACTTATATCGTTTACGGGATCAAGAACGTATGAATAAATTTGCCGCAGTATTTCTATTGTTCTTTTCAACATTACTTTACGCGCAAGACAAAGCAGACCTTGAATTTTTTCTTCCCGGCGCACAGGTTACAGACATTACAAGCGACGGAACAAATCTCTGGTTCGCAACAAACGGAAACGGTGTTTACGAATACATATCCAAAACAAACGAGTGGCGGCAGTATTCAACATCGCGCGGAAATTTGCAATTGGATTTCTTTTACTGCATCGCCGCAAACAACAACTACGTTTGGGCGGGTTCAACCGACGGATTATTTATTCTGAACAAAAGAACCGATAGCTGGACCAAAAGAAAATTTGCGCTCGGCGGTCAGCTTGCAAACTGGATTAGAGTTTTGGCTTACGACAAATATGAAAAGGCGCTGTGGATCGGCAGATTCAAATACTTAACCAAACTTGATTTGAAAAATAACAGATACACCGATTACGATTTAACCGTTCGCGGAAATGAAAAAACGAATAATTTTAAAGCGATACAAGTTGACGGCGATTCGCTTGTTTGGTTCGGAACCGAAGGAGGACTTCACAAGTATGATAAATCGCGCAATCTTCATGACCGCGATGCTGATTCGTTCTACGACAACAAATTCAATTACTTCAACGGTCAAGGCGATCAAGTGTCGGTTTCGTCAATCCTACTTGAAAGAAATTATGTTTGGCTGGGACTCGATGAATTCGTAACGCCCGATCATCCGGAATTCAATGTCGGCGGCTTATTCCGTTTCAACAGAAAGAATGAGTGGTATCTCTTCGACAGCCGAAAAGGCTTAACCGGTAACGGCATATATGATTTAGAACGTACGGGGAATTATATTTGGGTGTCGTTATATCAGTTTGGGAAAAATACAAAAGAGGCGTACGGACGCGGACTTGTTATCATCAACCGGCTGACCAACAGAGTGATTCCGGTTAACGATGAAAGGATTCCGCGCACAATTTATACAATTTACTTTGACGGAATAAATTTATGGCTCGGAACAGATTCCGGTTTGGTAAAAGTAAATTTCTTCAACAGACTTGCACAATGGAAAAGCGGAGATAAAAAATGATAAGCGTTTCTCTGAAAAAATTGAACGGCTTAAAAAATAATTTCAAAGGAAAAAGAATCGCCGTGATTGGCGACTTAATGCTGGACTGCTATTTCTGGGGCGCGGTTAGCAGAATATCTCCAGAAGCTCCCGTTCCGGTTGTAGAAGTTGATGAAGAGTTTTACCGTTTCGGCGGCGCGATGAACGTTGCGTACAATATTCAAACGCTGGGCGGCGTGCCTTTCCCCATCGGTGTTATCGGAAATGATAACGAAGGAAAACTTTTCCGCGGTCTCCTAAACAAAACGGGTATTACCGATAAAGGAATAGTAGTTGATCGAAAGAGACCTACCACAGCAAAAACAAGAGTAATTGCAAACAAGCAGCATGTTGTTAGAATCGATAAGGAAAAAACACATTCGATTTCTGCGCAGACCGAAAATAAAATTTTGGGACTTCTCAAAAAGCAGATTAAGAATATTGACGCAGTCATTCTTCAGGACTACAACAAAGGCGTGATGACTGAAAGACTGATTAAGGAAGTTGTAACGATCTGCATCAAAGCAAAAAAAATTGTTACGGTCGATCCAAAGTTTAATAATTTCTTTACGTACCAAAACGCCACTGTATTTAAGCCGAACCGGAAAGAAGCCGAAGACGTTTTGGGAATCAGAATCAATACCGACACCGATATTACAAACGCCGGCTTGAAACTTCTTGAGAAATTAAACTGCAAGTATGCTCTACTAACTCTTGGCGAAAAAGGGATTGCACTGTTTGAAAAAGGTAAACCGGAAAGAAGAATTCCGACCAAGGCGCGCAAGGTTGCAGATGTTTCAGGCGCAGGCGATACAGTCATCTCAACGTTAACAATGGCATTGACTGCTGGCGCCGATATTTACGACGCTGCGTATCTTGCCAACTATGCAGGCGGTTTGGTCTGCCAGGAAGTCGGAATCGTTCCAATCGAATTAAACACTTTATTTAATGCCGTAGCGGATGAATTAAGATGAACTCAACAATCAAAAGTTTGGATGAACTGGTCTCGATCAGAAAAGAATTAAAGAAGCAGAACAAAAAAGTTGTATTCACAAACGGATGCTTCGATATTCTTCACGCGGGGCATGTGGATTACATTACCAAGGCAAAAGAAAAAGGCGATGTTCTGATTGTTGCGGTGAATTCCGATTCATCGACCAAAAGAATTAAAGGTCCAACAAGACCGATTGTCCCCCAGAATGAAAGAGCATTTATCATTTCAAGTTTGAAACCGGTTGATTACGTTTTTATTTTCGAAGAAGATACACCGTACGAGGTGATCAAAAAAATAGTTCCGGATGTTTTGATAAAAGGAGCCGACTGGGCACCGGATAAAATTGTTGGGAAGGATATCGTTGAAGCAAACGGCGGCAAAGTCGAGACAATCGAATTTGTAAACGATCAATCAACTACCAACATAATTAAAACCGTACTTGATAGATTTAACAAGTAATGTCAAAAACAAAGAAAACTAAAGTTAAACGGAGTCTGTTCCGGAAAATCATCAATGTCTTTATCGGCATTTTTTTAGGTATAGTGTTTTTGTCGCTCGTCGTTCTCGGATTTTCTCAAACCAAAACTTTTAGGGAAATTCTTCGCGAAAAAGTAATTGCGATTGCCAACGAGGAATTAAACGGCCGACTTAACATCGAAAAAATTGACGGGACGCTGCTTACTTCCCTCTTTCTTCAGAACACATCCATAGTTGTTGATAAGGATACGCTTTTATATGCGCGCAAGATCGAAATAAAAACCAGCCCGTTACAGATACTGTTAAAGAAAATCTACGTAAGAAAAATTTTATTGGAAGATGTAAAACTCTCGCTTCTGGAAGATTCAAGCGGCACATGGAATTTATCAAAACTCGTAAAGCCGAAACCGGAGGATACAACCAAATCGTCTTTCTCGTTTATTGTTCAAGCCGCAGATGTTCAATTAAAAAATATACAGTTCAGGCGGCAGACATTTAAGAACTATAATTCCAAACAAGTTTATAAGAACTTAAACTTTGACGATCTCCGCATTAACGATTTAAATTTCTCCGCGCAGGCGTATGCCGATGTTCCACAATCTGATTTTTCTATTATTGTGAAAGAATTGTCGTTCAAACCAAATCTATCACGGTTTACGCTGAAAAATATATCCGGTGATTTCACGGTAACCAAACAATTCGCGAGCATTACTAATTTCAAGTTTATTACCGACAGCAGCGATGTACGAATAAACGCGCGACTGGACAGCCTGAACATACTAGGTAACGTAAAGTTAGAGGATTTCAAAAACTATCCGCTGTCGATCGATTTAACCGCCAAGCCGTTCAACTTTGATGATCTTTCTTCATTTATCAACAGCACGGAAATATTGAAAGGTAATCCCTCGTTTGAACTGAAAGCAAAAGGAAAATTCGGCGGATTCAGAATAGATAAACTCGCGTTGGATTACCGTAACACTCATATCGACATGAACGGTAGAGTTCTTAATCTCAATGAACCGCATAAACTTTTTGTTCAAGCCAGAATGTCCAATACGAGTGCCGATTACAGAGATGTCTATACATTGTTGCCCACTTTAAAGCTGCCGGAGTTTGCAAAACTTAAGGTCACCGATCTTAATATTGACTACGAAGGTGAACCAACAAACTTCAAGTCAAAATTGATGGGTAATATTGGCAACGGAAAAGTTAACATTGATGCCGTGATGAACGTCGGCAGCAAACCGATGACATACGATATAAAATTTGAAACGGAAAATTTGAATCTCGAACCGGTTTTGAATTTCAACACAAACTTGAATTCAAAAGGAACAATTGTCGGCAAGGGCTTCTCGCCAGCAGATATTGCCGCGGACATAAAATTTAACGTTCTGAATTCCGTTATTAACCAAATTCCCGTTGATAAGTTTAACCTTTCATCTAGCGCGAAGAACCGAACAATTAATTTGGAGATGGACGGCAATAGCAACAGCGCAAATGCTGTTGTGTCCGGCAGTGTTACTTTTGACAAAGATACAATTCCATCTTACAGTTTGAAAGGCAGCGTAAGAAACATTGACCTTGCAAAATTTGCAAACGATAAAAACTACGACAGCAACTTAAATTTTACTTTCAGCGCTCAAGGTAAAAATTTTGACCCCGATGAAATCAACGGGACGTTTACAATCGGTTTGGATTCGTCGCGTTTCAAAGACAAAGAAATTGGTTACTCAAGCATCGAAGGCACTTTCAAAAAAGATTCTACGCACCGCGAGATTCTTCTTTCGTCGGACTTTGTCGATTTCGGAATCAACGGAAGTTTTTCGCTGAAGAAAGCTATTGAACTTCTTAGCTACGAATCAAAAACCATTACCGGAATTGTCGGGGACAAAATTAAAGAGTTGAATCCTCTTACGATTATCAATCACGAAACAAAAATTGACACTGTTGCAAGCGATCTACCGGATATTGTAAACCAAGACTTAAAATTCAATTACGATTTCAAGTTCAAAGACTTTCAGCTTATAGCAATGCTGATGGGAAATGATCAGCTTGATATTTCCGGAACAGGAAGCGGTACGGTTTCAAACCTCAACGGAAACTTTTCAATCTCAACTCAGCTTAATCTCGATTACCTGGTTATGATGGAAAGGAACCAGACAATTTATCTCTCCGATTTTGAAACCGATCTTAACTTCACGCGCGACAACAGGTATTTGTCGTTCGACAAAATTTTTGGAACTGCATCAATCACCGGCAAACGATTTTACTCCAAGAGCAACATCAAATCCATAAGTGCAGACGTTACATTCAACCAGAGCAAATTGTTTTTTAACGCTTCGGCAAATTACGAGGATATTGCGAACGCGGAAATAGAAGGCATAATAAAAATGACGCCGCGTGAGCAACAGCTATTAATTGATAAGGCGTCTCTGCAATACGCCGGGACAGAATGGACAAACAAAGACACGCTGAAAATGTTTTTCAATCCCGATCAGTTTAGAATTGCCGACTGGTCGCTTCAAAGAGACGCTTCAAAAATAACGCTTGATGGAATTATCGAAAGCTCGGGCAAACAAAACTTAACGATTGACGCAACAAATATTTCCGGCGACTTGCTTGAGAGATATTTGCTGGGTTTGAACGACGGGATGCTTGATGCCGACGGCGAAGTGAAGACAAAAATCGGCGGAGAATTTCACAATCCTAAAATCAATCTGGATTTATCCGTAAAAAATTTGAAATACGCGAACACAAAACTCGGCAACATAACCGGCAAGCTTAATTACGCAGACAAGAAAATCATTTCCAGTTTTATGTTTTTAGATACAACTTCAAACATGAACAAACCGTTAATAACCGTGACGGGAATGATTCCAATCGATCTGGATTTTGGAACAATCAAAAACCGTTTCATTGAAAATGAAGATTTGATGCTTCAGCTTAAATCCGATGATTTTAATTTAAGTTCGCTGGGAAATTTGCCGCCGCAAGTTTTCGATCAATCCGGAATCCTTCGTGCGGACTTAACCGTGACAGGAAAAATCAACGCCCCTATTTACGGCGGCTACTTGAGTTTGACTCAATGCAAATTCAAATCGATCTACAACAATTTGGAATATCATGCCGGATTGAAACTTCACGTTGACAACAAAGGAATATCCGTGGATAGTTTGATCGTCGCCAATCCGGACAATTCAAAATATCCGGGTGCAATAACGGGTAATGGAAATATTCTACTGGACGGATTCAAAATAAAAGATTTGAATTTCAGATTTAACGGGAATCTCGCGGTGCTGGGACAACAATCGCAAAATGTTAGTCCGAACTTGTATGGTGATTTATTAATCGGCACTGACGGCGACTGGACTTTAACGAAGCGAGGCAACAGACTTTACTTCAACGGAAATGTTTTGCTACAGCAGACAGACTTGACATACGTAACCAGCGAAGCATATACCGGTTCGTCTAATAAGAATTTCAATTTTGTGTATGTGGAAGATTCGACAAAAATTGATAAGGAATTAATCAGATTCAAAAAAATTCTTTCGCGTGAAAATGATTTGCAAACGACTGGCGCCGACAGAACAGCTCCTTCGTTGAACTTTGATTACGATATCGGCATTGTTGCAGAGAATCCCGCACGACTCACATTTATTTTATCGCAAGCGGCAAACCAAAGATTGATTGTTGAGATGCGCGGCGACTTGAAATATTCCAATGTTGACGGAAATTCATACGCACAGGGCGCGTTCGAACTAATGTCGGGTTCAAAGCTGGAATTTTTTAAGACATTCGACGCAACAGGTACCATCCGATTTGAAACCGATATTACGAATCCTTACTTGGATATTATTGCGTCTTATACAAGCGATTATCTCGATCCACGGGACGAGAGCGCAGGCACTCAAGAAGTTGCAGTGAAAATTAAAATTAAGGGACCGTTGTCTGAACTCGGCAAGAGTTTGGCTAACAATCCGGAAAGTATCGGTGTTTATGTCGGCGCGCGGAACATTCAAAATAATGTCCGGGAAACACGATACGATTACGCCGACGCATTTTCTTTTATACTGATGGGAAAATTTAAGGACGATTTGACTGCGCAGGACCGCGCGCAAGTTGCCGGACAAACAAGCGCAATCGGCAATACAGCCACATCATTTTTAGGATCGGTATTAACAAGCTTCGTAAATTCTGCGGTGGGCGATCTTGTCAACAACATATCGATCAGTCAAACCGGAGATTATACAAAATTCTTTTTGTCGGGCAGAATTCAAAATCTTCGTTACACGTTCGGCGGCACAACGGAAATTTTTCAGAACATCGGTAAAGCAAATATAAAATTTGAATATCTTTTTAACCCGCGGTTCTTAATACGTTTGGAAAGAAGAGATCCGATAGTCACATCATTTGGTGTAGAAGAAAAGATCAGCGAAATTGCATTCAAATATAAATTCGATTTTTAATGAAAAAAGAAATCAAATCATTTTTTAAGAATCACCCCACATCCAAACTCAAGTCGAAAGATTTAGCAAAGAAGTTCGGCATCGTTGAAGATTACGCTTATGCCGAACTAAAACATGCGCTGCATTCGTTAACCGAGGAAGGTTTTTTGGAAAAGCAAGGAAAGAGATATCAGATTAACCATGTCGGAAGCAATAAGCTAATCGGCACGCTCCAAATTATCGGTGAAGGTGATTATGGATTTGTGAGACTGAAAGACAAAGAGTTCAAAGATATTTTTGTTGCCGGCAAAAATTTAAAGACTGCATTCGACGGCGACTTGGTTGAAGTTGTGCTCGTATCCTCAAAGCGCGGAAAAAGTTTAGAAGGTGAAATCGTAAACGTGGTTGAACGGAAACGAAATGAAATTGTCGGTACGCTTCAAAAAAGTAATTCGTTTTATTTTGTTCAGCCGGATGACAAAAAGATCCATCGTGATATTTATGTGGCTGCAAACAAATTGGGAAATGCAAAAGCTGGAGATAAAGTTGTCATCGGAAATATTGAGTGGAAGTCTCAGCAGCTAAATCCCGAAGGACAGATAAAAGAAATTTTTGGTAAAGCCGGAAGTTATGATGCCGAGATATCGTCAATTGCGCGCGAGTTCGGATTAACCTACAAATTTCCGAAAGCCGTGACGAAAGAAGCAGAGGCTATTCCGGAAGTCATTCCTCCATCTGAAATAAAGAAGCGATTGGATCTCCGCAGCAAAAATATTTTCACAATCGATCCCGACGACGCAAAAGATTTTGATGATGCTGTTTCGATAGAACCTCTACCGAACGGAAATTCGGTAGTCGGTATTCATATTGCCGATGTAAGCCATTATGTGCGCAAGAATTCGTCCATCTACGAAGAAGCTCTCAACCGCGGTACGAGCGTTTATCTTGTCGGTAAAGTTATTCCGATGCTGCCGGAAAAATTATCGAACAGAATCTGCTCACTGGTTCCAGATGAAGACAGACTGACGTTTTCAGTAATAGCTGAATTAACATCGAATGGAAAAATTGTTAACTATGAAATTCATAAATCCGTTATTAAAAGCAAAAGACGGTTTACTTACGACGAGGTGCAAAAAATTATTGATTCCAGAAAAGGCGATTACTGCGACGAAATTTTTAAGTTGAACCAGATTTCCAAAGCACTCCGCGCAAAAAGAAATAAGAAAGGAAGCATAAACTTTTTTACTCCTGAAGTTGTCTTTAAACTGGATAAGCTCGGTAAACCGGCAGATATTCAGATTAAGGAAATCCGCGAAAGTCATAATCTGATAGAAGAATTAATGCTTTTGGCAAACCAGATAATTGCCGAGCATACGAAGCTTAAAGCGAACAAAAAAGCCGTTCCGTTTGTTTACAGAGTACATGATTTGCCGGATAAGGAAAAAATTGTTGAGTTTGCCCGGTTTGTAAAATCGCTCGGTTATCATTTCGATCCGAACTCGGCAAATAAATCAAAGCAGTTTCAAATTCTGCTTGATGAAGTTAAAGGTACCGAAGAAGAAGCAGTTGTAAACGAAGTAGCTATACGTTCTATGGCAAAAGCCGTTTACTCGACAAAGAATATCGGTCACTACGGATTGGGATTTAGATACTATACGCATTTCACTTCCCCGATCCGCCGTTTCCCGGACCTCGTTGTTCATAATTTGATTTGCAATTACATCGCTGAAAAAACAGAGAAAAATTTATCTCTGGAAGAATTGGAAGAAATTTGCAATCATGCATCGGCGCAGGAAAGAAACGCTATAAATGCCGAGAGGCTTTCCGTTAAGCTGAAACAAATCGAGTATTTGGAAGGTAAAGTAGGTGATGAATTTCACGGTGTTGTCTCGGGAATAACTCATTTCGGAATATTTGTTGAACTGAGCCAAACTCTTGCCGAAGGTTTGATAAGACTTCGTGATTTGGAAGATGATTACTATATCTTCGATGAAAAAAATTATGCGATCAACGGACGAAGAACCGGCAGAAGAATCCGTCTTGGTGATAAAGTGAACGTAAAGTTGATTAGAGTCGACGAGGAGAAACGCGAGCTTGATTTTATTCTTTTGTAAAATAATTTTTATGCAAAGGTGGTTTCTATGAAAAGAATTTTTTATTTCATTCTAATTTCACTTTCAATCGGCACAACAATAGATTTTGCGCAGTTCGGTCAGAACAAAGTGAATTACAAAGACTTGGACTGGTACTATATTCAAACCAAACATTTCGATATTTATTTTGCCAATGGGGGTGAGAAGATTGCAGAATTTGCCGCATCCGCAGCCGAAGACGCCGTTAGACAAATACAGAAAGATGTAAACTACCGGCTGAATAACCGCGTAACAATTATCGTTTATAATTCTCACAACGATTTTTCCGAAACAAATGTTACTGATGAATATTTCACACGTGGTACCGGCGGATTTACCGAACCGTTCAAAAATAGAGTTGTCTTCCCTTTCGAAGGTTCATACAAAAAATTTCAGCACGTTATCGCGCATGAGCTTGTTCACGCGGTGATGCGTGATATGTACTACGGCGGCACAATTCAGAATATCATTGCTAAAGGAATTACACTTCAGCTTCCAACTTGGTTTTGGGAAGGCAGCGCAGAGTTTATTTCGCAAGGCTGGGAAACCAACACGGATATGTTTATTCGCAACGCAATAACAAGCGAAACACTGCCGGATATTAATCAGCTTGATGGTTACTTAGCTTATCGCGGCGGACAATCTTTGTTCAAATACATTGCAGACACTTACGGAAGACAAAAAGTCGGCGAGCTGATGAACAAAATTCAAAACCTAGGAGGTCTTGAACCCGCGCTTAAAGCATCCATCGGAATTGGTTTAGAAGATTTGAACGAGCGGTGGAAAAAAAGTTTGAAGAAAGAATATTGGCCGGATGTTGCCACACGCCAAGACCCGGATGAATTTTCGAAACGATTAACCAACAATAAAAAAGACCACGGTTTTTATAACACAAGTCCTTCAATCTCTCCGCAAGGAGATAAAATTGCATTCATTTCCGATAGAGATATTTATCTTGATGTCTATATTATGGACGCGCAAAACGGAAAAATTTTGAAGAAAGTAGTTGAGAGCGGTAAGACTAACGACTTTGAAGAACTTACGGTTCTCAATCCGTCAATTGCATGGTCGCCGGATAATATACGAATTGCACTTTCTTCCAAGTCCGGCGGATACGATGTTATTTCCATCATTAATACCGAAACCGGAAACAGCGAAGAACTCCCGTTCAAAATGCTTGGAATTGAATCTGTCAGTTGGTCGCGGGACGGAAATAAAATTGCTTTCGTCGGGCAGAATTCATCGCAATCCGATATTTATGTTTACGACTTTACTACCAAGCAAGTAACAAACATTACCGACGATATCTTCAGCGACTCAGACCCGGTATGGACTCCGGACGGCAAGAAAATAATATTCTCGTCAGACCGCGGAGATATTGTCTCGCCGCTTAAAGATCCTAATGATTTTTCGATGTATAAGCATAACTACAAGCAGCTTGATCTTTACTTGATGGACGTTGATACAAAGAAGATTGATAGAATTACAGATTGGCCATTGAGTGACGAAAAATATGCGGCGGTTTCTCAGGACGGAAAAGAAATTTTGTTTGTCTCCGATAAAAATGGAATCAACAACATCTATAGAAAGAAAATTTACGTTGACGATAAGGATTCTGTGAAGACTATCCTTGCGCAAAAAGCTATTCCGATCACAAACTCAATCAGTGATCTCGGTCAGATTTCATCTTCATACGATGGCAAGAAGCTGGCTTTCACTGCGCTTTATAATCTCGGTTACAACGTTTTTATGATCAACAATCCGTTTGATATGAAGCCGGATTTCGATTCTTTGAAAGTGACTGATTACATGGCAGAACTTTTAAATGCTCGGAACAAGAAGGAACAAACTCCAACAGTTGCTGCAACAAAAGAGATTGCGAAGGATACATTAGCTATCCATCATGTTGCCGCCGATTCAACAAAGAGCGGCGAGACAACTATTTTTGCCGGTCAATATGTTACCAACAAAAAAGATAAAGCCGATTCGCTTGCTAACGATTACAGCAAATACGTTTTCACTTCTGAAAAATCCGAAAGCGACAGCGCGCGCGTTGCAAGACGTAATCAATTATTCCATGAAACGCTTGATAAGAACGGCAATTTTCTTGTGAATAAATACAAAATTAATTTCTCACCGGATTTGATTTACGCCAACGCTGGGTACAGCACTTTGTACGGACTTCTCGGCACAACTGTCTTGTCGTTCAGCGATGTTCTCGGAAATCACCGGCTTATCGGGGAAACAAGTTTGCAGATCGATATTAAAAACAGCGACTACGGTTTAGCTTATTACTACTTAAAGGAAAGACTTGATCTTGGAATTCAGGCATTCCATACCGCTCGCTTTCTTTATCGTGATACTAATTTCGGTTCCGACTTGTATCGTTTCACCAACACATCTGTGATGGGAACGGCAAGCTATCCGTTCGATAGATTTCACCGGATGGATTTTGGTCTCAGCCTGATGGATGTTACCTCCGACAATTTGGATAATTTAGCCGTGCCTTCCGACCATAACACTTTCCTTATTCCTTCGGTGAGTTATGTTCAAGACAATGTACTCTGGGGTTACACTTCGCCAATAGAAGGTACGCGTTATAACCTTACCGTTTTCGGCGATCCTGGCTTCTTAAAAAAATCGCAAAGTTTTTACTCGTTTGTTTTCGATTACAGAAATTACTTCCGGTTCTGGTTCGATAACGGTTTTGTCTTCAGATTATCCGGCGGATTTTCCGGCGGCGGTAACCCTCAAAGATTTTTTATCGGTGGTACCGAAAACTGGATCAACAGAGTGTTCTCAAACAACTCAGTTCCAATTTCTAATGCTGCGGATTTTGCTTTCCTAACTCCTGCCCTTCCGTTGCGCGGTTACGATTACGCGGAGAAAATTGGTACGAAGTACGCTTTGTTAAATCTTGAATTCAGAATTCCAATTATCCGTTACTTATTAACCGGCGGTTTGCCCCTTTTCTTCCAAAATATTTTAGGAGTTGCCTTCATCGATGCCGGTTCTGCATGGGATAATACGAGCGCACTTAAACTGATTGGCAGAAACGATAACGGAAACATCGTTACAAAAGATATGCTGCTTGGAACAGGCGTGGGATTCAGAGTGTACATGCTGTTCCTGTGGAGGATTGATATAGCTTGGAAGTACAACCTGGATGGTTTTTCCAAACCGAGATACTATGTTTCGTTAGGATTGGATTTCTAAAACCCCGGCTGCAAACTATTTTTTTGCTGCCGATGAATCGGGTTTCTTGCCGGATGAACCCAACGAAGAACTATTAGATTTATTCTTGTAGTCCGTTTGATAAAACCCTGACCCTTTAAAGATTGGCCCCGCTCCAGCACCAATCAACCGTTTAACTTTTCCGCTGCATTGCGGACAACCGGTTAACGCTTCTTCCGTAATTCTTTGAAACGCTTCGAACGAGTGACCGCAGTCCAAACATTTATAATCATAAGTCGGCATATAATAACTTCTTCTTTATTTTCATCTTATTGGATGCAAAACTTACATACATAGTTTCAAAAATCAAACTTCTATTTAATTAACCATTTTTTTTGCATATTTGTTCAAAAAAAATCTTCAATGAAAAATAAAATACTTATCGCCTTCGCTTTTGCCTTAATGCTATTCATGGATGGATGCTTGAACTACACTCAAGTGACTACGATTAAAACAGACGGTTCGGGAAACATGTTTATCCATTACTGGATGAAATGGACATCACAAAGAGATTCACTGCTTGTTGAACAATTTGGAATTTTCAACAAAGATTCCGTTAAAAAAGAATTTTCTTCTTTATTCAGTTCGATTAAGAATGTTGAAGTCTATCGGGATTATTCTGATAGCACAATACATGCAAAAGTGGAACTCAATTTCAATAGTCTTGATTCTTTGAATAATACAAAAGCATTTAAGAACTCCGCCCTTTCAATTAAAGATGGCCCAAAGAACACAAAAATTTTCTCGCAGTTCATTCCGCCTATTGCAACAGGATTCGGATTCGAAAGCAAATCCTTTTCCATAACATATATTTATTATTTGCCCGGTGAAATTTTGAGTCACAACGCGACAGAAATATCAAACAACAGGCTCACATGGAAGTATTCACTAGATGAAATTGGCACCGGCAAATATATTACCGCTACTTATCGGCAATTCAAACTGAAAGAAACGCCGTTATGGATTTACATCAGCGCGATGTTTATACTAGTTGTCGTGGTCGTTTTCCTCTTCAGCAAAAGGATGAAATAAGTAACCCGTCCTCCCATCACTTTATTTGACAGGCCAAGCAGATTTATATATATTTGGCGACTGTTTTTTAGAAAAAGGGCCAAAATTTAAGCTTTGGAAGAGTTACCGCTCATATTTTCCGGGACTTCGAATCCTGAACTAACCCAAAAAATATGTTCGTATTTGGGCGTTTCACAAGGGAAAATTGATATCCGGGTTTTTAGCGACGGAGAAATTTGGGTTAAGTTCTTAGAAAACATTAGAGGACGGGACGTATTCATCGTTCAGTCAACGCATCCGCCGGCAGAAAACTTGATGGAACTCCTAATCATGATTGATGCCGCTAAACGCGCGTCTGCAAAAAGAGTAACAGCTGTTCTTCCTTATTTTGGTTATGCCAGACAGGATAGAAAAGATCAGCCAAGAGTCGCAATCACAGCAAAATTGGTAGCGAACTTGATTACAACAGCCGGTGCGGATAGAGTCATCACAATGGATCTTCATGCGGCGCAGATCCAAGGATTCTTTGATATTCCGTTTGATCACTTGTATGCATCACCGGTATTTACTAGCGTGCTGAAAAACGACTCCGGTAATTTTGTTGTTGTTTCGCCCGACATCGGAGGAATAAAATTAGCAAGATCGTATGCAAAGAGGTTGGATGCCGGTTTAGTTGTAATTGATAAGAGAAGACCAAAGCACAATCAAGTAGAACTGATGAATATAATCGGCGATGTTGAAGGAAAAGATGTGCTTCTTGTTGATGACTTGATTGATACTGGTGGTACAATAGTGAATGCAGTTAAAGCATTAAGAGAAAGAGGCGCAAGACAAATTTATGGCGCAATAACTCATCCCCTGCTTTCCGGTAATGCACTTGAAAGAATTCAGAATTCCGAAATGAGTAAACTTTATGTGACGGATAGTATTCCGCTAAAAGAAGGTCACGGTGATAAAATTGTTGTTCGCTCTGCTTCCGGCTTACTAGCGGAAGCAATTATAAGATCGTACAGAAATGAATCTATCAGTTCCCTTTTCGAGATAGATAAAAGTTAGAATAAAATTTATTTGGAGATAAACAAGCAATGTCAGAGATAAGTGTTCAAGCAAAAAAGAGAACTCTTTCTACCAAAGGTGTAGTAAATAAATTACGACGCGAAGGAAATGTACCCGGCATTTATTACACCAAAAACGTAGAACCGATTCCAATCTATATTTCCGAAGGCGCGCTGAAACCGCTTGTATTTACATCGGAAACCCACATTGTCAATTTAAAAATAGATGAGAACGAAGAGTTAAAATCTATTCTTAAAAATGTTCAGTTCGATCCGGTAACCGACCGGGTTATTCATTTTGATCTTTTGGGAATTTCTGCCGATCAAGAAATTGAAATCGAAGTTCCGGTAATGATTGAAGGACAAGCAAAAGGTGTTAAAGAAGGCGGAGTAGTCCAGCACTCGCTGCACAAAATTCAAATCTCATGTCTGCCTGCCGATATACCAGAACATGTTGTTATTAATGTATCGGATTTGGGAGTTGGTGATTCTGTTCACGTTAAAGATTTGAAAATTGAGAAAGCAAGAATTCTTCATCACGACGATGTAATTATTGTTTCCGTAGTTATTCCGCGTGCTGTTGTTGAACCTACTGCTGCAGCTGCTGAAATAACGGAAGAACCGGCTGAACCTGAAGTAATCAGCAAGGGTAAACAAACCGAAGAAGAAGAGTAGGATTAGGATTGCGTGTTATTGTTGGACTGGGTAATCCCGGTACAAAATATGAATTGACACGTCACAATGCTGGATTTTTGATACTTGACCGTTTTGCTGGAAAAAACAATTTAGTTTTTCATGCTTCAAAGTTTGACTTTTATTATTCGGAAGGGTCGTTAGACTCTTCCGATTTTTTTTTGGTTAAACCCACCACGTACATGAATCTTAGCGGACTCGCAATTCTCGATTTCATGAACGAACATCCTGTCGTAACTGAAGACCTGTTAGTTGTCGTTGATGACGTGAATATTCCGTTAGGACAGGTAAGGTTAAGGCAATCCGGAAGCGACGGCGGTCATAACGGGATTAAATCAATTATCTACCATTTGCAAAACGACGCTTTTCCACGATTACGATTTGGTATTGGAAGCGATTTTGAGAAAGGCGAAATGGCAGATTATGTTCTCAGTAAATTTAAGCATGATGAATTTGCTGATGTCACTAAAAGCATCGACTTTTCAGTTGAACTGCTTGACAAATTCATAACCGGCGGATACAAGTCTATGCTCGATTATTTCAGCAGATTTTCGAACTTGATCAACAAACCGAAACAAGATTCCTCCGATTCAGATGAATCGAGTGCAAAATAAAGGAATAGGACACTGCATTTTGTTCCTTGCGTAGTAGATTAGAAAATGATATTTTTTGCAGCCTAATTTTATAAACCCTGCTTTTCCGGTAAAGTCCGGGAAGGCCATAAGCCCATAGGGAGGTGAAAATATACATGCTCAAACGTACCTACGAAAGTGTTGTAATTGTCAATGCAGCACTCGAAGATGAACAAATCGACGCAACAATCGCCCGCATTCAAGAAACCATCACTACACACGGTGGAGAGATTGTGGACTTGGACAAGTGGGGCAGAAAGCGCTTAGCTTACCCCATTAAAAAAGCCAAGAGCGGTTACTATGCCATTTTTAGATTTAATGCATCTCCAGATTTAGTTGCAGTACTCGAACGCAATTACAGATTGGATGAAAACATTGTCCGTTATTTGTCAATCGTGCTTGATAAATTTGCTTTGGAAGCAATATCCAAACAAAAAGAAAAAGCTGCGGCTGAAACCGTTGCAGAAGAGGCGCAATCTAAATCAACTGAGACTCAAGTTAACTAATTAGAATTAGTGGAGGTTACGATGGCCGAACTTAAGATGCCAGAACTTAATAGCGTTATAGTTGCAGGCAATTTGACAAAGGACCCTGTGTTCAGACAAACTTCTAACAGCACGCCTGTTGTTAATTTTCATGTCGCGGCAAATAGAAGATATAAAGACAGCAGTAATCAATGGCAAGAAGATGTCTGCTACGTAGGTGTAGTTGCGTGGAATAAATTGGCGGATAGCTGCAAAGACCGCCTTAAAAAAGGTAGTGCAGTACTTGTCGATGGTGAACTTCAGAGCAGAACATTTAAGACCGAAGATGGTAAGAACAGAACTATCGTTGAAATCAAAGCCAAGAGAATTCAGTTCTTAAATAAATTTAACAAAACTCAGGGCAACGGCGAAGATGTTGTTGCGGAAGCCGACGAAGCCGACTATGAAGATAACTCATTCGATAAATTCTTAACTGACGAAGAGTCTGACTTAATGAAGGATAAAAAGTGAGAGAGAATAAAACAAGAACCCAAACCAAAAAGGTTAAAAGGGTAATTGATGGCTACATCGATTACAAAGACCAAAAACAACTTCAAAGATTTCTTACCGATCAAGGCAAGATTATTCCGAGAAGAATAACTGGACTTACAGCTAAACAACATAGAGAATTAGTCCAAGCAATCAAACGAGCTCGTCATTTGGCAATTCTGCCATTTGTATCAGAAGCTGTTAAGTAATTAGGAGTAGTGCGATGAAAGTTATATTAAGAAAGAATTTTGACCAGCTCGGTAAAGTTGGTGACATAGTTTCCGTAAAAGACGGATATGCAAGAAACTATCTCATCCCCCGTCAAATTGCATATCAAGCTACCAAGGGCAATATCTTATCATTAGAAGAAGAGAAAAAACAAATTCTGAAAAAAGAAGCAAAGGATTTGGAAGCTGCTCAGCAGTACGCTACTGAATTGGAAAAAGTGTCTATCACTATCCCGGTAAAAGTCGGTGAGGAAGACAAAATTTTCGGTTCTGTAACACACCAAATGATTGCCGATGCGTTGAAGGAAAAAGGATTTGATGTTGATAAGAGAAAAATTGATATCACGGAACAGATCAAGTCTCTTGGAATTTACAGTGTTGCTGTAAAACTTCATCCAAGTGTTTCCGCTACTGTTAAAACTTGGGTTGTTAGAGAATAGCTGGTAAAAAATTAATATGTAGCCCCGACTCGTCGGGGCTTTTTTATGTTCCGACTATGCGCTCAAATAGCGTTCAAAATTGACTTTTTAGGGGGTAGCGTCTATATTTGATGCCTTAAAATTTCACTGAATTCATTAACTAAATAGCTGATTATAATGAAAGAATTAAGATTCAGAATCATTCTGATAATAGCTGCGATTGGTCTCTCTTTATATCTCCTCTATCC
>JAKAEE010000006.1:80241-83590 GCA_021820065.1 Bacteroidota bacterium | reverse complement strand
ACAGTCGTTGCCCAGGAAATTAAGAGTCTTGCCGAACAATCAAAGCAAGCCACTGCGCAAGTAAGATCAATTTTGAGCGATGTGCAAAAAGCTATGAGTGCCGCAGTATTGGCAACAGAGCAGGGAATGAAAGCAGTTGAATCGGGTGTTAAGCAATCAACCGAAGCCGGGAGTTCGATAAAAGTCCTCAGTGACAGCATTATGGAAGCTTCACAAGCTGCTACTCAAATTGCGGCGTCGAGCCAGCAGCAATCGGTAGGAATGGATCAAGTAGTACTGGCTATGGAAAACATTAAGCAGGCAAGCACGCAAAATGTTGTCGGTACAAAACAAGCTGAAACTGCTGCTCAGAATCTTCACGGTCTTGGTCAGAAACTGAAAGAACTTGTAGAACAATACAAAGTTTAGAATTCTGTTTCCGATCCGGAACCGGGATTCTTAAGTATGGAAAAAAATATTAAAGAGAGTTATGAACGGTAAAGACGAGAACTTTCTAAAAAAATTAATGAATACGTTTAAGATCGAAGCTGATGAACACATAAAAGTTATTTCAGCTGGTTTGCTTGAACTGGAACAAATAGGCAATTCACCCGAACAGGAAAAGATTGTTGAAACAATTTTCCGTGAAGCACACAGTTTTAAAGGCGCTGCCCGCGCTGTTAACTTAAGTTCAGTCGAAGTAATATGTAAAAGTCTGGAATCTATCTTTGATTCTTGGAAACGTCATAAAACGGCTGCAACGCCTGAAACGTTTGATGCACTTCATAAAGCACTCGACTTCTTGACAAGAACCTTACACGAATTAGATATGCCTGTTTCAGAAACGGATAAAGTCTCGATCAGTAAACAGTTGACAACGTTACAGAACTCTCTCGAGAGCTTTTGGAACGAGCAGAAAGAATCGGAGCTGGAGCGGAAGGTTGAAATAACAAACTTGCCGCCTGTATCGGCAGATAAAAACTTGCGTGACAGTGATTCAACGGCGAAAGAAAAAATGGTTCTGTCGGAAACCATAAGAATTCCTTCGAAGAAACTGGATGCGTTGTTTCTGAAAGTAGAAGAAATTTTTTCATCCAAACTTTCTTTAGGTGACCGGATTGAGGATTTAAATACGGTTTTAGCATCATTCGATGAATTGAAAAAAGAGAAAGCCAGATTATCCGGCAGCATCAGAATTCTTGAAAGAGAATTAAAACATTCCGGTAACGATAAAGAAAATGCCGTTAGGAAAAACGACACGGTTTTAAAATTGGTTGAATATTTAAATTGGAACGACGGCTATTCTAAAACAATTGAACAGCAATTATCCGCAATTGCCAAATCGTTGAAGCAGAATCACCGCTCCATAGAGGTGATGACGACAAATCTTCTTGAAGAAATAAAAAATGTATTGATGTTTCCCTTCTCCTCTCTGCTGGAAATTTTTCCAAAGGTAATTCGTGAATTGTCGCACGATCAAAAAAAGGATGTTACGCTGAATGTGCATGGCGCTGAAATAGAGATCGACAAAAGAATTCTTGAGGAGTTGAAAGACCCCTTTATGCATCTGATAAGAAACTGCATTGATCACGGAATTGAAAAGTCTAATGAGAGAAAGCAGAAAGGTAAAAACCCGCGCGGTTTAATCAGCATTGAAATTGCTCAGAAAGAGAGCGGAAAAGTGGAAATCAATTTTTCGGATGATGGCGCCGGAGTTGATCTTGAGAAAGTACGTACCTCTGCCCTTAAGCAAAAATTGATTAGTGACGAAGACGCCGGCACTATGAACGATCAGCAAATTCTCTCACTCGTTTTTCATTCGGGAGTTTCTTCAAGCGCCCTCATTACAGACATTTCCGGAAGAGGACTTGGTCTTGCTATCGTTCGGGAAAAAGTTGAAAAGCTCGGAGGTTCGGTATCTATTAAATCTCGTCCTGGTGTCGGCACTTCATTCCAAATTATTCTTCCTCTTACGCTGGCAACTTTTCACGGCATCTTTGTTCGTTTGGACGAGCAATTCCTTGTCATACCTACAGCAAATGTTAAACGGGTTATAAGAGTTAAAAAAGATGATATCAAAACTGTTGAGAACAAGGACACAATTCTGCTTGACGGAAAAGTTCTTTCTCTTGTGAAGTTGAGCGACATCTTGGGAATTGAACTGAAAGAAAGTGAGACCGAACAATACGATGTTTACCAAGTCGTTATCGTTTCGCTCAACGAGAACGAGTTAGCTCTGATTGTAGATGAAATCTTGGGCGAGCAGGAAGTCTTGATAAAACCGCTTGGCAAACAACTTACCGGATTGGAAAATATTTCAAGCGTAACAGTTTTGGGCGACGGAAAAGTAGTGCCTGTTCTGAATGTTTTTGATTTAATGAAGTCATCAGCGAAAGTGCCCGCTGCAAAATCAATTGCATCGGTTGCAGAGAAAGAGGACGCGAAACAAAAATATGTTTTGGTTGCGGAAGATTCTATTACTGCACGCGCACTTTTGAAAAACATTCTTGAAGTTGCCGGCTATGAAGTAACAACCGCGGTTGACGGACTGGATGCGTTCACACAGCTAAAAACAAAAAACTTCGATATAGTTGTTTCGGATGTTGATATGCCGAGGATGAGCGGTTTTGATTTAACGTTGAAAATCCGTTCCGAGAAAAAATTTTCCAATACTCCTGTTGTGCTGGTTACAGCATTGGAATCAAAAGAAGACCGTGAACGCGGCATTGACGTTGGTGCGAATGCGTATATCGTTAAAAGCAGTTTCGATCAGAAGAATTTGTTGGAAGTTATTCGTCAGCTTACGTAAAGGGAGTTGCGGGTTGGGGGAGTTTGATGTTGAAAGTTAAAGAGTTTCGGGTTTGGGGTTGAAGGGTTGCGGGTTTGAGGAGTTTGGGTTGAGAGTTAAAGGGTTTCGAGTTGCGGGTTGAAAAGTTAGAGGGTTAAGAGTTTGAGTACATTTAAAAGTTTTGAAGAGATAGAAGCATGGCAAAAAGCGCGTGAATTAACGAGGGAAATTTATGCCATAACACATCGAGACTTATTTGCGAAAGACTTCGGCTTACGAGACCAAATTTGCAGAGCAAGTGTTTCTATCCTATCGAATATTGCCGAAGGATTTGAAAGAGGCGGGACAAATGAATTCAAACAATTTCTTTCGATCGCCAAAGGATCTGCGGGCGAAGTCCGGTGCCAGCTTTATGTTGCTTTGGATCAGCATTACATTGATTCAGAAATTTTTAACAAACTTCTCGCAAGAGTAACTGAAGTATCAAAACTAATCGGAGGATTAATGAGCTATTTACGAACAACAGAAATTAGAGGATCAAAATACAAACGAAACTGAGCTTGAACTCGAAACTCAAAAACT
>JAKAEE010000006.1:0-80141 GCA_021820065.1 Bacteroidota bacterium | reverse complement strand
AACTCGAAACTCAAGAACTCAAAAACTCGAAACTCAAGAACTCAAAAACTCGAAACAAGGTAACTCGAAACAAAATAACCCGAAACCTTAAAACTCGGAACCGAAAATGATCAAAGTTTTAGTTGTAGAAGATTCACCGGTAATTCAAGATTTGCTTGTTTACACCATAAACTCAGATCCTTTGCTTATAGTTGTTGGAACTGCAAAAGATGGGGAAGAAGCAATTAAAATGGTTGACGAGGTTCGTCCTGATGTTATTACCATGGATATTCATATGCCTAAGATGGACGGAATTACAACCACGCGAAAAATTATGGAAACGATCCCCACACCAATCATTATTGTTAGCAGCACTTTCATGAACGGCGAAGTATCTAGAACATTTCATGCAATGGAGGCGGGTGCGCTTGCAATACTTCATCGTCCGGCGGGAATCGGTCATCCCGATTTTCAAGCTACATCATTTGAATTAATAAACACGATCAAACTCATGTCTGAAATTAAAGTCGTTAGAAGATGGCCTCGGTATCAAAAACAATCTAATGGCAAAACCCTTAGATCAACTATGACTGATATTTCATTTCAAGAAAAGAAAATTGAGAAGGGAGCTTATCAAGTAATTGCCATAGGTGCATCTACAGGGGGACCGGTTGTTCTTCAAACAATATTATCAGGTCTGGGTAAAGAATTTCCGGTTCCAATATTAATTGTGCAGCATATTGCAAAAGGATTTCTCCAGGGATTTACCGAGTGGCTTTCTCTATCGTGCGAACTGCCGGTTCATGTTGCGGCACATCGAGAATTGTTAACCCCGGGCAACGTATATGTTGCACCCGATGGATTTCACATGGGAGTGGATTCTTCAAAACGATTGATACTAAGTAAAGATGAACCTGAATACAACCTTAGACCGGCAGTATCTTTTCTGTTTCGGTCTGTAGCAAAAACATATGGTCTCAATTCAATTGGCGTACTGCTTACCGGCATGGGTAAAGACGGCGCAAAGGAATTAAAGACAATGAAAGATTCGGGCGCAGTTACAATTGCGCAAAACGCAGAGTCTTCGGTTGTTCACGGAATGCCCGGCGAAGCTATTCAACTCGATGCAGCAACCTACATTTTACCGCCGGAAAAAATTATTACAACTTTAAAAATGTTGACGAATAATCATGATTACAAATTATAAATATCTTTCAAACACTTTTTAAAATGATGGCAGGAACGAAATGAACACAAATAATTCTAACGTTATTAATGGCCAAGAGATCCTAGTGGTTGATGACAGCCCAACTCAAGTTGAACAACTGAAATTTTTTCTTGAAAGGAATCGTTATAAAGTGGCGCCTGCTTATAATGCAAACGAAGCGCTCGAATATCTGAACAAACACAAACCGCTTTTAGTAATTACAGATATAATGATGCCCGGCATGAACGGTTATGAACTGTGCAGAAGAATAAAAGCCGATTCGAAGAATACACTTCCGGTTATTTTGCTTACTTCGTTATCTGACCCAGATTACATTGTTAAAGGATTGGACTGCGGCGCCGATAATTTTTTGGTTAAACCTTATGAAGAAAAATATCTTGTCTCGATGATACAGTCTATTCATGCAAATCAAGAATTGCGGAAGCATCAGCAAACACAGTTTGGTGTGGATATTTTTTTCGGCGGGAAAAAACATACAATTACGTCAAACAGAACCCAAATTCTCGATCTTCTTATTTCCACGTATGAGGTTGCGCTTCAGAAAAACTACGAATTTGAGAAAGCAACCCGGCAGCTTTGTGAATTAAACGAACAGCTTGAAGAAAAAGTTAAGGAAAGGACAAAAGAACTTACTGAGGAAATCAATCGCGGTAAGTATCTTGAACAAACGCTTAGAGAAAGCGAAGAGTCTTACCGCCTTCTTTTTGAAAACAGTTTGGATGCCGTACTGCTTGCCTCTCCAGATGGAAGAATCTCGAATGTTAATTCTGCAGCAGAAAAGATTTTTGGACTGACTTTAAAGGAATTTAAGCAACTCGGTAGATATGATGCGGTGGTGGACACGACTGATCCTAATTTTCACACTGCTTTAAAGGAAAGGAAACACACAGGCAAGTTCGCCGGAGAACTGATTGGAATTCGAAAAAACGGTTCAAAATTCCCAATAGAAGTTTCAACAGCAGTGTATAATGACCGTAATAACGAATTGCGAAGCAGCATGCTTATTCATGATATTTCGATAAGGAAGAAAGCGCAAGAGGATTTAATCAAGGCTAAAGAACTGGCCGAAAAATCTAACAAACTCAAAACGGAGTTTCTGGCTCAGATGTCCCACGAAATTAGATCGCCTATAAATGTGATTATAAGTTTTGCAAATTTACTGAAAGATGAAATGGGTAATAATCCGCCTGCCGAAGTGACTGAATATTTCAGCGGAATAGAATCTGCCGGCAGGCGAATAATACGCACCATTGATTTGATAATTAATGCTTCCGAGCTGCACGTTGGAACTTATGAAGCTTCATGGGAAAACTTAGACTTGTTTAAGGATGTAATTGCTAATCTGAAAAATGAATATACAAATCTGGCTAAGACGAAAAATCTTCAGTTTAATTTTGTTAAAAAAACGCCGCGTGCCTTGGTTTACGGAGATCGGTACAGTATCAGTCAGATATTCAGTAATCTAATCGATAATGCCATTAAGTACACTCACAAGGGCAGTATTGATGTTGTATTAGATAAGAGTAATGAAAATGATATTGTTGTTTCGGTTATAGATACGGGCATTGGAATATCGGAAGAGTTCAAGTCTAAACTTTTTGAACCGTTCATGCAGGAAGAACGCGGTTATTCAAGAAAGTTTGAGGGTAATGGACTTGGACTTGCTCTTGTAAAAAAATATTGCGACTTGAACAACGCGAAAATTGATATCGAATCGGAAAAAGGAGTTGGTACAAAAATTACAGTTACTTTTCCCAAAAGTTACTGAATTTTCTACGGAAAGTGTTATGCATACAAAACAAAAGATTATGATTCTTGAAGATGACATGCTGACGCAAGACGTTTATCGTGCCGTGTTTTCAAGAAGAAATGAACTTGATTTCATCCTTTGTAAAGATGATGAAGAATTCTATACGGCTCTGCGAAAAAATCGGTTTGATGCTTTTCTGATTGATCTCGCGTTAGGCGCAGGCAAAGACGGAGTTCAGCTTATAAAAGAACTAAGACAGATGGAAGAGTATAAGTCAACCCCCATTATCGTTGTTACTGCTCTTGCCATGCAGAAAGATGAGCGTGTTGTATGGACGCAGGTGCCACAATATTTCTGCGTAAGCCGTTAGATATTGCAGAGCTTTTGCGGATCCTTAACCAAATTCTAAACTAACAAGCCGGTCTTATCAGTCAGTTTATTTTGTTTTAAAATTGGATTAAATTAGAAAAAAGAATAATTCATTGATGAGGTATTAGTAATGGAGAACGAAGGATTTTATAATAAGTTCGAATCACTTCCCATTGAAGCGCAAAAACAAGTACTGGCATTTATAGATTTTCTACAAAAAAGATATGAGTCTAGAAATAAAAAAGCTCGTGAAAGAAAATCTATTACTAATAAAAAGTTTGTCGGGCTTTGGGAAAATCGAAAAGATTTGAAAGACAGTTCTTTATGGATAAGAAGTTTACGAAAAAAGGAGTGGGGAGAAATTGGCTGATAATCTTTCTGTAATTGATTCTGACATACTTATTGATGTAGGCAGAAAAGTTAAGACTGCAATTGAAAAGTTAGATGAAGAGCGTAAAGCATCCATTACAGCAATTAGCACGGTTACTCAAATGGAATTGATTGTTGGTTGCAGAAATAAAACCGAGTTAAAACATTTAGATAAGTTTTTAGAAGATTTTGAAATTATTAGTCTGAATTACGAGATTACTCAAAAAGCAATTGAGCTTCTTAAAGAATATAAACTAAGTCACGGACTATTAATTGCGGATAGTTTTATAGCTGCAACTGCATTAAATTTAGATGCTCCTCTATTAACAAAAAATCAAAAGGATTTCAAATTTATACAGGGGCTTAAACTATTGAAGTATCCATAAGCAACAAGGGCGTACACTAATAAGCCGCTCTTAGTTGAAATAAACGAATGGAATGTTTAACTCTTGTCCACTGAATATTGACGTCTTGCGCCAAAATGAAAAGTAACCGAGATGCAGTAAGAAATAATGGATTCTGTTCATTGCGAATGTAAAGCGAACAGCCTGTTCGCTCTACAACACGACCCGCAGTTACTGGATTTTTCCCTTTGCAAATGTTAGGGTGATGAATTATATTTCTTGCGAGTCCAAACGGCATTTGCTTTCCCCCCGAAGTAAATGTCTGACTTGAAGGAGCCGCTTAATTGCGGCTCTTTTTTATTAAAATAAGTGTATATTGCTTTTAGAATATCCACATAAAAAAATAACCTCTGATTAGAAAAGGGAAATAACTTAAATCCAACTCTGAGCATTATATACTTAGCGATTCGAAAATTGGATAAAAAATCGCTCGTTTCTGTTTTCTTTTATCAATTTCAATCTCGAACTTCATTTGACTTCTTCAATCGAATCTGGGCGGGATAGTTCGATTAACTAATTTTTTTCTCAGAGTAATGATAAAATAATAAGGAGTTACAAATGAACATCTACGTAGGCAATTTATCGCCGCAAGTAAAGGAAGAAGATTTACAAAGTCTTTTTTCCGAATTTGGTCAAGTAAGCAGTGTCAAAATTATCAGCGATATGTTTTCAGGTGAGTCCAGAGGATTTGCTTTCGTTGAAATGAGAGACAAGACTGCAGCTCAAAAAGCAATTGAAGCTTTGAACACAAAAGAAGTAAAAGGTAAAAAAATCACTGTCAATGAAGCGCGTCCCAAGGCAGATAACCGACGACGTGGCGGCGGAGGCGGTGGTGGAAATAGAGGCGGTGGAGGTGGCGGAGGACGACGCTGGTAATCTGTTTTTCCGTTTCTAGATTTTGTTCTAAGTAGAGTAACTACTTCCTAGTTAAAACAAAAAACATTCATGTAGTTTACAGTCCCGTCTTTGGCGGGACTTTTTTTGTTTAGAAGATTTGTTTACTAAGTAACCAATGGCAACATGTGCCCACCGATATACTAATTTAGTTCTCGATTTATTTAATTTTAGTAAAAAAAATTAGCGGGGTGGTAATAAAAAGTCTTCAAACCATAGTTGCATCACTAATTGTACTTTTAATGTTTAGTTGTTCTTCTATATTGGAAAAAGCGAGAGAACAGGATAAGTTTTCGTTGCAGAAGAAATACGCGATTCTTCCATTTGACTGTGCTAACAAACAAATAGGCATTGATCTTTCTGAAGTAGTAAAAGAACGTCTCCTCATGTACGGTTATGATTTGATTGAGCAATCAGAACTCGATAAACTTCTTGCCGAAAGCAATCTTACAAAAGAAGAAGTTGTTAAAAATTATGCTCAAGCTATCGGAAGACTTAAAGGAATTGATGGGATTATTATAGGTTACATCAGTTTGGATAAGAAAAATGCAGAAAGCGGAAAAGAAGCTTCTTCCAGTTTAGGTGGAGCAGCAAATTTCATAAACGTGTGTGATGTGTTAGTGGTGGAATTGAGCAGCGGTGATATTTTATCCAGAGGAAGATATTCGGCGCCGTCAAATTCGGTTTTTACTGGTTCAATGCCTATGGAAGAAGTGGGGAAGAGAATTGCTTTGCTTCTTTCCCCGCATTAAATTAATAATTTACTCAATCCAACGTTAAAAATAAGCCGCAACTTAAAGACTCTTTTCTATTTGTAGAGCGATCAGATTGATCGCTCGGAAAAGCAAATAAGCGAGCGAACAAACTGTTCGCTCTACATTGTTCAAAAGTATCTACTCAAAAACCAAATTTCTAACCATCTTTTTGCTGTCCCATGGTGCCGGATCGCCGCCCAGATATTTGTGGAACCATTCAAGGTGAGCGTTATAGTAAAGCGGCATCGATTTTATATAGCTTGGCCAGTGCCCGTCGTTTTTGAAAATGATTAGACGAGAATCGATTCCCATTTTCTTCAAAACTGTAAAGTAACGGATGCTTTGCGTGTACGGAATTCTGAAATCTCTTTCACCGGTGATAATCAAAGTAGGCGTCGCGAAATTATTTGTGTACATACTTGGCGACATCTTTTCATAATCTTTGTTGCCGAGGTCCCAATTTGCGAACCACAATTCTTCAGTGTCTTGCTTGAACTGAGTCAGATCAAAAATACCCATCATGGATGCGAGACATTTGTACCTGTGAGTTTTTGCCTGAAGCAGATTCATAAAATATCCGCCGTAAGACCACCCCATTGCACCGACTCTGTTCTTGTCAACGTAAGGAAGCGTTTCCAGGTAGTCGGTTACTTTCATAACATCTTCGTAAACTTTTCCATCCCAGTCTTTGGAAATTTCCGCCGTGAATTTTTGTCCGTTACCGGTTGAGCCGTGTGGATTTGGAAACGCTACTACATAACCTGAGCCGGGATAAACCTGCCAGTCCCCGCGGAACGAATCCATCCATTGCCCTTGCGGACCGCCGTGAACATTGATAACCAGCGGATATTTTTTGTTCGGATCGAAATTGTGCGGTTTAACTATGAATACTTGTACCGGAGTTCCGTCGGAGCCTTTAACCCAAACTTGTTCAGCCGGTCTGATGTCGACCTCATCTTCAATTTCTTTGTTGAAAAATGTTATGTCGCGTTTTTCGGAATTTGCAAAATCAAACCTCGCAAGGTCAGCCGGTTTATTAACGTAAGAGTATGTGTAAACTGCAAAATCATTCTTGGGAGAAAGCACAAAACTGAAAACCGGAACATTCTCGATCATTTTTTTTATTTCAAGAGTATTGATATCGATCTTGAACAACGGTTGATAACCTTTTTCCGAACCGGTGAAATAAATTGAGTGCGAATCGTTCGACCATTCAAAGTCGTTAACCCAATTATCAAAAGCTTCCGTCAAAGTTTTTCGCTCGCCGGTTTGTCGGTTATAAATAGCCAAACGGATTCTGTCCGATTCATACGCCGGAATAACTTGTGTGAGGTAAGCAATATATTTCCCGTCGGGCGAGTATTTCGGATTAAAATCCGCCGCTTGATTCGGCGAAGTAAGATTTTTTAATCCTGTACCGTCAATGTTAACCGTCCACACATCGGAATTGGTTGACGATTCCGGGCTGGCAACTCTTTTCGAATCGAATGTAACTTCTTTCGAATCGGGCGAGAAAGAATAATCACTGCTTCCTCCGGCAGCAAAAGTCGGTGAATCGAAATAGCCGGGCGTAACGTCTGTATATTTTTTATTCTGTATATCGTAGATAAAAAGGTGAGTGTACTTTCCGTCCGCGTATTCCGTCCAATGTCTTATGAACAAACTGTCTGCAAGGTGCGCTTGGATCGGTCCGTTCTCCATCGCGTCATCTATTTTTTTGTTGCAGTTTTCATCCGCGCCGCATTCCGGGAAGACTTGCGCGCTGAATAAAAGGTACTTACCGTCGGGTGAAAGTTTCGGTGATGAAACTCCGATACCGGTATTTGTAATTTGAGTCGGCTCACCGCCTTCGAGAGATAAATAATAGAGTTGTTCCGAGCCGGAACGTGTGGAAACGAAATAAATTCCTTTGTCATCGTTACTCCAGATAGGATTATAATCTGCAGCAGGATTGTTTGTGAGCTGCACGAGATCGGAACCGTCGGCGTTCATCAAATAAATATCCGTGCTAGATTTTGCTTTGTGAAGATTGTAGGTCGTAACTGTGAAAGCGATTTTAGCGCCGTCGTGCGATATTGTTTCTGAGCCGACGGCTTTAACTTTATAAAGATCTTCTATTGTAAAAGCGCGTTTCTGCGCGTTGAGTGTTAACACGCCGAGCATCGCGAAAAGAGCGACGAACAAAATTAGTTTCTGCTTCATTTGAATCACCTTTCATTTGGTAGAAATTAGTTGCTCAAATTTATAGAAAATGAGTTTAAATATAGCGGCAGAATTTTTGGTTGTTCGGAAGGTCCGATAAAGTTTTATGAACATTTTTTAATTTGAAAATAATTTGTCAGTTCAAAATATTTTCGTAAAATTAAAACCAGAATAATGAATCCCTTGAGGTAAAAAATAAGATGTAGAATTTAGAACCATAAAATTTTGTGAGTTTTATGCTATTCAAGAAAACTAATGCTCTCGAGCAAACCCAACCATCAAAAAATAAAAACAACAACGGCTTCTCTCAGCAGCTGATTTCCATTTCAAAAAAGAATTCTTCCCAAGTACTTGAGGAATTAAATACAACTCTTGCCGGTTTAACCGAGCCTGAAGTTGAAGAGAGACTTGAAAAATTCGGCCCGAATGAAATTACGCACGAAGAGGAACACGGCTGGTGGTGGCGTTTTTTCATGGCGGCAAAAAATCCTTTGGTAGTTCTTCTGGTCGCTCTCGCTGCAATCGCTTTCATAACCGAAGATATCCGTTCGGGTATCGTTATGTCTCTGATGGTAGTGCTTGGCGTTACGCTTAGATTGATTCAAGAAACGAAAGCAGATAATGCCGCGGCAAAACTGAAAGCGATGATAAGTATAACCGCGACCGCGATGCGCGAAGGTAAACCCCAAGAAATCTCTTTGAAAAATTTAGTGCCGGGAGACATTATAAAACTTTCTGCCGGCGATATGATTCCCGCCGATGTCCGTCTGTTAACCGCAAAAGATTTATTTATAATTCAGGCAAGTCTTACCGGCGAATCAATGCCGGTGGAAAAATTTGATTCTTGTGAAGTAAGAGAAAAAATTTCTCCAATCGAGCTCTGCAATATTTGCTATTTGGGAACGAGTGTCGAGAGCGGCTCCGCAAATGCTGTGGTAGTGAACACCGGATCGAAAACTTATTTCGGCACAATGGCAAAAAGTATTGCGACTCAGCAGATTGAAACGAGTTTCGACAAAGGTGTTAACAGATTCACGTGGCTGATGATTCGTTTTATGATGGTGATGGTTCCGCTTGTATTTCTTATCAACGGATTAACAAAACACAATTGGGTTGAAGCGTTTTTCTTCTCAATGGCAATTGCTGTTGGATTGACCCCCGAAATGTTGCCGATGATTGTTTCCGTTGGACTTTCCAAAGGCGCTATTCTGATGTCCCGCAAAAAAGTAATTGTTAAGCGGTTAAATGCAATTCAAAACTTTGGCGCGATGAACATTTTATGTACAGATAAAACCGGCACTATTACAATTGATCACGTAATACTTGAACATTACTGCGATGTGAAAGGGGAAGAAGACGACGGAGTACTCAGCGACGCATATTTGATAAGCTATTTTCAGACGGGATTGAAAAACGTTCTCGACCGCGCTATACTTCAGCATAACGAAGTGCGCAAACTTGTTGATTACGAGCATCATCAGAAGATTGATGAGATACCTTTCGACTTCTCGCGAAGAATGATGTCTGTTCTTGTGAGCGAACCGGACAGCACCGTGCGTTTGCTAACCAAAGGAGCGCCGGAAGAAATTTTTCGCCGATGCAGCCATTTCGAAATTGACGGTGAAATTCTTTCGATGGATCCGATACTCATTCAAGATTTGCGTGACGAGTATGAAAAGTTGAGCGCCGATGGATTCAGAGTAATAGCGCTTGCGTACAAAGATTTGGAACACAAACCGGCATATTCAAAAGCAGATGAGTGTGACTTGGTTCTGAAAGGTTACCTCGCATTTCTTGATCCGCCGAAAGAAAGTGCGGCGCCGGCAATCCTCGCTCTTCAAAAACACGGCGTTGATGTAAAAATTTTAACCGGCGATAACGACCTCGTCAGCAGAAAAGTTTGTCATGAAGTCGGTTTGCCTACAGATAAAATTCTTCTAGGCGGAGACATTGAGAAAATGACCGACGATGAACTGGCTCAAGCTGCGGCGACGACCACATTGTTTGCACGGCTGCTTCCAATTCACAAGCAAAGAATAATTCAAGTCCTGCGTGCAAAAGGAAATGTTGTTGGATACATGGGCGACGGAATCAACGACGCGCCGGCATTGAGAGCCGCGGACGTAGGTATTTCAGTCGATACAGCTGTCGATATCGCTAAAGAATCTGCCGATGTAATTCTTCTCGAAAAAAGTTTGATGGTTCTTGAAGAAGGTGTTCTTGAAGGGAGAAAAGTTTTTGCTAATATTTTAAAATACATCCGCATGGGCGCCAGTTCGAATTTTGGAAACATGTTCAGCGTGCTCGGCGCGAGCGCATTTCTTCCTTTTGTTCCTATGGCGCCGATTCAAGTGCTTACAAACAATCTGCTCTACGATTTTTCGCAAGTCCCGATTCCAACCGATGATGTTGACCCTGAACAAATCTTGAGACCGCGTCCTTGGTTGATTGACGAGATACGCCGATTCATTCTTTTTATAGGTCCAATCAGTTCCATTTTTGATTACACGACTTATTTCATCATGCTGTATATTTTTGGTTGTTGGGATCCGGCTAAAGCGTCGCTCTTTCAAACCGGATGGTTCGTGGAATCTCTCATGACGCAGACACTCATCATTCATATCATTCGAACAAATAAAATTCCGTTCATACAAAGTCGCCCAAGCTGGCCTTTGATAGCGACTACTGTAATTATAATGTCTGTCGGAATGTATCTGCCGTTCTCACCTTTTGCAGCAGCGCTTGGTTTTGTAAGTCTGCCGCCGCTTTATTGGCCGCTGCTTTTACTTACGCTGAGTTGTTATATCATTCTAACTCAGATCATCAAAGCATGGCTGTTGAGGAAAGCGTGGATATAAACTTCTTTTCTTAAAGTGACTGACGATTCCTTAATACGAATAAATTGATGAAAGATTATCAGAACCAAAACGCCCTGGCGGGTGTTCTAATGATAGTTATTTAATGAAGATTGATGGATAAAAAAACTAAACCGATATTTTTTAGCGAATCGCCGAAACGCTGGAAGACTTTTAAAGGTCTCTTGAAACTATTCGGGTTGATATCTGCGGTTACGCTTATTGTTGTGCTCTTTACGTTTTCACGTCAAACCGGAACGCCGTTTCCGAAGCTTGCGAGCCAAAACGAAATTTACAAACGCATTTTGAATCCGGAACATATCGCAACATTTTCAACAACTCAGAATAAAATTTATAAAACAATTCGCCATAAACTTAGCAACAAGCTTGATGTCAGCTATGCGGGCAAGTTCCATTCTAAACCGGTGAAAGCGAAAAAAATTCCGCAGCAAATTAGAGCCGGCTTTTATGTTAACTGGGATCCGCAGTCGTTCACTTCGCTTCATGAAAATATAGATAAACTCAACATGGTGATGCCTGAATGGCTGTTTATTGTAAGCGACAGCGATACGGCGGTAACTAATTTTGATTCTCATGCACTGAAATTAATGCGCGATCATAAGATTCCTATTGTTCCGATGCTGACTAATTTTTATAACGGCAGCTGGGACGGCAAGGCGGTTCACCGAATCATTTCATCCGAAGACAAGCGGAAAAAATTTATTGCGAGTATTCTGAAGATTCTTAAAGCAAATAATTTTGCCGGCATCAATATTGATTTTGAATCTCTTGCTGAAGAAGGAGACGAGAATCTTGCGCGTTTTCAGAAAGAACTCTATACCGCTCTTCACAAAGAAGGATTTCTTGTAACACAGGATATTCCGCCGTTCAACACGGATTACAATCTTGAAGAGCTTTCCAAACATAACGATTACGTTGTGCTGATGGCTTACGATATGCATTACGCAACAAGCAGTCCAGGTCCAATCTCGCCGATTAATTGGGTCGAAAGCGCCATCAACAACCTTCTTAAAAAAATCGATTCCGGGAAAATCATTGTTGGAATTCCAACATACGGTTACGATTGGCCGGACGGCGACGAAGGTCTCGATGTGACTTATCAAGAATCGGTTGTGACTGCGAAGGAATCCGAAGGCAAAATAGATTTTGACAACGACAGTTTTAATTTGGATTTCGATTACTATGATGACAACGATCATCATCATCAAGTTTGGTTTGCCGATGCGGCTACATGTTTCAACACAATGAGATTGGCAGCGGATTACAATACATCCGGCGTTGCTCTCTGGCGGCTTGGAGGAGAAGACAAACGGCTCTGGAAATTTTATTCGAGAAATTTTTCGCAAGATTCTTTGACCGCAAACCCGGTTGATGTATCGCAACTTACCAAAATTCAGCCGACGTATGATGTTGACTTTTCCGGTGAAGGCGACATTATTCAGCTTGTCAGCACTCCCGATTCCGGCTTAATAAACGTTACGTATGACAACAAAGCTCAAGTAATTAGCGATCAAGAATATGAAAAGCTGCCGTCGAACTATCTGATGAAAAAGTTTGGAAAGGTTGACAAAAAAGTTGTTCTGACATTTGACGACGGACCGGATGCAAAGTACACGCCGCAGATACTCGATATCTTAAAACAATATAATATTCCGGCAACTTTTTTTGTAATTGGTTTGAATGCTGAAAATAATTTAGACGTGTTGAAAAGAATTTATGAAGACGGCAATGAAATCGGCAATCATAGTTTTTCTCATCCGAATCTGGCGGAAATAAATCCCGAGCGCGCTGCGATTGAGCTGACGGTAACAAGAAAAATAATTGAATCGGTTACAGGACACACAACGCTTTTGTTCAGACCGCCGTACAATGCCGACTCCGAACCGCAATCGTACGACGACGTAATGCCGATTGTGATTGCCAATAAACAAAAGTATCTAACCGTCGCCGAGTCGATTGACCCGCGCGATTGGCAGAAGGATGTTACAGCCGATACTATTGTTCAGCGTGTTATCGATCAGGTGAGTTACGGCAACATTATTTTGCTGCATGATGCCGGAGGCGACCGGAGTGAGACGGTTAAAGCTCTGCCGAGAATTATAAAATATTTCAGAGATAGGGGCTACACCTTCGTTTCAGTTGCTGAACTGCTTGGCAAAAAGCGCAGCGACTTGATGCCGCCTCTTTCCAACCAGAATGACATTTACTATTCAAAAGTAAATTGGATTGTAGCGGAAATAATTTTCTGGACCGAGCATATTCTATCTGTGCTGTTCTTTGTTGCAATAATTTTATCTGTAGGAAGAATGGTTTTCGTTGCTATCCTATCTATGAAACAAAAGCGTTGGCGCAAAGATGAAATTACTTTTGCCGACACACCTCTGGTAAGCGTGTTAATACCGGCATATAATGAAGAAATCAATTGTGTCCGAACCGTTGAAAAAATTCTTGGAAGCGATTACAAAAATCTGGAAATTATTTTTGTTGACGATGGATCGAAGGACGCAACTTTCAAAAAAGTCTCAGAAACATTTTCAGATAAACCGAGCGTAAGAGTCTTCACTAAACCTAACGGAGGTAAAGCCACGGCGCTGAATTACGGTATAACGATGGCGAAGGGAAATTTTCTCGTTTGCATCGATGCCGATACGCAGCTTAAGTCCGATGCAATTTCTGAACTAATGAAATTGTTCAGCGATGAAAACATCGGTGCGGTAGCCGGAAACGTAAAAGTCGGTAACGAAATCAACATGCTCACAGTTTGGCAGTCCGTCGAATACATAACAAGTCAGAACTTCGACCGCCGCGCTTTCGATCTGCTCAATTGTATTACAGTTGTCCCCGGCGCAATCGGAGCTTTCAGAAAAGATGCTGTCCTTAAAGCAGAAAAATTTTCTACAGACACGCTTGCCGAAGACTGCGACATCACGATCAAACTCTTAATGTCCTGCTACAAAGTTCGTTATTCAAATACTGCAATTGCATACACCGAAGCGCCGGAGACGCTTAAAATGTTTTTGAAGCAACGGTTCCGTTGGACCTTCGGAATTATGCAGAGCGTGTGGAAACACAAAGAAGCGGTGTTCAATGCCGAATATAAAAATCTTGGTATGGTTGCTTTGCCAAACGCGATTATTTTTCAATTCATGCTTCCGCTAATCTCGCCGCTGGTTGATATTGTTTTGTTAATTTTACTTTGGACGGGACAGTGGTTTCAAACTCTAATCTATTACGTTGCATTTACCATTGTGGATTTACTCGCATCATTTCTGGCGTTTAGTTATGAAAAAGAAAATGTCAAACGGCTCATTTATTTAATCCCTCAAAGATTAGTTTACCGGCAGTTGATGTTTTGGGTAGTGTTTAAGTCCGTTATCTCCGCATTAAAAGGAACATTAATCGGTTGGGGAGTATTGAAGAGAACAGGAAGAGTAAAATTGCAAACTGAAAAATGATTTGAATCCTTTTGCCCACTTATTCCATCAAATTCATTATAATTGAACAGCAAATAGAGAAAGAATTTTATGTACGCTTATCTGCAAATATTATTGGGAAGTTTTTTGCTGAGCATTGTTCACGCTTCGATACCAAGTCATTGGCTTCCGCTTGTTGCAATCAGCAAAGCAGAAAAATGGAATGATAAAGAAACTGCAACGGTTACCGCGATAACCGGTGCGTCACATACGATCAGTACAATCATCATCGGAATAATTGTCGGGCTTGTCGGTTATAAACTTTCGGAGTCATATCATTTTATTACAAAATATGTCGCGCCGATAATTTTAATCGCGCTCGGTCTTTTCTACTTTTTTTTGGAATACAGGCACAGTCTAATCCATACCGAGCATCACCATCATCACATTGATGTGGACAATATTATTCAAACACAGAGAAACAAGCGTTCCATCATTGCCACGTTAAGTCTTGCAATGTTTTTTTCGCCGTGCCTCGAAATTGAAATTTACTATTTCACTGCGAGCCGATTAGGATGGTGGGGAATCGGAATTGTCTCTATGGTTTACTTTTTTGTTACTGTGCTCGGAATGATTTTAATTGTTCACTTTGCCGCAAAAGGAATTAAGAAACTCCGCTGGCATTTTCTGGAACATCACGATAAACTCATTAGCGGAATCGTATTGATTCTAGTAGGTTTGCTGGCGTTTTTTGTTGAGCTTTAATAACCCGATTACCTGTTGCACGGAACCACATTCTGTGCTGCATTCTGTGCCACTATGCCACACAAGCACAGATTACGAATCTGTGCTACAAATATTCTTTTCTAACATACGTATAATTCCAATCTTCCCATATTTTTACTAATCCCGCCCTGACCGGATTTTCTAAAACATAATTAATTGTGTTAAACAATTCTTTGTCATTGCGCACCCATCTATCAAAACTTTCGTCCTGCCAAAATTTTCCTTCACGTTTCAAAAATTCATTGCTTCTTCTCGCCGATACCCTTTTTATTGATTGCATTATTTTGCTAATGCCCCTATTGCCTTCAAGTAACTCCAAGACAAGATGAACATGATTCGGCATGATACAATAGCATATCACTTTAATATCTTTTCCATCTTCATACTGAATGGCGTTACGAACGATTGTTGCCACTTCCGGGACAGAAAGATGCTTTTTGCACACGAATGTAGTATCTAATAACTCATCGTACTTCTTGAATATTCTTTTTTTCTTAAGACTTAGTTCCTCGCAAGAGTTTGCAAGCTCATCGCGTAATTGTTTTACGAATTCAAGCGGGAGACTATCTGCCAACCGAAATGTTATGAAATAGATACCGTCATTGAAATAAAGATGTGGTAAATTTCTTCTATGGAAATGTCCGTTGTTCATTCTTTATCCCCACTATATTGTTCTGGTAACATAGCACAGATTGCGAATCTGTGCCTACATGTTTAATTCCTTCAGCAAATTTTCTGCGCCGCCGAATTTATCCATAACCCATAACACGTAACGAATATCCACGCCGATTGAACGGCTGTACGATTCATTCCACGCAAAATCATTTATCGTTGCTTCGTATGCACGGTCGAAATTGACACCGATCAAATTGCCGTATGCATCCAAAACCGGACTGCCCGAGTTGCCGCCCGTTGTATCCATGTTATAAAGCATTGCAACCGGAAGCTTACCGGTCTTCTTGCTCACATATTTTCCAAAATCCTTTTTGGAATACAGCGATTTCAATTTATCCGGCACAGCAAATTCTTCGTTCTCATTTGCCATTGTACTTTTTTCAATCACGCCGTCGATTGATGAAAAAGGTTCGTAATAAACTGCATCCGCCGGGTTGTAACCGCGAATGTAACCGTAAGTCAAACGAAGCGTGCTGTTAGCGTCAGGAATAAAAAGGGTTTTTTTCCACAACATTTTCACATCAACAAGATTGCCGTAAAGTTTGTTAAGCCGCCCTTCGTTCTTCTCACTTTCTTTTTCAATTGATTGACTTTGCAGACGCACCTTCTTGGCAAAATTAAAAAGGGGATCGCGCATGGAATAAATTTTTTCCGGCTTCTTTTTCAGTAGCGAGTCAAAGTAATCCTTATCCAAGATTTTCGAATTCATCACGCCGTTTGAAATGAAATCCTGAAATGTTTCCTCATGGTTGTTTCCGTCGGTCTGAAGGATATCATCAACAGCTGCAATGCGGGAAGATTCTTTGAACTCGGCGGCATCGGTCAGCATTTTCATTAACATTGATTGCTCGAGTTCAGCGTTATAACTTGCGCGCGTTCTTTCTATCGACGCTAAAGTCCCGCTCAAATTTTTCTCCTGAAAACCGTTCTTTCTTTCAGCATCCGGTTTTTGAATTTCTTCAGTATAGTTGAGAACGAAATTTGCTAACATTACAGACGGCGAGAAATTATAGATTTGTCTCAGCCACAATTCAGCTTGCGCATTTTCGTCGATGTGATTGAACACCGCGCGGATTTCTTCAAGAAGATTTTCGTATTGCGTTTTTAATTTCGGGTCAGATATTATAAAACTTTGCATTTGTTTTTCTTCGTTTTCTTTCTGCTCTATCAGATTAATCTTCCCAAGTCCTTTCAATTTTCCTTGATAATTTTTCATCGTGTTGGCTAATCCTTTTATTCGACTTGCAAACGCGAGATGAAGGGAATCATTATCGGCGCTTAGATCTTCCATCGTTTGAATAGCATACTGGTATAAATTTGAAATGTAAGGAAGAAGATATTCCTGCTGGTATTTTAGATAGAATGACGGTCTGTGCCTGTAAGTTCTACCGGGATAACCGAGCATGAAAACAAAATCGCCATCTTCAACTCCGTTTGGATTTATTTTCAAAAACCTTTTTGGTTTGTACGGAACATTGTCTTTCGAATAAGTCGCGGATTTTCCATCGGGCGCAACATACGCGCGCATGATTGAAAAATCTCCTGTGTGACGCGGCCAAACCCAATTATCTGTTTCACCACCAAAGTTTCCGATTGACTGCGGCGGGGCATACACGAGACGCACGTCACGGATAATTCTGTACTTAAACAAGACGTAAGTCTTGCCGGTAAACATTTCTGAAACATCTGCAACGGTAGATTCCGCCTCATTGGTTGCGGCATCGGTTAACTCTTTTATTTTTTGCGCTATCAGTTTGGTACGTTCAACCGGATCGGTTACGTTCTTAACGGAACCAAGAATAATATCGGAAACATCTTGATATGATTCGGTGATTCTGCATGTGTAGCCTTGAGCGGGAAATTCTTCCGCAAAACTTTTTGCAAGAAAACCGTCATTGAGATAATTCTTTTCAACGGTGCTTGCACGTGTAATAGCGCCGAATGCACAGTGGTGATTGGTAATGATTAATCCGTTTCCGGAAATGAATGAACCGGTACACCCGCCAAGTTGAACAAGTGCATCAACTAAGCTCACGCCGTTAGGATTGTAAATTTCTTTCGGATCGATCTTCAATCCGGCTTTTACCAAATCAACTTTGTCTAATTCGCTTAAAGGATACATCCCTTCTTCCGGGGAAGCGGGGATCATTCCGAAAAATAATGTCAATGTGAATACTGCGGCGAGTAACTTGATTGATTTAATGAAGCGGGTTCTGTTCGTCATAACCACTCCGTATAAGGTTAATTCAAAAATAACATTAACATGGCGAAATGTGAAATGAGAATGGAAAATTGAACTGCTGGTTTTATTCTATGTTATTTAAAATAATATCTGCAGCCAATAGCCAAGTCTAATTGTAAAGAGGTTTCGGGAAACAAATTAAAAACCGGAGCGATTTCAAAAAAAGGATCTATTGGCAATGAATTGGGTATCCACATAATTCCGGCAACACCGCGCGCGCCAATTGTGCTTTTACTTTTGTTGTTGAAATGAATTCTACCGCCGAAACCGTAATAGAAAGGAAAATTTAATTCGGATTTTATTAAGTGTGGTAAATGAAATAAATAGTCTCCGTGTAGCGAGACGGCTGATTTATCATGCACAAACGAATATGCCAAACCGAAATCCAATGCGTTGGTTTCGTTTAACCAATATTTTCCGCTGATACCGGTCGGCTCGCCGATCATCACACCGAGTCCAAAACCTTTTTCTTGTGAATAAGACTCTACCGAGCAAAAAAGCAAAACCATTGAAACCAGAAGAATGACCTTTTTCATCTTTACGACAAACTCCGAATATTTTGAAGTCATAAATATATAAATCAAACCTTAAATTAAAGTCCATTAGTTGCCGGATTGAGCTAAACAAATAAAAATATATGATTGATAATTATTAAATTTGATTAACATTTTCGCGAGTGAGGAATTCATGGCTGAATCAACGGGGACAAACTCAATCCGCAATCTGGTGGTTTCATATTCATCGGCATTCGATTATAAGAAGAAAGAAACAGTAATCATTTTGGCAGCAGGACACGGCAAACGGATCAAATCTAAAACATCAAAAATGCTGCACAAGATTTGGGAAGTTCCGACGGTTGAAAGAGTATATAATGCGTGCGCAAAAGGGTTGAGTGATTCCAACATTGTAATTGTTGTCGGCATTAAAGCCGAAGATGTTATTAAATCTGTTGGAAAGAAAGATTCCGTTATGTTCGCTTACCAAGAAGCTCAAAACGGAACCGGTCACGCAGTTCAAATTGCCCTTGAAAATATTTCTGACAAAAAATATAACGGTACCGTTTATGTTTTTCCCGGCGACATGGGACTGATTAATGCCGCAACAGTTCAGTACTTTAAACAAGAGTTTGAAAAATCCAATGCCGATATGATGGTTCTCACCGGAATGTACGAAGGCGAAACCAATGAAAACTATTACGGAAGAATTGTGAGAGTCCCAGCGAAAGATGCGAAGGGAGCTAAGTCAAAAGACAATGGAAAGGTAATTGAAATTCTTGAGTACAAAGACATTTTGAATCTTGATTCTAAAAAGCTTTACAAGATTAAGTATAAAAAGAAGGATTATAAATTCACTCGCGGCGAACTTCTGCTCAATCGTGAATTTAATTCCGGTGTTTATGCTTTCAAGTTCAAACCGCTGACTGAACTTATACAAAAGATTCAGAGCAACAATGTTCAGAACGAAATTTATTTGACCGACTTGATCAATCTTTTCAATCAAAACGGTTATACTGTAGAAGCTGTAACTCCAAAAGAGCAATATGTTTTGATGGGCTTCAACAACAAATCGGTTCTTAGAGAGATGGATGCCATAGCGCGTAAACTCGCTTACGAAAAACTGAAAGACATCATTATGATTGACGATCCCGATGATTTCTTTATTGAAGAAAGTGTGATGGATGAAATTATAGAAATGGATAAACATGGTGTGCCGCTTGATATTACTATCGGGAAGGGGGTTTACGTTGGCAAGGGAGTAAAGTTGAATCACAATCTGACATTAATGAAAAATGTTTTTCTGGAAGGAGATATCCGTTTCGGAAAAAATGTTGTGGTAAAAGAGAACGCACAAATTTCATGCTTCTATGGTCAGAAAGTCGAGGTCGGAGACAACGTGGAAATTTTTTGGGGAGATATAATTAAGGGGAACGTATTTCTTGGTGACAATTCCAAAATTGAATCCGGTGTTAAAATTACCGGAAGTGACCAATGTCCGACCACAATCGGTTCGAACGTTACAATAAAAGGATTGAGTTACATATTTGGTTCGCAAATCGAGAACAACATTTTCATCGAGCACTCGGTACTGATCAGAAAAAAAGTATCAAAACCTGTAGGCGAAAAATCTGACTTCTTCAAAGTAAAATACTATTTGCCTGAAGTCGAAGGTAAAGAGGCAGTTTCCAATTTATAAAATAAAAAAGGCAGCCGTACAAAAGCTGCCTTCATAAAAAGAAGTTTTTAAAAATTATTTCTTCGCAGCTAACTTGTTGACGTGCTTTGTAAGAGCAGATTTATTTCTGGCAGCTTTGTTCTTGTGAATTCTTCCTTTGGCTGCGGTTTTGTCTAGGAATGCAACTGCTTCTTTCAAATATACCTGAGCTTTTTCAGCGTCTTCCGTGCTTTGAACTTTCTTAACGAGCGTTTTTACTTTTGATAATGCAGTTTTATTTCTTTCCTGTCTTCTCTTGGTTGATCTTACTCTTTTCTGTGCTGATTTGTGGTGCGCCATTAATGAAACCTTATTTTGTTTAAAATTGTGGACAAATATAGTATTAAACGGTATTCGAATCAAACTTAAAGGTGACGGCGAAATAAATCCGCAACTTTTTTATATACCGCTTCGTTGTTATCTTTGCGCCACTTTGAAATGAAGTTTTATGCTGAAAATAAACGAAATATATCGATCAATACAAGGTGAGAGCTCAAAAGCCGGGCTGCCGTGTGTTTTTGTGCGGTTGACCTATTGCAATTTGCGCTGTTCATATTGCGATACGGAATATGCGTTTTACGACGGCAAAGATATGTCGGTCGAGGAAAGTATTTCGGAAGTAAAAAAATATGACTGCAAGTTGATCGAGATTACCGGCGGTGAACCGCTGTTCCAGGATGATTCGATAGAGTTGATGAAACGATTATGCGATGAAGGTTTCGATGTGATGCTTGAAACCGGCGGAAGTTTGCCTATTAAGGATATTGATAAACGTGTAATGATTATTCTCGATTTGAAATGTCCATCCAGCAAAATGATGAAAAAAAATCTTTACGAAAATCTAGACTTTATTAAACCAACGGACGAAATCAAATTTGTAATCGGAACGCGCGAAGATTACGATTGGACAAAAGACATTCTAAAAAAATATGAGTTAGAGAAAAAGTGTAGCATTCTTTTGTCTGTTGTCTTTGGAGCGCTTGAACCGGCAAAACTTGTGGAATGGATGTTGGAAGATAATTTGAAAGTCAGATTCCAATTGCAGATGCATAAATTTATTTGGGAACCAACCGCAAAAGGTGTTTAATGAAGATTGCAAAAGAATTTACTTGGGAGATGGGTCATCGTTTAACTTTTCACAAGGGGAAATGTAAAAACCTTCACGGGCATTCATACAAATGTATGGTTGAATTAACCGGCGAATCCGACCAAAACGGAATGGTGCTGGACTACTACGACGTGAAAAAAATTATCGAGCCTTTGATAGAGGAGATGGATCATTCATTCATGGTCTTCAGTAGTGACAAAGAACTTTTGCACGCTTTGCAAACATTAAACTCTCGATACGTTGTAGTAGATTTCGAAACGACAGCGGAAAACATTTGTCTTTATCTTCTTGACAAAATCAAATCGGCAAAACTTCCCGGGAATATTCACTCCGTAAAGGTGCGGGTTTTAGAAACGGAAAACACTTATGCTGAAGAAGAAACAAGTATTTAGGTTTCACTTGATAGAGACTACCCTGGAGATTGAATTTTAGAATTCTTAACCTCATTCAAGATTTTAGGCAATATATCTCCTGCTTTTCCAAAGATGGAATAATCCGCAAACTGAGTTAAATCAGTTGGTTCAATATTTACTTCTACAATGTAAGAACCTGCACGTTTGGCAGTAATCGGGATATACGCGGCGGGATAAACGACGGCAGAGGTTCCGACCACAAAACATATGTCACTCCATTCAGCCGCTTTTTCTCCGCCGCCGAATTGATCTTCCGGAAGCGTTTCGCCAAACCAAACAACATCGGGACGAACAAGTCCGCGGCAGTTTTTGCATTTAGGTGCGCTTCTGGTTGCTTCTATATCGAATGAGTTATAAAAGGTGTGGCATTCAACGCAATAATTTCTTTCGATATTTCCGTGGAGCTCAAAAATTTTCTTTGATCCGGCTCTGTGATGGAGGTTATCAATGTTTTGTGTTACCACGGTTACGTCAAAATATTTTTCGAGTTCCGCAATTGCAATATGTCCGGCATTTGGTTGAGCTTTGTGAACAATATCTCTTCTATGTTGATACCATTCCCAAACCAGATCCGGGTTGCGCATGAATGCGTCAAAGTTCGCAAGTTCTTCCGGTTTCATCTTATTCCAAATACCGTCTTTGCCCCGGAATGTTGAAATGCCGCTCTCAGCGGAAATCCCGGCGCCGGTAAAGAAGACAATCTTTTTTGCGGAAAAAAGTTTTTGTAGAAATTCTGATTTGAATTGCATAATGAAATTAAGTGTATCACTCTGAACGCCCGCCTTGCCGAGAAAGGCGAGGCAGGAAGTGAAGAGTCTAAAACATTAAGACTTAGAGATTCTTCTCCCGATGCCATGAAAAATCTCGCGGCATCGGGATCAGAATGACAAATTAGTTATTCGTTTTTTATATCGTTCAACATTTTCTTTGCTTCGGCGAGACGGTTTACATCGTCTTGATGCTGGAATTGACAAGTCAAAGCTTTGTTTAACATTTCGCGCGCGGTTTTGTAATCGTCTTCACGAATCAATGAATGCGCGTAGTCAACGTAAAACATCATATAGCCGGGATAAATTTCTATCGCCTTCTTATATTCTTGCAATGCAATATCATTATCCGCCCAGCCTAATCCGAGAATTGAGCGAGCCGGTTTCCATTTCTCACTTGTCTTGGCATGTGTTCTTGCCAGAACATAATGAGCAACGCCCTGAATAAAATTTCCGCCGTTGCCGAGCTGAATTGCTTTTTCTACATCAGCCCTTACACTGTTTACAACCCCCGCAACAGAAAAGACTCCTTTGAAGAGAGCAATCTTTCCATTAGCAATTGCGCGCCTCAAGAAACCAACAGATTGATCTGGTTTTATTTTAACTGCTTTGTCCGCGTAGTCAAGCGCTTTCTGATATGTCGCTAGTTGAGCATCTTCTTCAGCGCTAGTTTTTTTCGGCATTTTGTCGGCAATATCTACGTATGTGCGGGAAATACGCCAGAGAACTTCAAAATTATTTGGATCTATCTTTTCCGCATTCTTCAGAACTTCAAGAGCCTTTTCATTATTGAATTGTTTGTAGTAATCTTCAACTTCGTTGATCATCTGATCAATCGATTGCGCAAATATTTTTACTGATGCAAATGACAAAGCGAGGAATAGAATCAGTACTATGCCGTTTTGTTTTTTCATGTTACCGTTCCTCAGTTAATTTTTAATTAGTTGTTTTTTTTGATTCTTCGTTTGATATATATAATGCGGTATTAGCGAGAGGTAAAAATCTTGTCCAACTGCCGCCTTTATTTTTGTCTGCTTCTATCGCACTTCTGTATGCATTTGTCTTTGCGCTAAGTTCATCTGCTTGATATAAAACAATTGCTTCCAACGTTTTCGGCTCTACCGGTGATGCAAATTCCAATTTGCCCTGGTGAGAAAGAATAAGATGAACAAGCTGATTCTTTAATTCCTCAGGAAAGTTTGGAATTGACGATGCGGCTTTTTCAACTTCAAGCGCGCCTATCATGATGTGTCCGATAAGTTTCCCTTTGTCGGAATAATCGAATACGGAATCATACGTAAGTTCTTCCGTTTTTCCGAAATCATGCAGCAGGGCGCCGCTAACCAAAAGATCACGATTAATTTCTAGATGGAACGTGCACATCAAATCACAAATCTTAATAATCTCCAATGTGTGTTCAAGCAATCCGTGAACGTAAGCATGATGCCACGCCTTACCCGCTGGCGTGCGGCAAAATTTTTCCAAATTTTTACCGGTTAAGATTGACTTGATAAGTTTGTTAAGATAAGAATTTGTAATCGAGTCAATTACTTGGTTCAACTCGTTTGTCATAACATCGAGCGGTCGTTTGGACCTTGGCAGAAAATCATCCGTACGAACATTGTCGTTATCTTTTGCTGCGCGGATTTTATTAATCTTAATCTGCGGTGCGCCGTTAAACTCTTCTATCTTCCCGGCAATTTTTACAATAGTTCCTTCTCTAACGGTATCCTTAATATTTTCAATGCGGTCCCAAACTTTTGCCGGTAGAGCAGCGGATTTGTCTCTAAGTTCAAGATTCAAATAACTTGAACCGGTCTTGGAAGTTTTTATTTCGAACTTACTGACGATAAGGAAAAGTGTTATTTCATCACCGATTGAAAAATCAATCAATTCTTTTTGTTTGAGCATATATTAATTGTGGGATACTTAATTCCGTTTCAATTTAATAAAAATAAATATGAGGGGAAAAGACTAGTTTTCTAAAATTTGTACGATGTTTTCTTCAGTCAACCGAACCATCACCGTTTGGCGGAGTAATTCTATTGAGACACAAAACCATTTTTCTTCCTGACGTTTGCACACAGTACCAACGACATCCTTAAATGGTCCGTCAATAATTTTGACCTTTGTTCCAAGTTCAATTTGATGGCTTACAAAAACGTCGGAAGATTTTTCGAGCAGCTTTTTCAAGTTGTCGATTTCCCAATCCGGAATACACGACGGTTTGCCGTTAAAACCTATAGTCTTAACAATTGAAGATTGTTGAAGCGAAATTAATCTTTCCTTTTCTATAGCATGAATAAAAACATATCCTCTTAAAAGCGGCTCTTCAATTTTTTTCTTTCTATCGCTCCATTGTTTGAAGCGAGTAATTGTCGGAAGATAGTATTCAATCTCTTTGCCTTCCAACTGAAATGCGGCTTTAAATTCTTGTTGCGGTTTGGTATATAATGCAAACCATTTCTTAATAATTAAATTGCCTTCCGAACTCATTTTTTGTTTCCCCATTAAAACTTTTATTTTTAATGCTCAGTATAAACACTCACGCACTACACGTGCAAGTTGTTCCTGATCAACTGGTTTCAACACAATTTTATCTATACCAAGTTTCAAATACTTTTTAGTTATTTCTTCGTTGAGCTTTGTGGAAATTACAACAATCGGAATTGAACGATTCGATTCTTTTTTGTGTATCGCTTCAACCAACTGAATACCGTTCATCAGCGGCATGTCGTGATCTGTTATTATAATTGTCGGCAGAAGATCGCGGTACATGTTAATTGCTTCGTAACCGTTGGCGGCAAATTTCAGATCAAAGTTCGGAAGTGCGGTTTCAATTATTTTTTTATACGAGCTGCGTATGTCTTCATCATCCTCGACGAGAAGAATTAGATTCTTTGCCTCGGGAACTGTGAAATGGAATTCACTCCCTTCACCGATCTGCGAATAAAACCAAACCTGTCCGCCGTGTTTATCTACGATCTCTTTGACCAATGTGAGTCCTAGACCGCTACCTTTTTCTCCGCTCGTTCCGACCAGTGAAAATTTTTGATCGATTCGGAAAAGTTTTGATTGGTTCTCTTCCGAAATGCCGAGACCTTCGTCGCGTACGACGACTTCGATCATTCCTTCCTTAAATCTGCTGGAAGATATGTGAACGTCTTTTCCTTCCGGCGTAAATTTAATTGCATTGGTGGTAAAATTGATAATCGCTTGACCGAACAATCTTTCATCTGCATTGATGTGCAGATCCGAAGGAATATCTAATTTGATATCAATATTTTTCCGCATCGCATCGCCTGTGAGCGGTGTTATTGCATTTGAAATTGCCTGCTTTACATTGAGACGTGCCGGTTCAACTTTGATTCTGCCTGTTTGCAGACGCGACCAATCCAAAAGGCAATTGATAAGATTCAGTTGAGACTTTGATGCATCGTAAATGTAATGTAGATATTCATTCTTTTCTTCTTCTGAAACCTCTGCTTCATTCAAAAGTATTTCCGAAAAGCCCAACAAGGTTGTAAATGGAGCGCGGAGGTCGTGAGATATTATCGAAATGAATTTATCTTTTGAAACGTTTTGTTCTTTCAATAATTCAAGGGATTTCTGAAGTTCGGCTTCTTTATTTTTAAGTCTCGTGATGTTCAACACGGTACTTTTTTGTTCAATAATTTTTCCCGATGCTAATTCTCTCTTCACCAAAACAGCTTCATTAAGCCAGACAATCTTGCCGTCCTTGGCAATAATACGATACACAATTTCCGATTCGTTCTGGGTAGAACTGTTTTCAAGTTCCATCAATGCTTTTTTGATGATTGGCAAGTCGTTATCAAATGCAAGCGAGTAAAGATGTTCAGGCAGAGCGTCTATTTCAGAAGGGGAGTAACCGGTAATTTTTTCAATGGAGTCCGAAATGAAAAAATTATTTTGTCCGTCAAAATTTTCGGCAATGAAAAAAACATCCGTCATACCTTCAGAAAAATTATTTAAGCCGGAATAATCTACACTGCTTTTTTTCATTGCGTTCTTCGGTCTATGAGTAACTAATTAAATATAAGAAATTAAAGCAAATACTTCACCGTCCGTTTGATTCTTAGCAGGAAAGTTATGACTCGTCTTTTGGAAATTTAGTTGGGATACCAAGCTCATCCATTTTTCTGTAAAGCGACGATAGTCCGATCTCTAACGCCTTTGCGACTTCTTCTTTGTTGTACTCGTATTTTTTTATTGTCTTTAGTATATGCTCATGCTCAAAATTTCTTAATGCGTCTTTCAATGAATCGGGATAACTGCCGGGTAGGTCGCTGCCGCGGACATATTCGGCAAGGTCGTTGACGACAAGATAATCGCCGGCGGCAAAAATAACCGCGCGTTCGATAACGTTTTCCAATTCTCTCACACCACCGCGCCAGTCGTGAGAAATCAATACCTTCATTGTTTCGTTTGTAACGCCGAGAATTTTTTTACCCATTTCGCCGCAGTACATTTCTAAAAAGTGTGAGATAAGCAAAGGAATATCTTCCTTGCGTTCGTTCAGCGAGGGAAGCTTTAGTTCCACAACGTTCAATCTGTAGAAAAGGTCTTCTCTGAATTCTCCGGATTTTGTCTTCTCAAACAAATTTTGATTAGTAGCGGCAATTATTCTTACGTTGGTGCTCACGGGTTTTACTCCGCCGACCGGAATAAATTCTTTGTCTTCAATTGCACGCAAAAGTTTTACTTGTAAATTTAACGGCAGCTCGCCGATCTCATCCAAGAACAGTGTTCCGCCGTCGGCTACTTTGAAAAGTCCCTGCTTATCTTCAGTAGCACCCGTGAACGATCCTTTTTTATGTCCGAACAATTCGCTTTCGATTAAGTTCTCGGAAATTGCGCCGCAATTTATTGGGAGAAAAATATTGTCCTTTCTGCGGCTGTTAAAATGAATCGCTTTTGCGACGAGCTCTTTTCCCGTTCCGCTTTTTCCGTAAATTAAAACGTTGCTGTTTGTCGGCGCCACTTGCTGAATTACCTGAAAAACTTTTTTCATCGGCTCACTCTTTCCGATAAGATTTGTGAACCCCGTATCGGAAGAAATTCTTTGCCGTAACGTTTTATTTTCGAGCGCCATCTGTTTGTAATGGATCAGTCTCTTTATACGAATAATCAAGTCGTCAAACTCTACCGGTTTTATGAGATAATCGAACGCGCCCTGCCGGAGTGCATCGATAGCAGTTTTAACTGAAGCGTATGCCGTCATGATAATAAAAAATGTTTCAGGCGAAATCTTGGATGCAGATTCCAGAAGCTGCATGCCGTCCAGCTTCGGCATTTTTATATCTGTAACAACAATATCAAAATTAATTTCTTGAATTTTTTGAAGCGCTTCCTCTCCGTCGGCGGCAACTTCGGTAGAAAATCCTTCTTCATCCAATACCATCTTAAGTGAATCTCGGATTGGTTTTTCATCATCGACAATCAAAATTTTTGCAGACATTTTTTCTCCGTCTAATTTAGCGCAATAGGAAGAATTATTGTGAAAGTGCTTCCTTCATTGATTTTACTCTTAACTCTAATTTCACCGTGGAATCGATGAACGATTCCGTAACTGACCGATAATCCAAGTCCCGTACCTCTGCCAACTTCTTTTGTTGTAAAGAACGGATCGAAAATTTTCTCGACTGTCGCCTCATCCATACCGCAGCCGTTATCTGAGATTGAAACCGAAACGTTTCTATTGTCAAAGTCCGACTTCATTGCAATCGTTCCGTTGCCTTCAATTGCATCAAGTGCGTTGATAAGAATATTTACAAAGACTTGGAGAAGCTGATCGGCGGCAACATTTACATGCGGCAGACCGGTTTTAAAATCTGTTTCAAAATTTACGTGACGCACACGCTTATCGTACTTTACAATTCCAAGCGCTGTTTTAATTATGTCGCTGATGTCCTGAGATTCGGTTTCATAACTTGGCGGCCGGGAAAAATCAACAAGCTCGCGCACAATTTTTGAAATCCGGTCTATGTTCTCTTTAATGTTGGCGAGCTGCTCATTCATAAACTGATCTTGGCTTCTTCTCTGAAGTATTTGAACCAGAGAGGAAATTGAAGTCAATGGATTTCCGATTTCATGCGCAACACCGGCGGCAATTTGTCCGATGACGGCTAATTTTTCCGATTGATCGATCTGAGCCTGAAGGCGTTTGTATTCCGAATAATCGTTTATGATTATCGATCTGCCAGCATACTTGCCGAGCTTGTCTTGAAGACTTGTTACGGTTAAACGAACGCTGATAATTTCGCCGTCTTTTCTTTTTCGTTCCGTATCAAGAATCATCGAACGTCCGTCCGCCCGCGATTCACTTTGTATCTTGGATAACTGATTTGCGTATTGATCACCTTTAGGCAGCAACAGCGATGAAGATTTTCCGAGCACTTCATTTTCAGTGTAACCGAAAATTTGTTCCGCGCCTTTGTTCCATGCAATGAACTTTTCATCGTTATCAACCATCATGATCGCCGAATCCGAAGTGTGGAGAATGTTTTTCAAATATTGCAGATTGATTTCCAGCTTCGACGAAAGACGGTCACGGTCGCGTATCAACGCCTTCATTTTAGTTTCTTGATGAAGCATTCCGTACCGCGCGAATAACTGCTCGATCAAATCATCCGCGAAACCAAGCAGAATAATTGAATCTGCGCTGTCAACACGTTCACGTTCAATTAATTCAATAAGAGCAAATCGGCCTTGACTGAAAATCTGGCTGACTTCGAGTAGATTTAAATTGGCTTTAGAGAAGAGCGTGTAGATATCTATAAGGTATTGATCGGCTTGCAGGTAGTCGTTGTTTTCCGTTACATCGATGAAAGTGGTGATGCTGTTTTCCGCGAACGTTTGTATTTGCGAGTCTAAAAGTTTGTCCTTAAGAATGGGTGATAGTTTTATTACCCAACTTTCCAGCAGCGCATTGAAATTTTTCTTTATCAATTCGGTCAATAATTTTTTCATAAGTCAGTTCTATCAAGATCAGAATAGTTCAGGGTTGGAATTCCTTTCATAAATACTCTGAAAAAATAAAGAAACCGGTTCTCTTTTGAAAGCCGACCCAATCTGTTTGTATCGAATCACTGGACAATAGGTAAACGGAACTTGACAAAGGCGGCTTATGTATAAAGAAAAGTTTAGCTATCTTTGAACAAACAAGCGCGGGGAGTTAAAATGAAAAAAATATTTTTGTTATCTCTGATGTTGGTATTCGTTTCGTCTCTTAATTTTGCGGGCGATGAAACAGTGATCAAACCCGGTCTTAACAGCGTTAAAGTTTTTTTGCACGGCGCCGAGTTAAGTTATTCTGCAAAAGTAAAACTTAACAAAGGATTAAATGAAGTTGTCTTTACCGGCTTGTCCGCCAGTATTGAACAAAACAGCATTAGCGTTTCAGCAAAGGGCGATGCCGTTATTATGTCGGTAGGACAACAATTCAACTTTCTTAGATCTCAGGAAAAAACTCCCCAGATAAAACTGCTTGAGGATTCTTTAGAGGCGTTAAACAAATCTCTTGCGATGAATCAAAATGAAAGTAGTGTGCTGAATGAAGAAGTTGGATTGTTGATGGCGAACAAAAGCATCGGCAACGAAAAAATCGGCGTATCGATTTCCGAATTGCAAAAGATGGCGGAATTTTTCAGAAAACGCCTTACCGAAATAAAAAGCAAAATATACGACCTTTCTTTTGCTGCTAAAAAGATTCAAAAAAATATTGACCGGATTCAAAATCAGTTGAATGAACTTAACAATCAGATAAATAAACCGACCAACGAAATAATTGTGTCTATCTCAGCCAAGTCGGCGGCGACTTATGAAATCGATTTTTCATATTTGATGCGCGATGCCGGTTGGGTCCCGGCTTACGATATCCGTGTGGATAAGTTAAACTCGCCGGCTCAGTTGAATTACAAAGCAAACGTTTGGCAGAACAGCGGATTCGATTGGAATGATGTTGAAATAATTCTTTCTACAAGAAATCCGGTTGCAAATAATAACAAGCCGGAACTTTATCCTTGGTTTATAGATTTTGCACGACCAGCTCTGTACCGTGAAATGAAAGGTGCAGCAAACAAATCTCTTGATGCGGCTAATATGCAGGTGATGGCTGCCCAGGCTGGCGGTGCTTCTGAAACAATGGCGGATTATTTCGAAATAAACGACAGACAGCTTTCAGTTGAGTTCACTCCGCAAATTAAATATTCAATCGCATCGGATAACAAACTGCATTCGGTTGCGCTGCAAGATTTTACCGTGCCGGCAAGGTATGAATATTATGCGGCGCCTAAGCTCGATAACAATGCATTTCTAATCGGCTATTTAACCGATTGGAGTAATTACAATCTGCTGCAAGGTAAAGCCAATATCTACTTCGAAAATTCTTTTGTCGGTCAGTCGAATATTAATCCGGGCACAACGAAAGACACTTTGGTCCTTTCTTTGGGAAGAGATCAGAATATTTCCGTTTCGCGCGAAGTCTTGAAAGATTTTTCCGAAGATAAATTTTTAAGCAGCAACGTAGAGCGCACGTTTGCGTTTGAAATCAAAATAAAGAACAACAAAAAGACTGCCGCAAAAGTTTTGGTTGAAGATCAAATACCAATTTCCAAGAATGAAGACATTACCGTAAAACTTATCGAATCATCCGGCGCCGTTTACGATTCGGATAGCGGCAAACTGAAGTGGTTGGTTGACGTTGACGGAGGAAAATCTGTTTTGAAAAAGTTGATTTACTCTGTGAAGTATCCCAAAGATAAAGTCATACCAGGCTTGTAAAAGTATCTTTTGTAAGGGCTCAACATATTGAGCCCTTACTGCTTCTTAAACGATCTGAAAGCAAAAACAAATTGTTTGAAATAATTTCCGGGGAAGAGAGTTTTTAATCCATATTCTTCTGCGTTGCCGCCAGGCAAAAAGCCGGTGGAGAAAACCCAATCCCAAATCGCAAGTTTTGTCGCGAAATTTCTGTTGCGTCCTTTGCCGGTTGTATGATGCCAGCGGTGCATCTCCGGTCCATTAATAAATTTTTGAATGACCCCGCTGCGAATGTTTAGGTTGGAATGAATATACATTCCCCACACAGCGCTAATTACACCTTTGTATGCAATAACTTCCGGCGGTGAACCCAAGAGAACGATTGGTAAAAACTCTACTGTCTGGTTGATCAATATTTCAAATGCGTGTGAACGTGAGCCGGAGAGCCAGTCAACTTTTCTTGGTGAATGGTGAGCTTCGTGCAGACGCCACAAAAATTTGTTGTTGTGCTGCCATCGGTGCATCCAATAAATATAAAAATCATGTGTGACGGTGAAGAAGACAAGTTGAATCCAGATCGGAACGTTCGAAAAGGTTTTTAACCGTGAGAGCCCGGTAGAATTATCAATTGCACCGATTACGAAGGTGAAAATTATTATTCCGAGAATGTAGCTTTGAGCTATTGTATAAAGAGCGAGATCGTTGAAGAATCCTTCGCGCAGAATTCTCTGTCCTTTGTTGTAAGGAAAGATTCGTTCCAAAATTATGAAAAGAACTGCACCGTCTACGATCAGAGAGTAACTCAGCGTTTCATACGGCTGAAGATTCCAGAAATAATTTTGTATTGATTGAAAAACATTTTCTAGCGTCATCGGTAAAACAATAGACTTCAAACTTGAATATTATTTTTTACACGCCTTAGTTTGCTGATATTGCCGTATTCGCTTTCGTAAACTTTTTTTATCCCGTCACCCAATGCTTTTTCAATATCGCGAATGTCTTTGACCAATCTATTCAATCCTACAAGTTCAACGGATGCAGCTTGATCGGTACCCCACATGGCGCGATCGAGCGTGATATGTCTTTCGACGAATGCTGCGCCGAGAGCAACGGCGGCAAGAGTTGGGGCAAGACCGGTTTCGTGACCAGAATAACCTATCGGAACTTCCGGGTAAATTTCTTTGAATGTTTGAATGACTTTCAAATTCAGTTCATCCAAACTGCAAGGATAGGTTGAAGTTGATTGCGCCAACAAAATGTTTTCGGTTCCCATCAGTTCAACTGCGGTTTCTATTTCTTCCATGCTTGACATACCGGTTGATAAAATTACCGGTCTGCCGGTGTTTCTGATTTTTTTCAACAGAGATAAATCCGTTAATGATGCAGATGAAAGTTTATAAATCGGGAGATTAAATTTTTCTAGAAAGTCCACAGCGACTTCATCCCACGGCGAAGCGAACCAATCGATTCCTTTTTCTTTGCAGTAGCTGTCAATCTCAAAATATTCTTCAAATCCAAATTCAACTTTTCTTCGGTACTCTATATAAGTGATTCTTCCCCATGGAGTCTGGCGTTCAATTTCCCATTGATCTCTCGGCACGCAAATTTCCGGTGTTCGTTTCTGAAATTTTACGGCATCGCATCCGGCTTTTACAGCGCCGTCGATAAGTTTTTTTGCAAGTTCAACCGAACCGTTATGATTGATACCGATTTCGGCAATTATATAAACCGGTTCACCCTCGCCGATAAATTTGTTGCCGATTTTTATTTTATTTGTTCCCATCGTCGTCCTTTCGATAGAATTTCTTTTTTGTTTTTGCTTCTATGATAATTTCTGCGAACTCCCTGAACGCACCGTATCCGCCGTTGGTTTTCAGAATAATATCAGATTCGTTCTTTGCAAATTGAGTTGCGTCGTTTGGGCAAGCTGTTAAGCCCGCTAAACGCATTACAGTAACATCATTAGAATCGTCGCCGATGAAAGCTACTTCTTCCGGTTTTAAATTTCTGCGTTCAAAAATTTCTTTGAGCTGCCGGTCTTTGTAATTTATGCCGAGATGAATTTCATTCATTTTAAGTTTCTCTGCGCGCTTGCGAACGATCTCTGTCGCTTCACCTGTAACGATTCCGGTTTCTACATCGGCGTACTTTCTCAGTCTTTCAACGCCCATTCCGTCGCGAATCGAGAAACGTTTCATTACTTCGCCGTCTGCCGTGTAATACACGCCCGTGTCGGTAAGCACGCCGTCGCAGTCGGTCAATACTAATTTAATTTTTGCTGCGCGTTTCATCAATTGTTGTCTGCTTAATTTTTTTCTTGGCATTATTCTCTCTGTAATAGTTTTGATTATTCACCAGGTTGTCCAGCCGCCGTCGACTATTAAGTTCGCACCCGTCATATAACTTGATGCATCGCTTGCTAAAAATATTAACACACCTTTGTAATCGGTTGGATTAGCCATTCTTCCTAATGGAGTTTTCTCGGAATATTTTTTCACGAAGAATTCATCTTGGGAATTTTCCACGCCGCCGGGAGTGAGCGTATTAACACGAACGCCATCCTTGCCCCAATAAGCAGCAAGATATTTTGTGAACATGATTACAGCCCCTTTGGTTGCGGAATATGCCGGCGGTTTGTAAAATGATTGCGTCCCGTCTTCTTTAATGTATAGCGATTGATCCGGCGCCGTAATACCATACGTTGAAGCGATGTTAATTATGCTTCCGCTTTTTTGTTCTGCCATCACGGTTCCAAGAATCTGTGAACACAAAAACACTCCGGTCAAGTTTACATCGATGGACTTTTGCCAGAGCTCAAGCGGATAATTTTCAAACTTGGATTGCTCGCTTGCCGCTTTCGGATTTTCGAACATGTCGTTGATGGCAGCGTTGTTAACCAGAACATCGATATGTCCAAACTTCGCTAATATCTTATCACGTAATTTTTTTATCGAGTTGGGTTCGGTAACATCAAGCGTAACACCTATAGATTCGGTTTCCAAAGTCTTGGCAAACTCAACGCAATCTTTTTCATTGATATCCGCAACAACAACATTAGCGCCCGCTTCGCTCAATGCTCTGCAATGTTCTTTGCCGATTAGTCCAAGCGCTCCAGTTACTATCGCTGTTTTGTTCTTTAACGAAAACAATTCCATCACATCTCCAAATTCAAAATACTAAATCCCAAATTCAAAACTCTAATCACCAATGACTCATTACAATTGACTATTTCTTCACCGGCTTCATATTAAAATTATCAACCTTGCGGAAAACGGGCTGCACTGGTTCACCGCGCAAAAGTTGTTTAATGTTGTTTTGCTCAACAGCTTTTTTAAGAATCGGCAAGACTTCTTCGTAAACTTTTAAAGTGTATTCAACATCGGCGTCAGTGTGCGAGAACGACATATTGTGAAATCCTTGCCATAAAATTCCGCGTTTAAACATCTCTTGTTGTACCAAACTCTTTTGCAAAAGCGGATCGCCGCCTTTCTGATCGTACGTAACCAACGAGCGCCAATTGTAGCCGGTTGTTTTTGTATAGTCCATTCCAAGTTTTTGTGAAATGGAATTGTATCCGTCTTTAAGTTTTCCGCCTTGCTCGCTCAAATATTTTGGAACGTTCTTATCGCGCAACTCTTCGATAGTCGCTTTTGTTGCTGCTAAAGACAGCGCCTCGCCGCCGAATGTTGTGTAAAAGAAAATATCTTCATCGGCAAGATCCATAATTTTTCTTTTACCGGTTAGAATTGAAATCGGCATTCCATTAGCAACCGCTTTTGAGTAGGTCGCAAGATCGGGAGTGATTCCAAAATATTCTTGAGCACCGCCGAGAGCCATTCTAAAGCCTGTCCACATTTCATCGAAGATGAGAACGACGCCTCTCTCTTCACACAAACCCGCAAGCTTATGCAAAAAATTGTCTTTCGGTTCTTGAAATACGACCGGTTCCAAAATAACAGCAGCTACATCGTCATCAATGGAATTTTTTACGGAATCCAAATCATTGTAATTAAATGTAAATGAAATTGCTTGAACTGCTTCTGGAATACCGTGATTACGAGCCGTGACGGCGATGTACCAATCATGCCAGCCATGGTAACCGCAGCATAAAATTTTATTTTTTCCCGTGTATGCGCGAGCGAGACGAACAGCCGCGCTTGTTGCATCTGCACCGGTTTTGCTGTAACGGACCGCCTCTGCGTTCGGGACAACTTCGCGGATTAATTCCGCAACTTCAACTTCGAGAGGATGCATCATCGAAAAAGTTATTCCGTCTTCCAGTTGTTTTTTAATAGCTTCGTCAACTTTTGGATAAGCGTATCCAAGCGATAACGGACCGACACCCATCATGTAATCGAGGTATTCATTTCCGTCAACATCCCAAACGTGTGAGCCTTTTCCCTTCGCCAAATATTTTGGCGCAACTCCTTTTATGTATTGTGACGGTCCCTTCGCTAAAGTTTGCGTTACGGAAGGAATTAATCCGAGTGCGCGATTGTATAGCTCATCTGACTTTGTTATTTGAGGAAAGTCATTTGTTAAACTTATTTTGTTTGGCATAATAGTCTCCAGCAATTAGCTGTTAGCGTTTAGCTATTAGCGTTAATTTTTATTTGGAATGAGTTTAACATTTTTTTGATTTCATTGATTTCTGTATCAAGAGGTTGAAAATCCTTTTCACTTATAAATTCTAATTCCTTGACTAATATTAGTAAATATTCTACTTCACTAGCTGAACCAGAGGCGATGCTTAAATATCTTGAAAAATCTTTGGAAGTATTTTTACCGCTGCCTTCTGCAATGTTTGTCGGGATCGATGTTGCCGCTCTCCGGATTTGTGAAGTGATTCCATACAGCTCTTCTTTCGGAAATTGTTTTGTTAATCTATAGATTACCAGTGCAAACTTATGCGACCTTTCCCAAACCATTAATTTTTTGAAGTCTCTCATCTTATCCCCTAAAAGCTAATTGCTAATAGCTGAATGCTGAATTATTTTTTTTGAAATTTGTTCCGCGGTAAATCCTTCATATTTAAGAACATCGTTCAACAGACCGGGTTTGAACCACTTATTCATAAATGCAAAAGGGAGAACATTAGCAGTTTTCTTGTTCTTCAAAAGTACTTCGGCAAGGATAGAGTACAGTCCGCCTGTTATAAAATGATCTTCCAAAGTAACGATTAATTTGCACTCTTTAGCAGCTTTCAAAATAGTTTCTTCGTCAACGGGTTTCGGCGTTCTGATGTTTATCAATCGAACAGAAATTCCCTTCGATTCCAAAATTTCTTTCGTCTGGAAAGCTTGATTGAATAAAAATCCGTAAACTAAAATTGCAACGTCTTTCCCTTCGCCGAAGACCTCTGCTTTTCCAACTTCAAATTCCGAGTGATCAACAACCGGTTTGGTCATGTTATAACGAATATAAAAAGCGGAAGGGTACTGGATAACTTTCTTCAGCCCTTTCAGCATATCATCTTCGTCTGCCGGACAGAAAACGTTTACGTTCGGAATTCCGCGCATAATAGAAACATCTTCGATTGCTTGATGCGTGGGACCGTTACCGTCAGACAGAAATCCCGGAACAGCGCCAACAATTTTTACCGGTAGATTAGCAATCCCAATATCTGAGCGAATGAACTCGAAAGCGCGCATCGTTAAAAATGTTGCAAGCGCATGAACGATTGGTACACGTCCACGCAACGCTAGTCCCGCCGCCATTCCGATCATTGTTTGTTCGGTAATTCCGGTATCGACAAAATTATTTTTAATGAGCGGCGGTAAGTTTCTAAACGCCGCACGGTTCTCGGAAGTCATGATCATGTAGCGGTCATCACTGTTAATTAGGTCAAGTACAATTTCGGAGTATGTCATGTCATCTCGCCACAATTGTTTCGGAAGTTAAATGTGCCTTGGCTTCGCCGTGAAGTTCTTTTAACAGCTGTTCAATTTCTTCATCTTTAAAATTTACGAACCATCGGTCAGCGCGTTTTTCGATGCTGGGTAAACCTTTGCCGCGGGTTGTTTCTGCAATTATCACGGAAACTTTTTCTTTCTCGAACGGAAATTTTGAAAAAACTTTGTCGAGCGATTCAAAGTTATGTCCATCCACACTTTCCACTTTGCAGTTGAACGCTTCAAACTTTTTATCAAGCGGTTTGAGCGGTATTAAATCCTCCGTCTGCATATTTGCTTGAAATTGGTTGCGATCAACGACGACCAACAAATTATCCAGTTTATAAGCGGCGGCAACAAGCAGAGCTTCCCACATCGAACCTTCGTTTAACTCGCCATCGCCAACGACAACAACTACTTTGTTCTTTTGATTCCGCAGTTTGCAATCGAGTGCAACGCCGCACGCCACGGAAAGGTTATGACCGAGCGATCCGGAATGAAATTCTATCCCCGGAATATTTCTGTTCGGATGCCAATAAATAAAATCGTTCGTCTTTAAATGATTTTTCAAACGGTCTTTTTCCAGCCAGCCGAGTTCAACGTAAGTACCATAGAGAGCCGGCACATCGTGTCCCTTCGACAAGAAAAAATAATCGCGGTTAGGATCGTTAAGATTTTGCAGCGAGACGTTCAAGAATTCTTTGTAGAGGTAAACAATTAGATCAGCGCATGAAAGCGATGCGCCGATAAAACATCCGCCGTTACCCGACATGCGGATAATGTGTTCGCGAACATTGAGCGCAGTCTTCTGCAATTCGCGTAATTTCTCTTTTGTCATTTGTCCTTCAGCTTCTTTTTGTATTCGTCAATATGAGTTAGTTCGTCAAGATGATTTTCGTACCAGTACTTGCCGAGATGCTGACTGTTGATTTCCGCAATTTCCGGTTTGCGCTTCAGCAAATCCAAAATATCGTTAAGACCAAATACCGGATTTGAGGGATAAAGTTCATCAAAAACTTTTCTTATGAATTCGTAATCTTCGGGATAATCAATTGTCCATCGGTGTGAAGTTGAATAATCTAAACCGCTCTCCCAAACAACATTTCCAACCTTAAAAACATCCTGATGTTCCCAGATGAAAGGAGTTGTGTGTTCGCGCTCGTAATCTTTTGTTGCGTCTTTCCACGCGCATTCAAGCGAAGCGAACGACATAATTTCTACATCGTTACCATCGGGATACGTTGCCGGATGAAGATTGCTGACAAAATCATATTCTTCGTGATTTATGAAATGCTGAATGACTTTATCTATTACACGCGGATCAATGAGGGGACAGTCGGAAGGAATTTTTACAACCGCATCGGTGCCAAATTTAATTGCCACTTGATAATGTCTGTCGAGCAGATCGGTCAAGTGTCCGCGGAAACATGTTATGTTATTTTGTTCGCACAATTTTTCAATTTCATCGTCATCGGTATTTGTTGACGTTGCGACTACTAAGTCACCGATCAGCTTTGCAGCTTGCACGCGCTCGAGCATTCTAACCAAAAGCGGTTTACTAAGAACCGGCAGCATAACTTTTCCCGGCAGACGGGTTGATGACATTCGCGCTTGTATGACGGTCACGATTTTCATTCTTGCCCGGATAAAACTGATTCTAGATCGTACATGTGACGAATTTCATCAAGAGTTGTATTCGGCATTTCAAGCAAATGTTTTCCGATGCGTGCAATTCTTTCCGCCGAAGTTCCATTATTCTGAATCGGCATTAAACGCTTCAGCTCTTCAATATTGAATGCCGAATGAACTTCTTTGCCCAGAGCAAGTCCGACGTAAACAACGGAAGAATATTTGGTAATAAGCACGTCGCAGTTGGCAATCATGTGATTGGTGTTTCCGTGCTGGTAAACTAGCGCGCTAGGCGCATACCGGTTTATTTCTGCTTTAGCACGTACTGTCTTTTCGTTCGGATGCAATTTGAAAATGATTTGTCTGCCGCCGGCAATTTCAACGCACTCTTTTATAAACTTTTTCCGGTTATCATACTTTAACGTTTCCCTTGCATCGGAAGTGGCAACAAAAACATAATTCTTGTGAGGGAAATCGTTCTTCAAATATTGTTTCGCGTTGTCGAAGTTTGGTATTCCGGTAACAACAATTTTTTCTTCTTTCGCGCCCTTGCGTATAAACAAATCTTTGTAACCGTTCGACGCGACGCAGAATAAACTGTATTGATTCGAAATTCCGGTTGGAGAAGTGCTTGCAAGCCAGCGCGGCAGTTTCAGATATTTCACTAAATGAAACATTACCGTTTCGGGATCGGTCATTCCTTCCTGAACGAGAATTACTTTTTTGCTCCGGATGTTTTTCGGAATGATAAGATCTGAACATGTGTAGATTAAATCGTAGTCATTGTTAACGCCGCGATAGTCAATCTTCAAATTATTGCCGGCTAAATAGCGTTCTGTGTTTTTTCGGAACTTGCCGCCCAAGATTGTATGGCCGAGAAATCCTTTGTTGGCAACGAAGTTGATCAGCCCGTCGGCATAGTATGGTGTGAAGTAACACTCGTAGTCATCCAGACCGGAAGAAATTTGGTGCATCATCGAGGTTTGATTAATCGATCCGCAAATAAAAAGTATTTTCTTCTTACTCATGCCCTTAAATATTTTAATCTAAAAACAAATGCTAAAATAGAAATTGCAAACTTATTTATATGCCGAACGTAGATTAAATAATTGTTAAGAATGAGGTATGACGGAATCCTTTCTCAAGATGAAAGTTATTTCGCCATTAATTTAATTAATTATACAGTAAAAAAGGTTAGAAAGTTCACGTTGTGATTGACAGAATTTGGGTTATTAGCTATTATCAAGCGCACAATTAAGAAAGAAAAGAATATATATGAACGCGGCACCATCCAAACTTATGATCTACGGCGCGACCGGGTACTCGGCGCAGTTGATCTTGGAAGAATTGATTTCCCGGAACGTGAAACCGATTCTTGCCGGTAGAAATGAATCCGGAACGAAAAAAATAGCCGACAAATTCGACTGCGAATACCGCGTCTTCGATTTGACCGACGATACTCGAATAGACAAAGCTCTTAATGACATCCACACTTTGCTGAATTGCGCGGGTCCGTTTAGAATGACTGCGAAAGAATTAATTGAAGCATGTTTGCGAACGAAAACAAATTATCTCGACATTACCGGAGAAATTCCGGTAATGCATCTCGCGTTTTCCATGAGCAAGAGAGCCAAGAAAAACGGAATTGTGATTATGCCGAGTGTTGGATTCGATATTATTCCAACAGATTGTCTTGCGAAGCGCTTGAGCGAAAAGATGCCCGATGCGGCAAATTTGAAACTTGGTTTGATTAATAAACGTGGCAAGATTTCTCGCGGAACGTGGCTTACCACTTTGGAATTCTTGAAGGGAATGGGGAGGATCCGAAGAGATGGGAAACTTATCGAGTCGCCAATCGGCGAGTACGCAATTAATGTAAAGCTGAAAAATTTTTCATTCAGCGGTTTATCGATTCCGTGGGGAGATGTTTATTCGTCGTTTCGTTCGACCGGAATTCCGAACGGCGAGGTTTATATTGCCATGCCGGAGCGTGTCGTTAAGCTTAGAAAATTGCTGACACTCTTTTTGAAAATATTCCGTATAAAATTTGTAAAGAATTTTACTGCATCTTACATTCAAAAAAATTTGACCGGACCGTCGAAGAAAGAAAGAGATTCGGCTAAAACTTATGTCTGGGGAAGAGTGGAAAATGCGAAAGGGGAAATGATAGAAGAAGTTTATCAAGTCATGGAGGGATACAATCTAACTGCTGTGGGCGCTGCCGAATGTACGATAAGAATTCTAAACAACTCTGTTGAACCCGGATTTTACACTCCATCGCTTGCATTCGGAAGTGAGTTCATGGATCAGTTTGTGATTAGAAGAATTTATTGACGGGATTATTTTGTCGAATCGTCGGGGACCAATTCACCGTTTGAATATTCAACATCTTTTGTAACCGCGCCGGCTGAATCGTATGAAGAACATTTTCCGTTAAGTAAATTGTTTTTGTAAACGAAGAAATCGGAAATCTTTCCGTTTGAGTAATAATATTTTGAAATGCCGTCTTTCAATCCGTGGCTGTAGTTTTCTTCCGCAGCCAATGAACCGTTCTTGCGAAATATTTTTACAGTGCCGTCCAATTTGTCATTCCGATATTTTCTTTCTGATTCCGGTTCCCCGGCAAGATAAAACGTTTTGCCTGAACCGTCACGTAGATCATTGGTATAAAGTTCTTCGGCAATTTTAATTCCGTCGCGGTTATATTTTGTAGATAAACCGTTTTTCATGCCGGCAGCATAGTTCGCAATTTCGGCAACTGTTCCCCCGTCATGATAATAAATGCTTCGTCCTTCAAGTCGATCTTGCTTGTAATTTAATTGCGCTTTCAGAAAGCCGCTGTTGTAATATTCCTTTATCATTCCGTCTTTCTTGCCGTCTTTGAAATTCAACCGGGACTTCATTGTGCCGTCGTCGTAATACTCATCAAAATTTTCCTCCAGCTTTGCAACTTTGCTGCTGTAATCAAATCTTTCACGCTTGATGATCTGCCCGTTTGAATATGTATCGATTACCTTGATGGTCCCATCCGGATAATAGAGATATGACGTGCCGTCGAGCTGATCATGTTTATAATTGGCTTCAAGCGCAACGCCGCCGTAATCGTAATACACTTTGCTGATGCCTTCGAGCTTATCATTCACATAATTTCTTTCGACCTCAACTTTCCCGTTTTCAAAAAATATCGTTGATATGCCGTTGAGTTTGCCGTTCAGGTATTTCCAGATTGCTTCAAGTTTGCCGCTCTTATAATATGTTTTACTTTCGCCCTCTTGAATATTGTCAACATAGTTTGGTTCAGCCCAAAGCTGTCCCGTTTCGTAATACCATTTGGAAGTTCCTTCGAGCTTGCCGTGTCGATAATTCCACACCATACTTATTTTGCCGTTCTCGAAGTACCAGGTTGAGAGCCCTTCTTCTTTGCCGTTCTGGAAATTCCATTCTTTCCAAAGTTTGCCGCTTTCATAATATTCTCTGTAAACGCCGTTGTGAACCCCGTTGAGATAAGTCCCTTCGGATTTTAATTTACCGTTAGGGTAGAATTCTTTTTTGAGTTCTGCCTGGGAGTAGATTAAACCGGCGGTGATGAAGAATGCAATTAGAAAAAGCGATTTTGTGCTTGGGGGAAACACGAATTTCCTAAATAATTTTTTGCGAAGTTAATCACAAAAAAGTTAATGCGAAATGGAGAAGAGTTGTTAAATTTGTCGTAAGAAAAGGAGAGCAGTCATGTTCACCGCCAAGGTTAAAGTTTATTTCTATGATGCCGATCCGGCAGGAATAATTTTTTACGCGAGCTTGTTCAAGTACGTTCATGCCGCGTACGAGGATTTTATGCGCAGTCTTTCAACCGAACGGAATTTTTTCTTTGACCGCGATTACATCCTCCCCATCATGCACGCGGAAGCCGATTACGTTAAACCGATACGCGTCGGCGATGAATTAACAATAGAAGTAAATGTTAGTCTGTTGAAAAATTCTTCTTTTGAACTGAGTTATAAGTTTTATAAAGACGGAGGACAGTTTACCGCTTTGGCAAAGACGGTTCACGTTTGTGTGCTGAAGGAAAAATTTCAGAAAATAGAATTACCAAAAGATTTTTATGACAAGCTAAGAGCTAGCGCGAGTTAATTTGTTCGAATAATTTTTTTCTATCTACTTTGCTCATCTCGTTTTTGGGGATGCTATCAACAAAATAAAATCGTTTCGGAATTTTGTAGCCCGCCATTTTCAGCTTTAAGAAAGTTTTTAACTCATCTTCCGAAAGATTTTCAGACACAACCGCGGCGCATACCATTTGTCCCCACGTCGAATCGTCGATTCCGAAAACGAATGCATCGGAAACCTTTTTATTCTGAAGAATAATTTCCTGTACTTCTTTGGCAACAACGTTTTCGCCGCCTGTTATGATCAAATCGTCCCGGCGCGATTCGATAAAAAGAAAACCCTCGTTATCAATCAAGCCGTAATCGCCGGTGCGGTACCAGCCGTTGTGAAGCGCTTTCCGTGTCTCCGTTTCGTCGCCAAAGTATTCTTTCATAACGCTGCCCGCTTGAATAATTATTTCGCCGGCTTCACCAGATGGAACACTGTTTTGCTTTTCGTCAACAATTTTGATTTTGCAGTTCAGCAAAGGTTTCCCGGAAGATTTTGGTTTGCTGTTGATGTCATCAGTTTTCATTGCTGTTACCATCGAACATGTTTCGGTGGAGCCGTAAACTTTTACAACCGGCCAGCCATTTTCTATTGCTTGCAAGGACAACTGTTTTTCCGATGGTCCGCCGCCGAGAAATAGGTATTTTAAATTTTTATTTGGACGAACATTCTGATCAATCATTCTTTGCAAGGATGTTGGTACAAGCGAAATATGTGACGGCTGGAATTCTTCAAGTGCGGCAACGGTATCATCAGCGCTGACCGAATTTGGAAAAGCAACTGTTGCGCCAGTTAACAAAGCACGAACCGGAATCATAAATCCGCCGATGTGATAGAATGATAACGAAGCCAGCCAAACATTGTCGTGCGATAGTTTCGCAAAATCATTCAACGCGGTAACGCTGCTGAAAAGACTTTTGAAAGTGTGCACAACTGCTTTCTGTTTTCCGCTTGAACCGGAGGTAAACATTATAAGCGCGATGTTCTCGGGATTGAATTTAGTTGGGTTGAACGTAGTTTGGGTTGCATTGTCTTTATCCGACAAAACGTGTTCAGTTAATATTGTATTCTTAAATTCTATCGATGGTAATTTTTGCGCGAATGCATTGTCGGTAATTAAAGCACTAATTTTTGCATGACGAATCTCTTCTTGAATCTCATGCGCAGTCAGTCGGTTGTTAAGCGGTACCGGCACTGCGCCGATAAACCAGATTGCATTAATCAAAACAAAAAAATTGTAGTCGTGCAATGCAAGTATTCCAACATGGCTGCCTGTTTGAACTCCAAGGCGATTTAAATTTTCTGAGGTTGTTAACGACTGCTGCAACAGTTCCAAGTAAGTTACTTTCTTGTTTGATGAAAGGAACGCAGTGCGATCCGGATTTCTAGCGGATTGTTCTATTAACCAATGTTTGTTGCCGGGGTTCATGATAGGTGTCCGGCGTCAAAATGCGGTGAAAAATTTTCCGGATCAAAAATAATGTGTGAATTTTGAACCGGGTACGGATCGGTAATCGGCAGATTAAAAAACATGCTGGCAGTGTCGAGTCCATGAGCGTGATTGTGAGAAACTAGTGAGGCAAGAAACACCAACGCGCTTTTGCCGATAGGAGTCTCGAAAGCGGATGAAATGATTATTCTTTTGCATAACGCTTCCGCCTCCTTGATCAATTGAACGGCATTGATAATTCCTCCAAGTATCATCGGTTTGACGACAAGAAATTTTATGGAGGTTGTTTTCAAAACTTCTTCAACGTTCTCGTAAGTTTTAAGCGATTCATCCACAGCAATAGGAATTTTTGAATGCTCGGCTAATTTCATCAAGCAGCTTAAATTTTTGCACGGCTCTTCGATGTACTCAATCTCAAACTGTGAAAGCTTTGCCAGATTATCAACGGCACTATCAATGTCCCACTTGCCATTAGCATCCAAGCGTATTGTAATTCTGTTTGAGAATTTTTCTCGAACGAGTCTTACTAACTCATAATCATCAGAAAAATTTTCTCTACCGACTTTAATTTTGAAAGTTCGATAACCGGCATTATATTTTTCTTCGATCTTGGCTAAAATATTTTCCGGTTCATCAAATCCAATTACGGCGTTAACCGAGATAGTTTTCTTGCTGGCGTAGAAATTATTTTTGGAAAAATTTTTATCCCGCCGCATTACCAATCCGAGCATGGCTTGTTCAAGCGCGAATCGCACCGATTGAAGTTTTGTAAACTGCGCCACAGTTTGTTTTATTTTGCCGGGATCGCTTTCGATTTCGTTCACAAGCAATTGTTTTAATTCGTTCGAAAGAAATTTTTCAACTTCAATGTAAGATTCATAACTAAACCTGGGCAGAGGAGAACATTCACCAATTGAATCATTGCCAAGTTCATCGTGCACTGAAACAAAAAAACCTTTTCTTTCCGATATTATTCCGGATGAAGTCTGAAATGGATTTTTTAATTTGTAGGAGAAAGGTGAGTATTTAATTTCCTTCAAGATCATAAAAGGATTCCGGCTGCAAAAAGCAAACCGTAAATAGCAGACAACTTGGCGGTAAGTTCCAAAGTTTTATTCAGTTCTTTTCCGCGCAAAGAATAGATCATCCTTATCAGCTTTATCGAAATCGGGAGAGACAGCAGCGGCAGAAAAATCCATAAACTTTTTTTGTAGGTAAAATAAACCACGAAAAGTATTGCGTAGGAAACAATCATGAAGGTTAGATACTGAAGCCGCGTAAATTTTTCTCCGAAGATTACAGCCAAAGTATTCTTGCCGTTGGAACGGTCTTCTTCGCGGTCGCGGTAATTGTTAACAACCAAAATATTTGTGATCAACGCGCCGACAGGAACCGAAGACCAGAATGCCATTGATGTTATCGTTAATGTCTGCACGTAATATGTTCCAACCGTACCGACAAATCCGAAGAAAATAAAAACGGCTATGTCGCCGAGACCGTTATATGCAAGCGGAAACGGACCGGCTGTGTAAGCAACCCCGGCGAGAATCGATATCACGCCGAGGAACAAAATAAACCAGCCGCCGATGGAAACAAGATACATCCCAAGAACAAAACTCATTCCGAACGAAATGTAAATTCCAATTTTCATTTCAGTAACGGAAATAATTCCGGAAGCAACGGCTCTTTGCGGACCGGTTCTATCTTCTTTGTCTGTCCCGTGAAGAAAATCGAAAAGATCATTAACATAGTTTGTTCCGACTTGAATCAAGATTGAACACAGTAATGCAATGAACGCAGCAAGCGGTTGAAACAATCCGTCGCGGACGGCAATTGAACTGCCGACTATAACCGGAACAATAGCCGCGGCTAATGTCCTTGGCCGGCTGGCGAGGATCCATGCGTCAAATTTTGATATTGTTTGGGTTGATGTTGAAATCATTGCTAATTCAATTCTTCCGTTGACTTTTCGAAGACATCTTTAAGACTTTCAATTTGTTCGGTAACAATCTTCCAAATTATTTTTGTATCAACACCAAAATACTCGTGAACGATTATGTTTCTCATACCTATAATTCTTTGCCATGGCAAGTCAATATTGTCCTTAAACTTTTTTGAAAGGTGTTTAGAAGCTTCTCCGATTATCTCAATATTTCTAGTGACGGCGTCAACTGTTTTAGAGTCGCTAGCGAAATTTTTATAACTCAAGCCGTGAGTATAATTTGAAATCTTGTTTAAGGCATCAAGTATATCTAAAACAAGAAGTTTATCGTTTCTTTTAGACATAGATTACTTCATCTTTAATTGCGACAAGCATTCTTTTCTTTAGAGCATTCTTGGAAACCAGATCAACCTTGTGATTCAAAATTGTTTGAAGTTCCAGCGAGAGATCAACAAACTCCAAGCCGAGAGGTTTCTTCAGAGAAACCATAAGATCGATGTCGCTTCTGCTATTTTGATCGCCGCGGCTGAATGAACCAAAGATTCCTATTTCTTCAACAGAATATTTTTTGCGGAGATAAGTTTTATTCTTTTTTAGAATTTTTTTTATTTCATAAAGGTTTTTCATTTTATGGCACTCTAGGAAATTTTTTGAAATCGGGTTTTCGTTTTTCGTTGTAAGCGTTTCTGCCTTCTTGCGCTTCATCGCTCATGTAATAAAGCAGCGTTGCATTTCCCGCAAGCTCTTGAATTCCAGCTTGGCCATCAAGCTCTGCATTGAATGCAGATTTTAGTAACCGTAATGCAAGCGGACTTTTTTCCAAAATATCTTTTGCCCACTTAATTCCTTCCTCTTCCAATTTCTTAATCGGCACAACTTTATTAACCAATCCCATCTGCAGCGCTTCTTGTGCATCGTACTGGCGGCACAGATACCAAATCTCTCGCGCTTTTTTTTGTCCGACGATTCTTGCAAGAAAACTTGCGCCGAATCCGCCGTCAAAACTTCCAACCTTCGGGCCTGTTTGACCAAACACCGCGTTATCGGCTGCAATGGTTAGATCGCACACAACATGAAGTACGTGACCACCGCCGATTGCATAACCGGCAACAAGCGCAATCACCGGTTTCGGAATACTTCTAATTTGTTTTTGAACGTCGAGTATATTCAAACGTGGAACGCCATCTATACCAACGTAACCTTTGTTGCCGCGTATCGATTGATCGCCGCCGGAACAAAAAGCGTATTTGCCGTCTTTAGCCGGACCTTTGCCGGTTAAAAGAATTACGCCAACGTTTCCGTCTTCGCGCGCATCGGCAAATGCATCGTACAATTCTTTAGTTGTTTCGGGACGAAAGGCATTTCTCTTTTCCGGTCTGTTGATTGTAATCTTAGCAATGCCGTCCATCTTCTCGTAAATAATGTCGGTGTAATTTTTGGCTTTGATCCAGTTGTATTTCATTTCTGCCTTAAAGTGAATTCAAAAAATCCACGACAAATTTAGTAAAAAGCTCAGGCTTTTGTAAGTGAGTGTTGTGGCCGGATTTTGCGATGACCTCATGATTGGCGCGCGGCAATTTTGTTTTCATGGATTTATTTATTTCGGTGTACTTCAAATCAAACTCGCCGCTAATTAATAAAACCGGAAATTGAATTTGGTGCAGCCGATCCCAATAGCTCGGCATCAAGCCGGTACTGAATCCGCAAAGACTGTTCGATAATCCGGTAACATTATTTTTGATTCTTTTGTTCTTTATTTCTGCGAAAGACGAAATTTTTTTAAGAGGCGCAAATAGAGGCATGTCGAACCAGAAATCGGTAAAAGCTTTCATACCTTCTCTTTTTATTTTCTCCGATAAGAGCAGATCGAATTCAACACGATCTTTCTTTAGTGTGATATCCTGAATGCCGGCAGTCGAACTTTCGAGCACTGCGGCTATTGGCTTAGATGAATGTTTAAATGAATATGAAAGCGCCGCGCGTCCTCCCATCGAATAACCGATTAGAACAAAATTTTTAATGTCGAGTTGTTCCGTAATTGAATCGAGGTGGTGAACTATCGCGCTGCATGTGTAGTGATTCTGATCTTCTGGAGAATCTGTTTCGCCATGACCGATTAAATCGATTGCAACTGGAAAAAATTTTGGAGGGAGTTTATCGGAAATGAAATTCCAGTCTTCTGCACACCCGGTAAATCCATGAAGGAAAATTACAGCAGTTTTGTTTTCGCTAACGTCTGTTTCGTTGAGAAGAATGTTAAATTGAATTCCGTCAACGTACAATTTCATCTATAAACTCATCAATTTTTTTCGCGACAACATTCCAATATTTTTGTCTGAGCAGTTTTGATTTTCTTGCATCGGTCCGAATTTCAATCACCCGCAACGCATTTCTTTTTGATGATATTCCAACTTGTTTTCTTAGTCCCGCCCAGTTGTCGATGCGCACGTAGTTGCCGTAATAAGCTTTTACCAATTTAGCGAAATCAAGTTCCAATGGCGTTAAAAAATTAGCAGTGAAAAATTCCGGGTAATCGGAGATGGGGAGCGATTCAAATATTCCGCCGCCGCTGTTATTAATGAGTATTACTGTTAATGGAATGCCGTGTTTTATTGCCGAATGCAGCCCGTTTGAATCATGATAAAACGCGAGGTCGCCCGTCAACAGAAAAGTCGGCTCTTTGGATGCATTTGCAATTCCGAGAGTGGTGGAATTAATTCCGTCGATTCCGCTTGCCCCGCGATTTGTAAAAATGTTTAACCGTTTTTCGTTTGAGGATGCGAAGAAATCCACATCGCGTATCGGCAAAGAGTTTGAAAGCATCAGATTTGATTTATCCGGCAGAGCCGCCAGCAATTCTATAACCGCTCTTCCTTCAAAAGGAAAATCAGCTTGCACAATAGTTTTATTTTTAATTTCCTCGGCAATTTTCTGAACGGCAAGAAAATTCTTCAGCCAGTTTGTTTTTCTTACAACTTTTTTCTTTGTGTGTCTCACTACACTTTCACAAAATTCAGCCGGGCTGCACGCGATAATATTTTTTGCTGTCAGCGATGGATCGTTCCTATCGCCGAAATCATTAACAAGAAATTTCTCGGCTTTAGAATTCTTGAAATACTCGAGCAGCACATTTGCCGTTGGCGCGCTTCCGAATTGAACGATAATTTCCGGATCGAATTGTTTTTGGAATGACTTTACGCGGGCAATCGCTGTTAAGTTGTCTATAAAATAATTTTTAGAATGATTCCCGAATCTCAATGTGGTGGCGCCGTCAACATAAATGGGGTAGCCGAACGTTTTGGAAAAGTTGACCAGGTGTTTTCCAAAATCGGTTTCGTAGTTGTTAAAACCGACGAGAATTAATCCGCGTTCGGTTTTGCCGAATTTATCTGCAAACGCTTCAAAATTTATTTTCTTCCGGTTGGACAACGAAAAATGTTTTGCCGAGTTCGAGAAAAGTTTTTCGATTGTGCGAACGTCAATTTCATCCGTATAACTTTTCGGTTCGAACGGTTTCTCAAATGGAAAGTTAACATGAACCGGACCTTTGTCGGTAAAACATGAAATGCGAATCGCATCGTCGGCTATCTTTTTTATCTCGTGCAGTTTTTTAGTGTCAGGCAAACCGGCATCAAAAAAATGACGGATATGGTTTGCAAAAATATTCTGCTGGTTAATCGTTTGGTTCGCGCCGCTGTTTCTCAAGATTGGCGGACGATCGGCAGTGCAAATAATTAAAGGTATCCGCTGGTAATATGCTTCTATTATAGCCGGATACAACTCTGCTACTGCGGTTCCCGATGTTGTAACAATCGCTACCGGGGATTTGCTCTTCTTAGCTAAACCCAACGCAAAGAACGAGGATGATCTTTCATCCACAATTGGAAAGGTCTCAATATTTTTGTTCGATGCAAACGCAAGAGTTAACGCGGTGCTTCTCGAACCGGGAGAAATGCATGCGTATTTAACTCCGGCTTTTGCAAGCCGGTCAACAAATAGATCGCACCAAACGGTATTACGATTGATTGATAGTTTCATTCTTAAACAAAGACAAAATTGGTTTTAGTTTTAGTGACGTCTCGTTAAACTCCGCTAAACTGTTTGATCCATTTACTATTCCGCATCCGGCAAATGCCCGCATGAAATTATCTTTTACGATAGCGGAACGGATACCGACAAACATTTCAGCACTGTTATCTAATCCAACCCAACCCAAAGCTCCGGCGTACAAGCCGCGCTCAAACGTTTCCAAATTTTCGATCATTTGATTGGCGACTGACGACGGCATTCCGCAAACTGCCGGTGTAGGATGAAGATTTTCGATAACCGAAATCGCCGAAACTCCTTCTTTAATTTCTGCTTTAATCGGAGTGTACAGATGCTGAATGTTGGAAAACTTTTTTACAATTGGTTTTCCATTTTGAATAATTTTATTTGATACTCGACTTAATCTGTCGGTTAAGAAATTAACAACGCTCTTGTGTTCTTCCAGATTTTTTAGATCGTTCAGCAAATTATTTTCTAGTGAAGAATCCAGTTCTGCGGATTCACCTCGTGGGAATGAGCCGGCGAGTGCGTCTGTTTCAATAATGCCATCATGAATGCTAAAAAGTTTTTCCGGCGACGAACCAAGAAAAACCGATCCTCCGGATCTGAATGCAAACGTGTAACACTCTTTATAATTGTCTTCAAGCTCGTAAAGCAATCCTGACAATTTCGGTTTTTGAGATAAATGGAAATCCGCATACCGCGCCAAAACAACTTTCTGAATTGTTCCGTCCGTAATTTTATGCAATGCCGAATCGATTTCCTTCGACCACTCCTCAAAAGATACTTCACTGGAAGATAATATTTGAGGAGTCTGAAGTTCCTCTTTAAGAGCACTGTCTTCGTCCAGTAATCTAAGTGAGTGTGCAATATATTTTTCGAATCCCTGATAATGGAAAGAGTTGACTACCAAGTAATGTTGAGACCCTTCCTTAATCAAAATTATTTTTGGAAGGAACCATTCACCAGCATTGAAATCTTCCCATAGAGATTCGTTTTTCTCCGACGGAAATTTAAGCGAGCCGATAAAAAGCGGTTTTCTTTTCAGATTGAACTGACTGCCATTCGAAATGGTTTTCGATTTTATCCCGTCAATATTCTGTTGAAAGTTCAAAGAGTCTGTTCTATCCGGCTCGTAAATTGAAATCAGCTTATCCAAAGCCAGTACAAGAAATTGTTCGCTGGGCTGGCAGCAATAGAAAAAATCGGTTTCGCTCGTAAGTGTTTTTTCAACTATTTCTGAAAACTCCGTCTCGCTCATAGGATGGTAAAAGTTCAAAATAAAATGACCGTCCGGGAATTCGGCATTCCCCATCGAGATTAGTTGATCCAACTTTTGCTGATCGATTATCAATTGAAGTAAACTTTTTGTTTTTTCGTACTTAATAATATGAATCAAACCCAAATACTTCCAAACTTTCGTACAAATTTTGATGAGTTTTGCCGCAAGCTTTTTGCAATCTTTTTCCTAATTCAGGTGTTTGTATTTATAAATCTCTTTTTTTTAGGTTGAAAAAGAACTATTTTCAAACAAAGTTCTCTCAAATCTGGCTCTAAAAGGCAAAAGATGTTTGGTCTTGTTGTTGATTTGAATAATTTTATTTTGAAATAAATTGAAAGGGACATCGCATGCCAAGCGAAAAAAATAAAATTGCACTTGAACTCTGGGAAAAATTATCGAAGGCACACGACAAAGTAAAAAGAGTTCAGTCAAAGCAAATGTTCGAAAATAAACTTACCGCTCCTCAGTTTGGCGTACTTGATATCTTAAATAAAATTGGGCCTGTCCCGCTGAAAAAAATCAGCGAAGAAATGATGGTTACAGGCGCCAACATTACCTGTGTTGTTGATAACCTCGAAAAAGAAGGATTCGTAAAAAGAGTTCCTTCAAAGGAAGATCGACGGGTAATTTTAGCTGAACTGACTTCACCGGGAAAAAGTAAAATCGATTCCTTAATGCCGACATATATGGAAAATATTTCTTCGGTTATTTCCGGTTTGAATGAAAATGAACAGAAGGAATTGACTAAACTTTTAACGAAGCTGCAGTCGTAATTATTTTAATTGAAAAACGAGTGCGCACCATTCATCCATGTCGGCGCTGTCTAATAAACCGTAACCAAGTTTAAAGTACGTTTGTAAAATTTCTTCTTTGTCGGTCTGCAATAGTCCTGAGAGAATTAATCGGCCGTTTTTAATCGACTTAGTTTTTATTGATGCGGCGATTTCAAGCAAAATATGTTTGTTGATGTTGGCGACAATGAGATCGAAACCGGTTTCATGGATTTGATTTATCTCATCCATTCGGATTTCAACTTTACCTTCCAAATTATTCGCTGTTACATTTTCGTTTCCGTTAAGAAGACACCATTCGTCGTTATCAATTCCTAATGCGGATTTGGCTCCGAGCATTACTGAACTGATTGCGAGCACACCAGTGCCGGAACCGACATCCAAAACTTTGTCTCCCGCCTTAACATATTTTTCGATCAGTTGAAGTACAAGTTTTGTGGTTGCATGTTCTCCGGTGCCGAAAGACATTTTCGGATCGATCGTAATTATAATTTGGTTCGGCTTGTGAGGATACTCTTTGAACGAAGGTTTGATGACGATTTTGTCGGTCACCTCAATAACATTGACTTTCTTTTCATATTCCTCGTTCCAGTTCTTGTCTTCAAAAGTTTCTTCTTCAATTGTGAATTCGTCGATTAAATTTTGGTAAACCATTCCCGTCAATATTTTTTCTACGTCGCCGCGAGAAATGTCTTTTGTAGCATCTGCAAAGACAATCAAACCGCTGTCCGTTTCGTTGATACCATCAATATTCAACTGCCATAACAATCCGCCGACAAGTTCGTTATTTACCGGTTTGGTAGTGATCTTAAATTCTTTGTAGTTTTTCATGGGATGATGCTTTAGTTCGTGTTGAAAATGATTTCGCAAATTTTGTCTTGAAACTTGCGTGCCTCGTTTGAGTTGCCTGTGTAATTTTGTATCATTACCGAAAATGCCAATGTATGATTTTTCTTGGTTTGGATATATCCCGACAAACAACTCACGCCGCTGATCGTTCCGGTTTTTGCATGAACTTGTCCGTGTATCGGAAAATTTTTCATTCTGTTCTTCAATGATCCATCGGTACCGGAAACCGGAAATGAGTTGTAAATTTTTTTGTAAATCTCCGGCTGATTAAGATAAAGATATTTCAAAACATCCATAATCAGTTGCGTTGAAACAAGATTATAAAACGATAAACCTGAGCCGTCAACCAACGAATACCGTTTCGGATCTAATCCGGCAAGAGTTATTAAACTATCGAGCAGTTTGATTCCGTTTTTTGCCGATGCCGGTTTACCATAATATTTAAGCGCCAGTGCTCTCAACAGCATTTCCGCACCGAGATTGTAGCTGTTTTTGTTGGTGTAATTTATAACAGAACCGATGCTGTGTTTAGACGATGCAATAACTTCGGCGCTGTCACGCAACGTAAGCGTATCAACTTTTCCATCCAACTCAATTCCGTTTTGTTTGAAGCTTTCCTCTGCTAATTGCAAAAAATAAAATGTAGGATTGAAAACGTTTAGCGTAATTGTATCCGGCTTTGATAATCTTGAAATTGTACCGCTGACGAAGATCGTATTTTTTCTATTCAACCAATCGCGTGTAACTTTCAATTTAGCTTTTCCGGTATCAGTTGTTACCGCAGAATTTTTGATCACGACGAAATTTGTTTTGGGAATCGTTTCAACATTGGCGCTGTCGCCTGGTTGCGAAGGAGAGACGATTACAGTCACACTGTTTTTGTTTATGTTAAGCGGAGTCATATATGCGGCAAAAGAATACGGATCGTCATCCCACATCCAGCCCTCACCCCAGAAAAGAGAATCCATCGCTGACACGTCGCCATAAACGTTGCCGTTGATTTCTTTAATGCCTAACTTTTTTATTTCTCGAACGAGCGAGTCAAGATCATGGGTAGTGAAACCTGGATCAAGTCCGCCGACAAAATATAAGTCGCCGCACAGAACAGAATCTGCAATTGAGCCGGTGTGATAGACTTTCGTTTCAAAATTATAATCGCTTCCCAAAAAGAGATACGCGGCTGAGGTCGTAAGAATTTTTTGGTTCGATGCCGGGCGGAGAAGCAATTTTTCATTTTGCATGTAGATCGATTTGTTTTCAGTCAAGTCGTAAACTGAAATTGCTGCTTGAGTAGAGTTTGGAAGATTGGTTACAAGAAGACTGTCTATTTGATTCTTAAGTACCTCAGCTTCTGGTTTGAACGTTGCGCACGATTGAAGAAGAACGGAAAGAAAGATCAAGAGCAAAACTTTAGATCGATAGGTCATTATTGCCTGTTCAATTTAGAAATATTCTCTTTCTCTAAAATCAACACCGACTTCTTCCGTAACAAATTTCTTGGCGGCTTCGGCGTCCACTTCGCTTAGTCCAACAATCGAAAGAACAACGTGCGAGAAACTTTTCGCCTTCTTTGCAAAGTCCAACATCTCGGCATGCATCGAAGGATCAACCCGCATGAGCTTGGCATATTGATCGGGGTCGGTTGAATTCAAACTGATCGAGACTGTATCAATCAGTCCTTCCAACTCCGGTGTTATATCGCGTTTGTTTATAAAATTTCCGTGACCATCTGTGTTTAATCTTGTTTGACCGCCGTTGGCTTTAACGTGTGCGGCAATTTTTTTAACAACGTCCCAACGGATCGTTGGTTCGCCGTATCCGCAAAAAACAATTTCCTTAAATTTCTTTGGGTCACCTATCTCGTTGATATAGACTTCCGCTTCGGGTTCTTCCGATTTTTTCATTTTAAGATTGTAACCTTTAACAACAGCTTCGCCTTTCCGATCGCAGAAAATACAATCGGCGTTGCAGCGATTAGTTACATTGATATAAAGTGACTGACCGATTTGGTAAGTGAAACTCAATTTCAGTCCATCGCCGATACCAAAAAGTTTGTGCGTGTTGTACGAAGTTGATCTTCCGACATCTTCCACAGTTAATTTATGTACCTCCGCAATTTTTTCTGCTACAAGTTTTATGTAAGCCGGTTCATTTCTTTCGCCGCGATGAGGGACCGGTGTCATGAACGGTGCATCGGTTTCGAGCAAAAGATTATCAACCGAGATTCTACTCAAAACTTTTCTGATTCCGTCGGCATTCTTAAATGTTACGTTTCCCGGGAATGAAATGAAATGGTGCATCTCAATAAGTTCGCGTGCGTCATGTACTGATCCGGCGAAGCAGTGGAACTGTGCCCGTAATCCCGAATCCTTGTATTTGCGAGCCAACGACATAACATCGTCATTCGCTTCGCGGTTATGAACGATGATAGGCAAATTAAGTTTGAGCGCAAGTTTAATTTGCGATTCAAATGCTTGCAGTTGAATTTCGCGCGGCGAGAAATCGTAATAGTAGTCCAACCCGATTTCACCTATGGCGACGACTTTTTTATTCTTCGCAAGCTCTTCCAATTTCTCTATGAGTGAATCGTTCCAATCTTTTGTATCATGCGGATGAACGCCGACCGCCGCGTAAACACAATTATACTTCTCGCTCAGTTCAACAGCCTGGATTGAAGTGGCGACATCGGTTCCCGGTACAATTAGATAATCAACACCGGCAGCTTTAGCGCGGTCAATAATTTGATCTACTTCACCGGCGAAATTTGGCAAGAATATATGTGCGTGTGTATCTATAAACATGATTATCTGCTTTCAAGCTAATTTCTTGCTCATGCTCTTAATCTTGTTCTTGCTCTTGAAAGTAACCACCAGATTATGATTAAGATCCTGCCTCGCCGGTAGGCGGGCAAGAGCATGATTAAGGACAGGCAACTTTTTTAGTAAATTTCTCCTATCACAATTCCTTTTTCATTTATCTGATTAGAGACCTCAAGAGTTTTATTAACGTTGTTCTTATCCACAATTGCAATCAGTCCGATTCCAATATTAAAAACTTCTCTCATTTCTTCGTCGGATATATTTCCGGTTTTCTGAATCAGTTTGAAAATTGTCGGAACGGTCCACGCGTTCCAATCGATTTTTATTTTCAAATCTTTCGGCACAACACGTTTTGTGTTTCCGATAATTCCGCCGCCGGTTATGTGCGAAAAAGCGTTTATCGAAATTTTTTCTTTCAGTCCGCCGATCAATTTTAAATATGATTTATGAACGCGCAGCAATTCTTCACCAAGACTCGAATTCAACCCTTCCGGTTTATCATGAACGGAATATTTTTCAAGCAGAACTTTTCTTGCCAGAGAATAACCGTTCGTGTGCAATCCGTTCGAAGCGTAACCGATCAGCACATCGCCTTTTTTCACTTTGCTGCCGTCGATGACTTTGTCGCGTTCAACAATTCCCACAATCGTTCCGGAGATATCATATTCGTCTGCGTTATATAATCCCGGCATCTCTGCAGTTTCTCCACCGATAAGCGCGACATTGTTTTCTTTGCACGCAATGCTGAATCCTTTTATAATCTGTTCCGCTTTTGTCGGGATAAGTTTTCCGAATGCAAGATAGTCCATAAAATACTGGGGTTCTGCGCCGCATACGGCGATGTCGTTCACACAGTGATTCACTAAATCTTGTCCAACCGTGTCGTGCTTATCCATCGCGAAAGCAATTTTTAGTTTTGTGCCAACTCCGTCAACGCTGGAAACCATAACGGGTTTTTTCCATTTCTTCAAATCGATTTCGTAGAACGCGCCGAAGTGACCGATTCCCGAAAGCACATTTTTATTAAATGTCGATTTAGCGAGAGACTTAATTTTTTCTACGGTTTCATCACCCGCCTTTATATCAACACCGGCGGATTTGTACGTATTTTCCAACATTACCTCAAAAATTTTTCATTTTGATGCCAAAATATAAGTAAAAACTTTGGCGAAACTTTCCGAGAAAAATTTTTGTATTATATATCGTTCCGTAAAAATGTCTAAAATGAAAATTTTCTTAATTTTTGATAACTTTGTGCCCGTTCATTTCCGATAGATATGAAAAGTGAAAGATTATCAGTTAAAAGATAGGGAAAAGGCGATTCTGCGGTTTGTGATTCATCAATTCATCATGACCGCAAATCCAGTTGGATCGAGAAACATTTCGAAGAAATATGATCTCGGTCTTTCGCCGGCGTCTATCAGAAATGTTATGGCTGATCTGGAAGATTTGGGATTTTTAAATCATCCTCATACTTCTGCCGGAAGAATTCCAACCGACCGCGGTTACCGGGTTTATGTTGATTCGCTAATGGATCCGCCGAAGCTTGAAAGTGCGGTTAAGAAAATTGTTGAGATGAATCTTACTTCCGCTTCATCCGAAACCGAAGATTTGTTGAAAATAACTTCCGGGATTTTAAGCGAGTTAACGAACCAGCTTGCAATGGTAACATATCCCAAATTTGAACAAGCTGTCTTGGAGAAAATTCAGATTGTTCAGTTGTCATCGCAAAGGATTCTTGTTGTTGTAAGCGTAAACTCCGGATTGATTAGGACAATCACATTGGAAATTGATGCGGAAGTTAACGAGGATAACTTAACTACTGTTCAGCAGTTTTTGAATGAACAACTTGCCGGACTAAAATTTTCCGAAATCAGAACTTCGCTCCATGAAAGAGTTAAAGATTTTAATGCTGAACGTTACCGTCCTATTATCCGCGTGTTTCTGGAATCGGTTGACAAAATTTTTACGGATATGGGCAGCGACAAAACTTTCATTAGCGGTACAAAAAATATTTTGAAACAGCCGGAATTCGAAAACCACGATCACTTCCAAAGCGTAATTGAACTGGTTGAAAACAAAGACGTAATAATTCACATACTTGATAAGAATAAAGCGGGCATAAACGAAGTTGCCATTACAATCGGCGAAGAAAACGAGGATGAAAAGCTATCAGATTACAGCATGATCACTAAGGACTATAAAGTTGGCGACTTAACCGGAACACTGGGTATTATGGGTCCCAAGAGAATGGATTACTCAAAAATTGTTGCCGCTGTAGTTTATATAGCCGAACAGCTAACACAGGAATTAACCAAACAGAGATAAATATTACTCAAACTATTGAATTGAAAAAACACAAAGGAACCATGGAAGAGAATAATAAAAAACAAAAAGAAGAATCTGAAGAATCGAACAGCATACCGATTGAAGGAATTGAAAACTCCGGGACACAGAAAGAGAAATTGATGATCGAATCTGACACCACGGAAGCGGAATTAAAATCCGCGCTTGAAAAAGTTGCCACACTTGAAAAACAAAACGCGGAATTGAAAGACACGCTTCTTAGAAAAGTTGCCGATTTCGAGAACTTCAAAAGAAGAAACGAAAACGATCAGTTGAACATCATAAAATATGCGGCGGAACCTTTCATACGGAGCGTCTTACAAGTCTATGATGATCTCGAACGTTCGCTCGCGCATATTGACGAACCGAACAATGCCGATTCGACAAAAAAAGGATTGTTGATGGTGTTCGAAAAATTTGGAAAAATTCTTGACAGCCAGGGTGTAAAACGGATCGATGCAAAAGGTCAACCGTTCGATGTTAATCTTCATGAAGCTTTGATGCAGCAGCCTGCCGAGGGCGTTGCACCTCATACCGTGCTTGAAGTAATTGAACCGGGATACATTTATAAAGATAGAGTCATTCGCCATGCGAAAGTTGTAGTTAGTGCCGAGACAACGTCTCACGATGAAACCAGCGACGGGACAGACACACAAAACGATTCCAAGAAAGAGGATTAAGTAAATCATGTCAAAGAGAGATTACTACGAGATACTTGGCGTTGGTAAAAGCGCAAATCAAGACGAAATAAAAAAAGCATACAGAAAACTTGCGATGCAGTATCACCCGGATAGAAATCCCGGTAACAAAGATGCCGAAGAAAAATTTAAGGAAGCCGCCGAAGCGTACGAAGTTCTCAGCAACGACGAGAAGCGCACAAAATATGATCAGTATGGTCACAGTGGTTTGAGAGGCGGACAAGATTTTCACAGCTACACAAATGTGAACGATATCTTCAGTCACTTTTCGGATATTTTCGGCGGAGCGTTCGGCGGTTCAACTATCTTCGATGATTTTTTCGGCGGAGGTTCAGCGTCTCAAAGATCGCGGCAGCGTGCAACAGGCACACCGGGTTCCGATCTAAAAATCACTCTCAAACTTACGCTTGAAGAAATTGCTTCCGGCACTACTAAGAAAGTAAAAATCAAAAAGTACAATAAATGTTCTACTTGCAACGGAACCGGCGCAAAAAGTTCGGCAGCATTTAAAACATGTTCGGTTTGCAACGGCACAGGTGAAATTCGTCAGGTATCGAGATCAATCTTCGGACAGTTTGTGAATATTGCGGCATGCAATAATTGCGGCGGAACGGGAAGAGTTATTTCTGAACGATGTACGACTTGTTCCGGCGAAGGAAGAGTTCAGGATGAATCGACTATTAAGATTAATGTTCCCGCCGGTGTGAGCGACGGAAATTACATGACGTTGCGCAACGAAGGAAACGCCGGGAAGAACGGCGGTCCCGCCGGAGATATAATTGTTGTGTTCGAAGAACTTCAACATGAATTGTTTACGCGCGACGGCGACAATGTAATTTATGATTTGTACATCAGCTATCCCGATGCGGTGATGGGCATTGAAGTTGAAGTGCCGACTTTAAATGGAAAAGCGAAACTTAAAATTGAACCGGGAACCCAAGCTGGCAAATTTTTAAAGATGCGCGAAAAAGGCATTCAGCATTTAAACAGCCACGGCGCGGGCGACGAATTGGTGAAAGTCAATATCCATGTTCCTAAAAACGTGACAGCGAAAGAAAAAGAGTTGTTAAAAGAACTTCAGAAAATGCCAAACATAAAACCGAGTCATTAAAATGAAATTCTTAGTATCTCCAATTAATAATTATCGGGGGGATTATTCGACAGTTAGAAAAAATATCTCGAAAGTTCGGATTTACTAAAACCGAAACAAACGTTATACTCTTTATCGTTCTCGCTTTTATTCTCGGTTTAGGGGTGAATTTCTTCAAAGATTTATCGCAAAACAAGAATTACCTCGAATTCGACTATAAAACTCAAGATAGTCTTTTCAATGCCGCTGCGAGTGATCCGCAGATTTCCGATTCTACCGCAAATACTTCGGAAAAAAAGATTGCTTCTAAAGGCGAACTTTTGGATTTTTCAAAAGGAAAAAAGCCGAAAGAAAAAACTGAAGCTGCATCCGCAGATAAAATTATTCATTTGAACTCAGCGTCTGTTTCCGAACTTTTAACATTACCCAGTCTTGGCAAAAAAACGGTTGAAAATGTTCTTGAGTATAGAAAGAAAAACGGACGGTTCAAAAAAATCAGTGACCTTTTGGAAGTGAAAGGAATCGGCAAAACAAAATTTGAAAAAATCAAAAAGCTGGTTACAATAGACTGAACATGTTTAGCAATCACGCCGGAATAAATATAACTGAAACAAAACTCCAGATTGTAGAGATCAGTTACAAAGACGATTCGTTTTATCTTGAGAATGTTGAGCAGGCGGTTCACCTCGAAAGTATTTCACCTCGTATGCCTGAAGAAAAATTTATCGGAATCCTTCAGGAATCGTTTAACAGAGCGACAAAAAGAAAAGCCGTGAGCTCATCTAGAGTTTCGTTTGCGCTGCCTAATAATTTTTTCAAAATTTTCGAAATCCCTTATGATGATTCTCTTGTGAAAAGAGACCTGAACGATCACTTCCGATGGGAATTATCCGTACTCTTTCCGGAATGCAGCAATAGCGATTTTTATATCCAGCACATCGAGATTGATAAAAGCCGTATCAGACCGGAAAAGAAAGCAATCGTCTTAGCAATTGAAAAATCTCTGGTTAAAACGATAAATGTTTTTTGCGTGCAGAATAATTTGGAATTGAAATATGTTGATAATGTTCATCTTGCTTCAAACGCATTTCTCAACCTGGATAAATCGGTTGCAAGTGATGAACTTGCCCTCAGTCTTTACATCGATCAAAATTTTTCTTCCATATCGGCAATCGATCGCTCGTCGCCGTTTTACTTCAAGATTCTCGACTCGAACTCGCAAAATCTTTTTGATGAATTGACCCGCTCGGTTAAAACGCTGGGGGATTTTAATCTGAGCTTGAAGGACTTCAGCCGCATTTTATTGTATGGGCAGGATTTAACCGATGAGTTTGAGAACAAGCTGAAAAACTTTTTTGGTCTGCCGCTTAAAAAAACAAATCCGTTTGAACACTTGAAAGTAGAGCAGAGCGTTCTGGAAAATCATTTCTATAAATATAAATTCAATTCGTTTGCCGCCGCAGCGGGTATAGCCATTAGAATTATTTAATGAGAATCATCGCCGGAAAATTCAAGGGTCGGATAATAAAGTTTCCAAACTCAAAATTGGTTAGACCGACAACCGACAAAGTGAAAGAGTCGCTTTTCAATTATCTGGTTCATTCAATCGATTTTGATGAAATAAAAGTCTGCGATGTTTATGCCGGTTCCGGCTCGTTAGGTCTGGAAGCTCTCAGCCGCGGTGCTGGCGAAGTACATTTTGTTGAAAAAGATTTTCACGTTTCAAAAATGCTTCAAGAGAATATCGCTTCACTTGGCGCAGACGACGAATGCAAAATTTTTAGAATGGAAGCCGTTCGATTTTCAAAAATGTCCGAACATGAGAAGTACAACCTGATACTTGCCGATCCGCCGTTTTTTAAGAATGATATTCATAAAGTTGTTCAGAATATTCTAACTAACGGTTTTTTAAGCGGCGATGGAATTCTGCTGGTCGAACGCTCAATTCAAACACAAAAAGAAGATGAAGGCGCGTTCGGAAAGGCGGCTCAGAAAAGATTGGGGGACAGTTTGATTTATCTTTTTGAATCTACAGATCGAATTAAGCTTGCAAGTGATTTGTAAATCACAATCAAACTATTATTTTTCTATTGATAAAAGGATGACGCTATGGCAAAAGTAATTTATCCCGGCACTTTTGATCCTGTAACTAAAGGACACATTGACATTATTGATCGCGCTGTTGAATTGTTTGACGAGGTTATTGTTACCGTTGCAAAGAATCCTGGTAAGACGGCGTTGTTCAGCGTTGAAGAACGCGTTGAAATGCTGCGGGAGAGTTTGAAAGGGTATGATAAAGTTAGAGTTGATTCCTTTGACGGACTGGTCGTTGATCACGCGAAGAATGTAGGCGCTGTTGGAATTATCCGTGGATTGCGCGCCGTGAGTGATTTTGAATATGAATTTCAGATGGCATTAATGAACCGGAAACTTGCCGGCGACATTACGACGATACTTCTAATGCCTCATGCAAGATATACTTATTTGAACTCGACCATCATCCGAAACCTTGCACAATTTCACGGAAACGTTGCAGAATTTGTTACGCCAATAGTTTTGAAAAAACTTAATGAAAAATTTCCACCAAAGAAAAAGGGCAGCTAAATGCCGCCCTTCTTCTTTTTGTCTTTTTATTTCTGAATCCTAAAAAATCACATTTCTTTTTCAGCTTCCAATAATCTCCCTTCAACAAAAAGACCTTTGCCAAGATGCAGATTCCTGAAATAAACAATACCGTCTTCTTTGTGCGGTTTGCCGAATACAGAATGACAAGATTTTAATCCGCCCAGCCATTTTCTTGTATCGGTAATGTAAACGAGGTCGCCGGGCTCTGCTGCCATCTTGTGCATATCCTTTTGAGAAAAATTAATTACGTCTTCATCGCCGTCAACAATTTTATAATGAACTTTTACATTCTCGCCTTCTCGTTCGTTAAGTTTGCTTCCTTTGAACCATTCTTTCGCTTTATGAATTGACCAAACAGTAAGCCCGGTCGTTTGTGCTTCGGCATCGTACTTAACGTAAAAAGTTGTTACCAATGCAACGCATATTGTCATAAAAATCGTTAAGGTCACAAGTCCGGCAAGAGGAGAAATATTGATCTTGAAGAAAATGTCCAGGATGTCGATAATGAAAACGGCAACAATGAACACCACCATTGAATACATTATAACATTGTGATTCGGAATCTTTTTGATTCTTGATGCGATATGCTTCAATTGTTTCTGAAGCAGAGTGACTATTACCGCAACGCCGGTACAAACAATTAAGTTATACAAAGCAGCCATGTAAGTAAAAGGATGAATTGGATCGTAAGGCGTGCCGTGGGCTATCGGCTGAATAAGCTCGAGCGGGAATCTGAATCCCAATAACATTAGTGCAACACCGCCGACAACCGTTGAAATGAGTCCGGCGGGAGTAAACTTTTTCCAAAATGCGCCAAAGAAAATTGCGATCATCAATGGAGGAGTAAGTGTTGCATGGAAAAATGCATGCGCTTGATAAACAGTTGGGTATGAACTGAAGGCATAAACTGCCAGCACGCCAAGAACTGTGAATGCGGCTGTCGATACACGAGCGACCATCATTGCGCGCTTTTCATCGGAAGGATCATCGCGTTTAATCTTTTTCAACCAAACTCTAACCGGCTTATCAACATCGTTTACCCAAATTGCCGCGGTTGCATTCAGTAAAGTACTTACGGTTGACATCAATGCAGCAGCAATAGCTGCAATCACAAATCCAAATACTCCGGGACCGGTGATAATATTTGAAACCAATACAAAAATGCTGTCCGGATTCACATTTTTAGGAATAAGATTTGGGTTGAGAACAGAAATTGCTTTTGCAACCCATCCGCCGCCGCCCACAACAATTGCAGAGATTGGAAGCATAAAAAGAATATTTACCGTTGCCGCTTTTCTTCCTTCGTGAACATTTTTTGTTGCCATGAACCGCATGATCAAACCCATGTTCATGAACAAGAAACCAACGGAACCGGCAATTGCATCTTCCCAAAATGTTCCAACTGAATTAAACTCGGCGGGGGAGTTAAATCCGGCGAACGGAAGTTTCCACGATGCCGGAAGAAGATTCCAGAAAGAGTGCCATCCTCCCACATAAGCAACGCCAACTATAAATACCATGAGACCGGCAAACAAAAGCATGGCGCCTTGTACAAGGTCTGTGAAAATTACCGCCGTCTGTCCGCCGAATGTTATGTAGCTTCCAACAACAATTGCCGTAACCCAAATAAGTCCCATAAGCGTAATATGAATTTGGAAACCAAAAACTGTAAGATGTTCCGGCATCAACGGCATAATTGCTTTGCCCATCGTAAGAAAGCCGATGCCGACGTAACCGATCAGATACATCAGTTGTAAGATCGTTACAAAAAATCTTGCCGATGGCGAAAACCTTCTTTCGAAATATTCCGGTATAGATCGAATTTTGGAATAGACAATTATTGGAAGCCAGCCGAAGAGAAAGAACGGCACAAAAAACCAATCGTTCATGTAAGACATCGATGATGAAAATCCGTATTTGAAACCCATCGCAGAATATTTAACAAAGCTATGGCTGCTGATTCCGGTTGCGACAATCGACATAGCGATTATCCACCAAGTGAATCTTCTTCCGCCAAAGAAAAAATCGTTTGTATCCTTGTTGTATTTTGCAAAGTAAGTGCCGAAGAGCAGCATCGCTACCATGTAAATTATCAGCACCACCCAATCAAGTTCAGTTCCTATATTATGAATTTGCGTCATATTCATCTCACCAATAAAGTGCAGCGATGATTAAAATTAAGTGGATTATTGCGTAGTAAACAAAGCCCAACAACATTATTTTCCACCAGAAACGATCGCGCTTGAGGCGCATATCTATAGCTTTTGTCCTTCTGATGAGAATCATACCGGCGACAAAAAATATTCCGCCGCCTACATAGAGATAAATGTACGGCAGCCAGACGTTAAAAAAATCCAGAGGCATTTGAGATCTCCAAAAAATTTCTGCACAAATTAGCCCCCCCTGTTTTCAATTCCAAATGAATTTTTCGTTAATTTCTTGAATCTTACCACCCATAAAAGAATTTGTTTCATTGCTAAATAGCAGGAACACGTCAGTATAACGCATGTTTTATATTCGTCTTAAAATTGCATTTGAAAGGCGGTGTATCTAAATTTAGCGCCTAAAATTTCTATTATTTCTAAAGCGGAGGTCGTTTTTTATGCCAATGATGGCCAAGATGAGAAGTCTTGCCCCGTGGTTTATGTTTCTTGTCGGCGGTATTTTTGTATTGTTTATGATCCTTTCGGATTCCAAACTAACAGATTTTTTCCATCAGCAGAAACAAGTCGTGGGTTCGATTGACGGAGAAGACGTTACTTACCAAGAATATTCTAACCTAGTTGACAGAGCACGAAAAAGCCAGGAGCAGCAGAGCGGACAATCAATAGATGAATCTCAAATGGATTATTTCCGTGATCAGGTTTGGGATGCTCTTGTAACTCAGAAGTTAGTTGACAAGAAGGTTAAGCAATTTGGAATAATCGTTACGGATGATGAAATCAGAAATGCGCTGCTTGGCCCTAATCCACCTGAACAGTTGAAAAAACAATTTACCGATTCAACGGGAAATTTTAATCGCCAGCTTTACGAACAGGCAATGAGAGACCCGCGCAACAAAGAAATTGTAATTCAGGTTGAAGAACAGATACGTCAGCAGCTTATTCAACAAAAATTACAGGATTATCTCACGGCATCACTTACCGTTAGCGATGAAGAAGCCAAAGACAACTTTTTCAAACAGAACATAAAGATGAAAGCGGATTACGTTATGATTGATGCCAACAGCATTTCTGATAACGATGTGAAAGTATCCGACGACGAGCTGAAAAAATATTACGACGAACATCCTGAAGATTACAAAATAGAAGCTCAGCGGAAACTGAAATATGTTCTGTTCCGCCGCCAAGCTTCTCAGGGAGATTCGTTAAGCATCAAAAAAAATCTTGAAGAAGTTGTTAAGAAATTAGAAGGCGATACCACTTCATTCAAAAAATATATTGAGATTTACTCCGAACGTCCTTATTCGAAAGACACGGTTTCTTTAGCAAGTTTGCCGGCTCAGGTAAGGGACTTGCTCACAAAAGCAAAGGTTAACGATATTATCGGTCCAGTTGCGACCTATGAAGGATATGTTGTTTACAAACTTGTCAATAAAGTTAAAGCAAAGAAGGATGAAGTAAGAGCATCTCACATTTTGGTTAGATCGACCGGCAACGATAAAGCTGATTATGAAAAAGCGATGAGCATTTACAACGAACTGATGAAAGGCGCCGACTTTGCGACTGTTGCAAAAGAGAAGTCCGATGACGGAAGTAAATTTCAAGGGGGTGATTTGGGATGGTTCGGTAAAGGACAAATGGTTAAGCCGTTCGAAGACGCATGTTTTAACGGAAAAATCGGAGTGATTCAGAAACCCATAAAGACTCAATTCGGTTATCACATTATTAAAGTTACGGACAAATCCAGCACCGACTTTGTAGTAGAAAAGATTGTGAATAAAATTCAAATCTCGGCAACTACATCAGATAAAATTTACCAGGATGCAACCGATCTTTCTTATATCGCAAAGGAAAACGGTTTGGAATCCGAAGCTAAGTTGATGAAGTACGCCGTAGTTGAAACTCCGCCGTTTAATCAAGACGCGCAAGCTATAGCAGGACTTGGAATAAACGCTGCTTTGGTTAAATGGGCTTTCGATAACAGCGTTGGCAAAGTGAGCGATGTTTACAAAGTACCTGCCGGCTATGTTGTTGCGATGGTTTCGGATGTTATCAAACCGGGCGAGAAAAAATTTGACGACGTTAAAGCGACAATCAAAAATGTTGTTCTGCATCAGAAAAAAATAGAGAAAGCAATGTCGCTTGCTGCAGAAATCAAATCTAAAATTGGAGATAGCGGAGACGCGTCGGTTGCTAAAACAATTTGGCCGTCAGCAAAAGTTGATTCTACGGCTACTGAATTCACAACCGCAGGCAGCATTCCTGGCGTAGGACGCGAGTTTGCGTTCTCGGATTATTCTTTCAAAGGTGATATCAACAAATGGTCTCAGCCGGTCAAAGGTTCTCTTGGCGCTTACTTGATAAAGGTTAAGTACAGAACGAAATATGACCCGGCTTTATTCGATTACCAGAAAGCCGACATCAAAAAAGAATTGTTGAAGAATAAAAAGAGCCGGTTCTTTAGTCAGTGGCTTCAAAATATTAAGAAAGAAGCGGACATAGTTGACAACAGATACTTGTTCTACCGCTATTGATTGTATGAATTCTTACAAAAAAGCCGTCGCGAGTTATCGTTGACGGCTTTTTTTTGCACTTTACATTTACCGATTGATTTCTGAATTTCCCGTTAGGTTATGAAAGCATACCCAGCAAAAATATTTTTCATTTTGGTTATTCTTCCCGTAGTTCTGTTTGCCCAGGCAAACGGAAAAGATTTTGGCCTATCGCTTAACCTGAACTACACAACAACATCACAGCTTTATCTTCAGCCCAATTCACCGGATCCGGTTATTAGAAATACAAGTCAGTCGCTGGATAAAATTTCGAGCTACTCTGCCGAGCTGCGGTACCAATATTCCGAATCAATTCTTTTTGGAATAAGCTCCGAGTACATAAAAAAAACTTTTGGTAACACAATGAATCTTGGCGGCACCGCAGCTAAAGTCACAGACGGTTACAAAGTGATTCCGGTTGAATTGTCGATCTACTATCAGCTCCCGTTTTCAACCGAGCTATTTAAATTTTTTATGGGCGGCGGAATGGGCTTTTACCTCGGTGAACAAATCCGGGAAGTAGGCGACGTTACCGTTTCAAATAGCAGCAGAAAAATCGGTTATGGAATTCAAGTCTCAGTCGGTATGGATTACCTTGTTAACAGTTTTATTGCAATACGCGGACAGATGCGTTTTCGAGAGCCGGATTTTGAAATGAGAAGCACATACTCCAACAAGATTGTTAATTACGAAGGTAGAACGTTTCTGCTTCCGGCACAATCGTTCGATTCAAAAGTTATCATTGACGGAATTACATTTACAATCGGCGCGGTTCTGAATTTCGGATTGTAAAAGAGAAACTTCCAAAACACCTTTAAAACTTCACCGGCGATTAATTATATTAAGTTCCAAATTTCCCTATAACATTTGATGTCTAACAGATTAGTGTATCTAACCGGATTTATGACGAGCGGAAAAAGCACGATCGGACCAATTCTAGCAAACGTACTCGGTTTTGAGTTCTTTGATCTAGATAAAGTAATAGAGGATGAAGAGAAGCAGACTATTATCGAAATTTTTGAAAAGAAGGGGGAAGATTATTTTAGAGAACTTGAAAGCAAAACGCTGAAACATCTTTCGGAAAGTAAATCTGCCGTGATTTCATTAGGCGGCGGAACAATTACAAATAAAAATAATTTTGATCTGCTCAAGAGAACCGGAAAGATTATTTATTTGAAAGTTTCGCCCGATAACCTGTACAAACGGTTGAAGAATAAAATTGATCGCCCGCTGTTCAAAGACATGGTGCTGAGTGAAAATTCCGAAGATGATTTTATGAATCGGATAAATGAAATGCTTGAGAAGCGAAAAGAGTTCTATGAGAAAGCTGATATAGTTATGGAAACCGATTCACAGCCGCTTGGTAGGACTGTTGATAGACTAGCAAAAAAAATAAATGAATTTTTCGATGAAAAAGATTGAAATAAAAGTCCCGCGCAAAACATACCCGGTTTACGTCGGTGCAAATTCTATTGCTCAACTTCCGAAATTGATAAGCGCAAAACAGTTCTACAAAAATGTTTTTGTCATTGCTGATCGGAAAGTGTTGGAACTGCACCATGAAAAGGTGGAGGAGTTAAAACGTAGTCTGGGTAAAAGATATTTCATTTATGAATTTGACGGCGGCGAAAAAAATAAGAGCGCGGCAAGCGTTGAAAAAATGTATTCAGCGTTAATACAAAATGAATTCGGGCGCGATACTTTGATCATTGCAATCGGCGGAGGAATAACCGGCGATATTGCCGGTTATGTCGCTTCAACTTTTGCCCGCGGCGTTCAGCTCGTTCAAATTCCTACTACTTTACTTGCTGCGGTTGATAGTTCGGTCGGCGGTAAAACGGGAATCAATTTTGGTGAAACGAAAAACATTATCGGCACATTTTACCAACCCGAATTTGTTTTGATCGATTCGAACTTTTTGAAAACTCTGCCAGATGAAGAACTTATCTGCGGGGTTGGCGAAATACTTAAGTATGCTTTTCTTACCGACGTCTCATTCTTTGATTTCTTAAACAAGAATTTCGATAAGCTTTTGATTGCTGACAACCTTGTCACGTCCAAGATTATCGAAAAGTGCGTCCGGTTCAAAGGGGATGTAGTTACCAAAGATGAAACGGAAAACGGTCTTAGAAAAATTTTAAATCTCGGTCATACATTCGCCCATGCAATTGAAGTTGAACAGAACTACGCCGTTAAGCACGGACAAGCCGTTGCTATAGGATTAGTATGCGCTTTGTGCCTTTCCAAAGAAATTGGGTTGCTTGAGGAGGAAGAGTTTCAGCGCTATCTCGAACTGCCGCTGAAATTGAAAAACAAAGTAAACATTGCTGCGTTTAACGCCGATTCCATTTATAAAATTATGCGGCGCGACAAAAAAGGAATTTCTCAAAAGATAAGATTTGTGCTGCTGAAGGAGATCGGAAAACTTGTCGTTGATGTGGAAGTGGAAGAATCAAAAGTGTTCAACGCAATTCACGAAGGCATAAGCTGTTTTCTGAAATAAGTCGAAAGATTTTTCGATGACAAAAAAAATTATTGTCTCTCTTATCCTTCTGTTTGTTCTTTCGAACGTTGCCGTCGCGCAGTTTGAAAGAGAAACGCGCGCCGTATGGCTTGCAACAAACTTCAGATTGGATTGGCCGCCTCCTACATTCGATCAAGAGAAACAAAAACACGCACTCATTCAAATCTTCGATGACATTAAATCAAAAAATCTTAACACAGTTTATTTTCAAGCATACAGTAACGGAATGGCGCTGTTTCATTCTTCCTTCGAACCGTTCTCGCCGTATATCACAGGCACTGTAAATGGCGCAGCATCTTACGATCCGCTGAAGTTTGCGATTGAGCAGGCACACAAGCGCGGATTGGAAATTCATGCATGGGTTAATATTTTCAAATGTTTCAACGGAACTGAAAACAACATTCTCAGCGATCCGAATCATATTTCCAAACGAAAACCGGAATGGGTGATTGAAGATTTTCGCGATGGTCAAAAATCTTACTGGCTGGATCCCGGTTTGCCGGAAGTTCGCGAATACATTGCGGACATGCTTGCTGAAATGGTTGAGAAATATGATCTCGATGGTGTTCAGCTTGATTACATTCGGTATCCCGGTAAAAATTTTGACGATCGCCTTTCGTATGAAAAATACGGCAACGGTCTTCCGATTGATGATTGGCGAAGGAATAACATTACCGATGCTGTTGCGCTGATCTACAAAAAAATTAAAGCAGTCAAACATTTTGTGAAAGTCGGCGCAGCTCCAATCGGTATTTACAAGAATGTGAACGGCGTTAACGGTTGGGAAGGATTAATAGAAGTCTATCAAGATTCCCGCGAATGGCTGAAGCGCGGAATTGTTGATTACCTTGCGCCACAAATTTATTGGGGGATCGACGACAAGCCAAGGTTTGACGTTATAGCAAAAGAGTGGACTGGAAATTCTTTCGGTAGAAATATTGTACTTGGAATTGCCGCATACAAGGAAAACGTGAAAAATGATATGGATAGAATGATAAAATTTGCGCGCGCAATAAATGCGAGCGGCGTTTCATTTTTCCGGTACGGCAATATTAAAGATGACAACTTTGCTTTCTTCCCGTATAAAACATTCCCGGCATCAATGACGTGGCTGGATGGCATCCGTCCCGCTCCGCCGACTAATCTTGTTTTGAAAACGATCAGCGATGACAAAAATTTGTATTCGATGAACTGGCAGTTCAATGATTCAACATCAACGACGGATTCTATCCGTTACTTTGCACTTTATAGTCTGCCGAACAAAAATGCCGAGTTACTTCCGTCTCATTTTTCGGAGTTGATTCCGGCAAATCAGAATTCGATTAAGTTCGCGATACCGAATCCGCATCAGGTCAATTACTATTTCGCGTTGAAATCTGTAAGCAAATTGTGGAATGAAAGCGTCGGTTCATCCAACGTCGTTGAAGTAAAATTACCGGAGATGAATCAGTTGCTGCAAGCATCAGATTACTTTGCAAGACCGGTTTTGTTCAAGTATGAAAATAGAATTTCAAGAATTTTACTTTTCACGAACATGAGTGAAAAAATAAAAATTTCCGGTGTTAGCGATGGTGAAACGACAACACTTCTAACTGAAACAGTTTCGCCTGGTAAGAATCTGCTGGAATTGGATAACGATTTATCGAAATATCAATCGCTGAAGATTGCTTTCGAATCCTCGCGGCGTGAACTGGAATTGAAATTATAATCGACGATTAGTCCGTAAGGGAACAAAGTCGTCAACGCAAAAGTTTAACAAAGAAATGGGTTTATATGTCGAAAGAGAAAATTCAAAAATCGAAAAAGCAAACGCGAAAGAATTTGTTCATGCAGATCACTGTTGTAGTTGTGATTGTAGCTTTCGCGGCATATTTTATTTTGTCAAATGTTCTTGTAACGCGGGATACCACAAACAAGGAATTGGATAGAGCCGTGCAGAAATCTACTGTTTACGAGTTTCAGAAAGAGGGGGAACTTACCTTCAACAATACTAAAAATGATTTTATCTCGAAGCTTGATATTGAAATTGCAGACGACGAACAAAGACGTGAAACCGGCTTGATGTTCCGCGACAAGATGGAACAAAACCAAGGTATGCTGTTCGTATTTCCCAAGGAAGATATGCAGGCATTCTGGATGAAGAATACAATTCTTCCGCTTGATATAATTTTTGTTAACTCAAAAATGGAAATTGTAAAGATTCAAAAAAATGCAGTGCCGTATTCGGAGAAATCGTTGCCGTCGGTTAAACCCGCGCAGTATGTTGTAGAAGTTAATGCCGGCTACTGCGATAAACTTGGCATAAGCGAAGGCGATAAAATTGTTTGGAGGAGGGAATAATTTTTAGCGTGAAAGGTCAAAAGCCTGTCCTGAGCGTTAGCGAAGGATGAAAGGTCAAAAGCCTGTCCTGAGCGTTAGCGAAGGATGAAACGCCGGATTTGAAAAATTTTTACTCAGACTATTTCAGCAAGGTCATCTTCTTTGTTTCAGAATACGAACCGGCTTGTAATCTGTAAATATACACCCCGCTCGGTAAAGACTCGCCGCGGCGAGTCTCTACGTTGAACTTTACTTCATAATTGCCCGGCGCTTTTTCTTCATTTACCAGCGTTGCAACTTCACGTCCAAGCATGTCATAAACTTTTAACTTTACTCTGCTGAATGCCGACAGCTGATAGCTGATTGTTGTTGTTGGATTAAACGGGTTGGGGTAGTTTTGGGAAAGAGAAAAATTGTGCTGTATCAACTGAAGATTTTCATCCTTGATATTGGTACTAGTATTTGAATACCTCAAGATCAGTCCCATATCACCTACTGCCCAGCCGTGGTTCCGATTTATGTATTTCAAGTCAAAAACAGGAGTGCTAGTTAATTGAACTCTTTCGTTCCATGATTTACCTCCATCATATGTATCTAAAATTCTACCATCAAATAAACCAACAGAACCTTCTTTAGAATTTATCATAGAAATACAATACGTGCTGAACATAGTCTCTTTATAATCAAACATTTTATACTGGGTCCAGTTGTTACCAGCATCAGTGGTGAGCAATACATTATTTAAATTACAAAACCACGCAGAATCACCTCTCGCATCAACCGCTCCATAGAAAATTTTCACACCAGGAATTTTATTCCAGGTTAGTCCGCCATCTATCGTTTTATATATTTCATTACCTGCAGAAATCCAACCTAAGTGATTGTTAGAAAACTTCATCTTATCAATCGGCAAATCGAATGGCAAACCAACAAGAGCATTCCATTTTAAGCTTTTGTCTTGAGTAAAGAAAAGAGCAGCTTTCCCTTTGTTACCGCCTGCGGCAAAAATCAATGAATCATTTACAAATTCAATGTCGTTTAACCATGTGGCGTTAAGACTGTCTCTGCCCCATGTTATTCCTCCATCTAATGAACTTAAAATAATTCCCTCTCCACAAGCTAAAATCTCTTTTTTATTTATGTATAAAATATCATTTAATCCTGATGCACCGAATTCGTGAACCTTCTGCCAAGATTTGCCTCCATTGTGAGTGATAACAATTGTTTCTTTAGCGCCGCATGCTACTACATTCATTGAATCAAGAGGTGAAACACTAGTGAGGCAATTTGAGGTAATTGAAGGAGTGACGTTTGTATACGAATTCCAGAAATCAGTCGTTTTCTTTATTAGATTTGAACCACCAATTGTTAAAGCTGTTTTATTGTCATTGAATAATGAAATTGCTGAAGCTGAAACACCCGTCTCCTTCCAGTTATAACCGCCGCTTGAAGTGACTAGAATTTTATCTCCTTTGATCATAGCCCCAACAATTGAGTTTGAGAAATAAATATTTTGAATAGGTCCGTCAAAAAAGGTCCTGTCCCAATATTTACCGCCGTCAACGGTTATATTGAGTAATCCAATCGGATGTTCAGGAGAATCTATTTTGCTAGCAGCAAATATCCTTAAAGAATCTGTACAATATATTTTTGTAATATTTCCAAACGAATGCTCTGCGCTTATTTGCCTCCAAGTAACTCCGCCATCTTGAGTTTTATATATTGATAACGAATTTATGCATAGCAATCCAAATTTCTCATTTAAAAAGAAGATTGATGAAGTACCAGACCAAGTTGTGTTTGTTACATTAATGGTTGTCCATGTCTGTCCCCCATCATCAGTACGAATAAAAGAATTAAAATTTCCCGTAATAAATCCGGTTGAATCGTTAATGAATACCAAGTTGCTTATCATTTTGGTGGAGTCAATTTTTGAAACAAGCAACCAGGATAAACCACCATCTGTAGTTCTGTAAAGTTTATTTGAATTATAAGTTAAAGCCCAACCGTTTTTTGCATTTATGAAAAATATTCTGATAAACAATTCGTTGATCCCTGTGTTTAATATTTTCCATGAATCTCCCTTATCTGTTGATTTCATTATTTGTCCAAAATAACCTGCACAATAAGAAGTTACTGAGTCTGCGGTAACAATATCAGTTAAGCGTTCGGCTTGTAATTTAGGGTTTTGCAGTACCCATTGTGCATTTGTATTTATAGATACGGTTAATATGATAATCAGGAAAGAAAGAGATCTGAACTTCATAGGCATCGCCCCAGAATTTTTAGCTTTGTTGCATCAAGAATTATTCCTTATGAAAATTGCGGAATCGAAAGCAAAGATGCAATTCAAAAGGGGGGAATACGGAAAAAGTTACTGGTAGATGCGAATAGTTTGCATGTTTAAAATAAAAAAGGCGAGAAATTCTTCTCGCCTTTTGTTCTTACTTCAACCAATTATTTTCTTTTCTTCTTGGTCGTTTTCTTAACAACCTTTTTCTTTGCAACCGGCTTTGCTTTCCCGCCAAGGCGGGCAAGTTTAACGCTTTTGTTTTTCACGTTTGCTTTCACAACTTTTTTCTTCACAACTTTCTTTGCCGGTTTCTTCACCGCTTTTTTAACGGCTTTCTTTTTCGGTGTCTTTGCTTTCTTAGCTTTTACTTTTTTTGCTTTTTTACTGACGGCTGACCGCTGAAAGCTCAGAGCTATTAAATTTAACGCTCCACCGGCTTTGAACCATTCTCTTTGTCCGGCGTTGAACGAGTGATTCAACAAAATCTCATCAACCGAACCGTCGCTGTGTTTGATGATCAGCTTCAATTGTTTCTCCGGTGCAAATTCATTCAGTCCGACAAGACTTAATCTGTCATTCTCTTGTATCAGATCATAATCACCAGGATTAGCGAACGTTAACGGAAGCATTCCTTGTTTCTTCAAATTGGTTTCGTGAATACGTGCAAAACTTTTTGTAATGATTGCTTTGCCGCCAAGAAAACGCGGTTCCATTGCTGCATGTTCACGTGATGAACCTTCTCCATAATTTTCATCGCCGACTACAATCCAACCCAAGCCGTCTTTCTTGTAGTCGCGCGCAACTTCATGCACTTGTTTGTATTCTCCCGTGAAAAGATTTTTTGCTTCGCCAGCGTTTCCGGTGAATGCATTAATTGCACCGAGGAACATATTCTTGGAGATGTTATCGAGATGTCCGCGGAATCTTAGCCACGCACCGGCGGGAGAAATATGATCTGTTGTGCATTTGCCTTTTGCTTTCAGAAGCAGAGGCAAATCAATAAAATCTTTTCCATCCCACTTTTTGAATGGCTCTAGGAATTGAAGTCTTTCGCTTGAAGGATTTATAATAACTTTTGTTTTGAATCCATCAGCAGATGGAGCGATAAATCCTTGTGTGTCTTTCTCGAAACCGTGCGTTGGAAGTTCATCACCGAAAGGCGGATCGAGTTTTACTCTTTCGCCGGCTTCATTAATAAGTTCATCTGTTTCGGGATTGAATGATAGACTTCCCGCAATTGCGAGCGCAGTAACTAATTCCGGACCGGCAACAAAAGAATATGTTTCCGGATTGTTGTCGTTTCTCTTTGCAAAATTTCTGTTGAAGGAGTTAACGATTGTATTTCGTTCTCCGGTTTTAATATCCATACGTTTCCACATACCTATGCAAGGACCGCATGCGTTAGCCAGAACTGTTCCGCCGAATTCAGTAAGAGTTTGAAGCTGCCCGTCGCGTTCAATTGTAGCGCGTACTTGTTCCGAGCCGGGCGTAATTGTGAATTGCGCTTTTGCTTTCAAACCTTTTGCAAGCGCTTGACGGGCAATGCTTGCGGAGCGATCAATGTCTTCATAGCTGGAGTTTGTGCAGCTTCCGATTAACGCAACACTGATTTTATCCGGATAATTTTTTTCTACCACAGTCTGCTTCATTGTTTCAACCGGCCACGCAAGGTCTGGCGTGAAGGGACCGTTAATGTGAGGTTTCAATTCGCTCAAATTGATTTCAATTATTTGATCAAAATATTTTTCGGGATTATTATAAACTTCCTGATCAGCTTTCAGCACATCGAACATGTTTTGAGCGAGTCCGGCAACATCTCTGCGGTCGGTCTTTCTCAAATACGCAGCCATTTTTTCATCGAATGGGAAGAGAGAAGTTGTTGCGCCGATTTCAGCCCCCATGTTGCAAATGGTTGCTTTGCCTGTACATGAAATTGAATTGGCGCCTTCACCAAAATATTCTACGATTGCACCGGTTCCGCCTTTAACGGTTAGGATTCCTGCAACTTTTAGTATTACATCTTTGGGTGAAGTCCAACCGGAAAGTTTGCCGGTTAATTTGATGCCGATAAGTTTTGGCCATTTCAATTCCCACGGCATTCCAGCCATCACATCAACAACGTCCGCGCCGCCTACGCCAATAGCAATCATACCAAGTCCGCCGGCATTTGGAGTATGAGAATCAGAACCGATCATCATACCGCCGGGGAAAGCATAATTTTCCAAAATCACTTGATGAATAATTCCCGCGCCGGGTTTCCAAAAACCAACGCCGTATTTTTTACTGATGCTTGCAAGAAAATCATAAACTTCACTGTTCTCGTCTATTGCGCGGTCAAGATCTATTTTTGATCCGTTTTGAGCGACGATTAAGTGATCTGCGTGAGCTGTTGCCGGAACAGCGGAAGTTTTTCTTCCGGCATGCATGAATTGAAGAAGCGCCATTTGAGCGGTTGCATCTTGCATCGCAACGCGGTCAGGTGCAAAATCTGCGAAACTTTTTCCGCGCTGAAGTTCTTTTGTTGCGGGATCCCACAAGTGAGCGTAGAGTATCTTTTCGGCATAAGTCAATGGTCGTCCAACCACTTTTCTCGCATCGTCAACTTTATTCTTAAATCCCGCGTAAACTTTTTGGATCATATCGAAATTTGCTGTCATAATCAAAATCCCTTTATTTTTTCACATTTAATGCTTGAAAGATAAGAAAATTGTGTATAATTTTTATTGTGATATGATGAGGATATAAAATGATAAACGGAAAAATCAGATTTCTTTATTGGAAAGAAGAAAAATTTTGGATTGGTTATCTTGAGGAATTCCCGGACTATTTGACTCAAGCTGAATCTTTCGAAGAGTTGCAAGTGAATTTGAAAGATTTGTATAATGATTTAAGTAGCGGTAAAATTCCTTTTGTACGAAAAATTGCCGAGTTAGAAGTAGCTTGAAAAGAAAAGAACTGATTAAAGAAATTGAAAAAAATGGTTGTGTTCTTATAAGACACGGTGGAAAACATGATTGGTATCAAAATCCTCAGACAAGAATATCTCAACCAATTCCACGTCACAACGAAATTCAAGAATATTTGCTAAACATATATTAAAAAAATTAACCTATCTTAAATAATTCTAACCATACAACGCTGTTTCAACTAACTCACAAATAATATGCGCAACGGTTATGTGCCCCTCCTGTATCCGCTGAGTGTTGGATGAAGGCATGATAATCGGGAGATCGACCAGCGGTTTTATTTTACCGCCGTTACCGCCAAGGAATCCAATGACAAACATTTTTTTCTGATGAGCTTTTTCTACAGCTTTAATTATGTTGGGAGAATTTCCGCTTGTTGAAATTGCCAGTAGAACGTCTCCTTCGGCGCCTAAACCTTCCACGTTGCGCGCAAAAACATTTTCAAACCCAATATCGTTTCCGCCGGCGGTGATGTTGGATGTGTCTGTTGTTAACGCAATTGCCGGAAGTGCCGGACGCTGAATGTGATGGCTCAAACGTATCACAAGTTCGGTTGCAATGTGCTGGCAGTCGGCGGCGCTTCCCCCGTTACCGCAGAGCAAAAGTTTTTTACCGTTGCGGAACGCATCTGCAAGAGATTGGACCGCAACCAATATTTCAGCTTTGCAGTTCTTTTCAATGTTAAGTTTTAGTTCGGAACTTTCTTTTAACGAATCAACAATAAATTTTTCTTTGTCCAAAATATTCCTCTGCTGAGTTGCTTGTCTAAAATAATAAAGTTTGTTAACATTCTCTCATCATTTAGGAAATTAAATGTCGAAGAAACCATCCGTAAAAAATCCTCCCGTAAACTTCCCCCCATTTTGCGATTATTCATGCAAGTATTCGTCATTCGCCGCTCCAGACGCGATTGGAGCATGCAGAAAAGATTTAGCCGTTTGGTGTAAACTTTTCAAAAGATACAATAACAAGAACAACAAATGCTTTGGCGCAAAATCTTGATCATAAACAAAAAAGGATTAAGAACAAGAACAAGAGCAAGAACAAGAGCAAGATCAAGAGCAAGATTAAGATTAAGAAACACACTTTGCTATAATTTATGATTGCTTCTATTCCTTCCTTTGAATTATGTTTAGGCAAACTTTTCCATTAACTATGGAACTTCAAAAATGAAAAAGACAATTCTATTCTGGATTCTTGCCTTCATAATTACTATTGGCTCTGCAATTTATCAGCGACAGACCGGCCCAACGCATCCCATATCCGGCTCTGTTAATTTCGATGGAAAAAAAATTAGTTATGTTCTTGATCGAAGCAACGAATCAACTTCGAATTGTGTTGTGCAGATTAAAACCGGCGATCCTGCAATCAGCGGTATTTTGAAGTGGCGCAAGTTTAAAACTCTCGATCCGTTCAATACTATAGAGATGAAAGGGACTGAAACTTTGAAAGCTGAGTTACCGGCTCAAGAACCCCTGGAAAAATTGCAGTACTTTATTGAACTTAGAAAAGATAAAGCTACCATAACGGTACCGGAAGACAAACCCGTTATAATCCGGTTCAAAGGTCACGTGCCTCTGGGCATTTTAGTCCCTCACATTTTCTTTATGTTCTTTGCTATGATGCTTTCTACCAGGAGCGGTTTGGAATTTCTTAACAGCACGGCAAACTTGAAAAAGTTAGCCATGTGGACTCTCGTTGTACTTTTCATCGGCGGATTTCTGTTGGGATTTTTGATGAACTATTTTGCATTCGGACAGGTGTGGGGAGGATTTCCTTACGGCAACGATATCACCGATAACAAAACGTTAATTGCTTTTGTTGGATGGCTACTTGCATATTTTATGATCAAAAAGGAATTGCAGCCGAAACTCTTTGCAGCACTTGCTGCCATACTAATGATTGTGGTTTACAGCATACCGCACAGTGCGTAAAAATTTAGAGTAAGAGCAAGAATAAGATTAAGAGTAAGATTGTATGGAAATATATTTTGATCACGAGAAATTAAAAGTTTATCAAAAGGCAATCGATTTTATAAAATGGTCCGAATGCATTTTCAAAAATGTAAATCGTAATATCTCCGTGGTTGATCAATTTGATAGGGCTTCGGTTTCAATTGCTCTTAATATTGCAGAAGGTAATGGAAAGTACACTGGAAAGGATAGATGCCGTTATTTTGATATAGCAAGAGGTTCTTCTTTGGAATGTTCCAGTTGTTTAGATATTTTGTTCTCAAAGCACTTCATAAACGAAGAAATATTAATAGAAGGAAAGACAATCTTAAAAGAAATTGTTTCAATGTTGATCGGTTTAATTAAAAGCAATTCAGATAGAGCATTTGATCAGCAAGTAGAGTATAATACTTAAATTCTTGCTCTTACTCTTGCTCATAATCTTAATCTAATTTTTTAGGGAGATTTTATGTCTTCAAACGAGAACTCAACAACAAACGGTTTACCATCCAACGCCTACACCGAACTGAAACCCGG
>JAKAEE010000129.1 GCA_021820065.1 Bacteroidota bacterium | reverse complement strand
GTCCAATATTCCTCCGGATTATTTTTCTAGAGATTAATTTTTTATTTTTGATTTAGCTGAATTATTCAAGAAGCTAAAATATTGTTGGTCAATATAAAGAAAATTCATTATTAATTAATAGAATCGGCATGAAAAATATCTCGGTTGTTACAGGTGCATCTGGTTTTGTCGGAAGTCATTTAGTGGATAGATTACTCGCTGAAGGTCATCAAGTCAAATGTATTTTGCGTTCTACAAGTTCGAAACGCTGGCTGGAAAATAAACCCGTTGAAATTTTCGATTGCGGTTTAACAGATAAAGAAAAATTGAAGGAAGTGCTTAAAGATGCGGATTATCTTTTTCACATTGCCGGCGTCGTGAAATCAAAAAGTAAGGAAGGTTATTTTGACGGTAATGTTGAAACTACCAGGGCATTACTTGACGTTCTATGCGAAGTGAATACAAAAATAAAACGGGTTGTAATTTCCAGCAGTATGACTGCATGCGGTCCATCGCTCGACGGAAATCCTTGTACCGAAAAAACTTCAGAACATCCCATCACAACTTACGGCAGAAGTAAACTTGAACAGGAACGCGTTGCTAAATCTTATATGGATAAACTACCGATAACTATTTTGAGATTGCATGCTGTTTACGGAGCGCGCGATACTGAGATATACCAAGTGTTTAAAACCTACAAAATGGGCTTGATGACTTTGGTAGGGTTTAACGAAAAGAAATTAAATTTGATTCACGTTGATGATGTTGTCAACGGACTTTATCTGGCGGCAGTTAATGAAAAAGCAAAAGGGCAGATTTATTTTCTTGCATCGGAAGAAATTTACACATGGCCTCAAGTTAGCGAGGCAATCTCGAAAGCATTTGGCAAGAAAGCTCTAACGATTCGATTTCCGCATTTTCTTGTTTACACTGTCGCTGCCGTCGCACAATTTTTCGCCACGTTCAGTTCAAAGGCTGCAACATTTAATTTGGAAAAGGCGAGAGACTTTGTCCAAGAGAATTGGACTTGCGATGTAAGTAAAGCAGTTTCGGAATTAGGTTATCGTCAAAAGGTTTCTTTGGAAGACGGAATTAAACGTTCGATCGATTGGTACCGTGAAATGAAATGGCTTTGATGAATTGAGAATTGAAAATTCATAATTGCGAATTATGGAGCGAGAGTCATTCCCTTTCTGAATTTTTAATTCGCAATTCTCCATTCGCAATTCTCCATTCGCAATTCTCAATTATTTTTCGCTCCTTCTTTTATCCAAGTCTTTATTCCATCAATTTGGTTTTTCGTTAATGGCGCATAACCGATTGGCGGCATTAGATTGCCGGACGTTCCTTCAATCCTCCAAACGAGTTTACTGTTCTGTGGATAACCGGGCGCTACTACTTGGTAATCGGCTGTCGTATTAGCCCACGTTGTCAAACTTAAACTACCGGCAGCCGTTTGATCATCGTGACATCCCGCGTTAGCACATTTAACAGTTAATACCGGTTGAATGTATTTAGCGAAACTTACATTGGTTGCCGGAATAATAACGTTGTCTAGGGCTTCGGCTGTGGTTGTGTCCTTGCATGCAGAAATCGTTAAAGCTGCAACAAAAGTAACTGCCAACAAAATTTTCGAAATGTATTTTTTCATTTTACTCTTCTTATTTGCGCTGCAAAGATATTCCGCTTTGAGTTTTAATTCAATCCCAATGTTTTGTCACACTTTTTGCAGCTGGATAAAGTTCCTGTATATAAATTGACAATGCCGCACGTGATTATTAGTTTTGACCCAGAAGAATTTATGTTTCTGGTTGTTAAATTTTCAATTAGCAATTTTCAATTCTGAATTGTTTACGGGGCTATAGCTCAGCTGGGAGAGCGCTTGAATGGCATTCAAGAGGTCAGGAGTTCGATCCTCCTTAGCTCCACATATAACCTACCAACTTAAATGTGAGATATTTCGTTTACATTCTGCAAAGCCAAAAGAACGGTAAGTATTACGTTGGACAAACTAACGATTTAGAAAAAAGAATTTCTCAACATAATTCCGGTTATTCATTTTCAACCAAGCACGGCATCCCTTGGGAGTTGCTTTTTCAGAAGGAATTTGCTTCCAGATCAGAAGCAATGCAGTATGAAAGGGAATTGAAATCGTATAAAAGTCACGATTACATTTTAAGAATAATAGAGAACTCAGCTGGAAGAGCGCCCCGATGAAATCGGGGAGGTCAGCGGTTCGATCCCGCTTAGCTCCACATATAACCTACCAACTTAAATGTGAGATATTTCGTTTACATTCTGCAAAGCCAAAAGAACGGTAAGTATTACGTTGGACAAACTAACGATTTAGAAAAAAGAATTTCTCAACATAATTCCGGTTATTCATTTTCAACTAAGCACGGCATCCCTTGGGAGTTGCTTTTTCAGAAGGAATTTGCTTCCAGATCAGAAGCAATGCAGTATGAAAGGGAATTGAAATCGTATAAAAGTCACGATTACATTTTAAGAATAATTTGACAATTCTTGACTTACTAATTTCGCAACTTCTTGTCCAAGTGTATTGCACACATTCAAACTGATAAGCATTTCAATTTGGACTGAAAAAGATTTCTAATGACTCATCGGTTTCGGCGCATTCTTCTTCAAATAATCTATTATAGTTGTCAATTGTTCTTCACTTATGTGTTTTGCCGATAACTTCAAAAGTTTTACAAAAGCTGCAATCTCGTCGTCACTTCCCGGGTAACCTATGTTTTGATCTTTGGGCATAACATTGGAATCCGCAAGTTTCTTTCCAGTATCGTTAAGAAAAACATAAAACGGTAAGCCGGATTTTTCGCCGCCGAGTTTTGCCATAATCTCTCGTCCACCCGGATTTTCTAATTCATCTATTTTTTCTTTTCTCTCAAGAACATCAAGATGTGTTATAACGTAATTGTCTCCAAATATTTTCTTGAGTTCGGGGCTTTGCATTGCTTTTTCTAATCTTTTGCACCAGCTGCACCATGAAGCATGAAAAAAAAGAAAAACATTTTTATCTGTTGATTTTGCTTCCTTATACGCCGACTGAAGAACATCATTTGCCGGTTGAGGTTTTTCCGCTTGAGAGAATAGCATACCTGTTGAAAACAAAAACAAAGTGATTACGAATGAGAATTTCCTTACCATGAATTAGTCTCCTATATGTTTTGAAAAAGCGGCACAAGCCGCCTTTTTATATTATCTAAATTCTGCTTACTACATACTACTTACTGTTTTTTCGTTCTCTTAATGTCCGCCCTCAATTTTTTTCGTGAGCTCGGCAATTTGGGTGAAGCTGCTTTGAAATCTTCGCAGTTCGTTTTCGAGTTTATAAATCTTGTATGATTCAATAGATTCTTTCCCGCCGAGAAGCCAGTTAATATCACAGCCCAAATGAAGAAGTTTCATAAGTATTCGTGTGCCGGGTTCACGTTTTCCGCTAACGTATTGTTGAAGCTGCTGAGGGGATATCTTCATTGCCAATGCAAGTTTTTTGAGAGTGCCGTACTTTCTTTTTGCGAACAATCGAACCCGTTCTCCGATTCCTAAATTTAGGTCGTCATCAATGAACATGTCGAGACTTTCAGAGTAATCACCTGTTTCAAAAAGATTTAGTTCAAATTGGTAATCGTCAATTATAGATTTGATTTGCTTGTAGAGATCATCATCAAATTGCGGGCTGTCATTTATTAGATAGGTAAATGTTTGAACTTTCATACCGAGTTTCTCGGCAACCATACTTGGTTTTATTCCGAGCGTATGAATCAGATAGCGAACTTCTTCCTGCTTTGTCATTGATTTGACCTTCTGATAACAGGCAGTTTCTCAACGCAAAATAGCAATACTCCTTTCAGCAGGCAAGTTTT
>JAKAEE010000005.1 GCA_021820065.1 Bacteroidota bacterium | reverse complement strand
CTGGGTGAACTTGACTACCGTTACGCCGGCGATTGGTTCAGAAATTTTCCGTTTGGATTCATGAGAGACCTTGGCACAATCGGTCAACCCAACGAAGTACTTCTTTACGGACAAGGATTTGGAAATGCAGCATTTCTTTCTAACGGCATTTCTATTAACAATCGGCTTACAAATTCATTTGATCTCAATTTGTTTCAATCGGAAAGTATCGGTTCTTTAGAGATCATTCCGCTACCGCTAGGATTCCTTTTCGCAAGTCAGAACAACTCTGTGTCGGTAAACCTAATACCGCGGATACCAAATATTAACAAGCCTTATTCAAGAATTAAGTTCTATCAGGCACCGAATACGGAAGGATTAATAGACGGAACATTCAGTATAATGCCGTATCATAAACTCAACACGTATTTTGAAATCACAAATCAAAGCACATACGGTGCATTCTCAAATACCGATTTAAGCAACTGGCGTGCAACTGCGAGAGCAGATTACCTGCTTTCAAACTCCGTGAATATAATTGCCAACTATAGATACTTTAAAAGTATTGTGCAATTGAACGGCGGAGTTGACATTAATGCCATCGGTAACAATTATCCTAATTCCCCAATAAACAGCGTCTTATACGACCAACGTCTTGCACCTGTAAGTTATTCGAATCGTTATCAAAAGGTTGCCGGACATGATTTTAGCCTCAACCTACTCGGAAATTTTTTTAACGACTTATACACAGACGCAACTCTATATTATCAAACAAACCTTACCGAATTTAGACAAAATGAGGGTGCAGCGAACTTTCAAAATGGTGCTGCGGTAATAGTTGATAACAACGAGAGTGAAGTTTTTGGTGCAAATCTTCGTCAAGATTTTAGGAATGATCTTTTCAACATTACTGCACTTGCAAACGTAGAGCACGTGAATTACTCATCTCCGCTTTTATCTAACGACATCAAACGGGATTACGCATCAATCGGCGGAATTGCCGGTATGAATATTTTCGATAGATCATTCCAACCTTTGGTTTTTGCCAAGTACTTGAGATCAGGGGGCAACGATTATTTGGGGGCCGGCACATCAGTTTCAATCGACATAGAGAATTCCATCAGACTATTTGGAGCCGTATCATCGGTTGAAAAACCTTACGACATTTTTGAGGAACAGTTTGTTCTTCCCGGAATCGTTTTGAACAAACAAAAAATTACTTCTCTTGAGTTGAGCGCCGAATACGCTGATAAATTCGTCAATGCTCGGCTTGGATTCTTCCATCAAAGTTCAGCTAACTCGTTGATTTCTGCTGCACTCAAGGAAGATTCAGCAAAGACCGGAAGAGCAATTTATTTTGACGTTAAAGATGTATCTCTGCAAGGGATTAATCTAAATCTCAATTTCAAAATTTGGAAGTTTTTATTCAGCACCAATAGCAGTTTGTATTTCAACGACCAAAACCGGCTTGATTATAAAATGCCCAAATTCAGTTCCAGCGGCGGAGTTTATTACATTGATACCTTGTTCAACCGTAATTTAAAACTGAGAACAGGAATCAATTACTACTCGGTTGGCGACCAGTATTACACATCCATCGATTTCGAAAAAAGTATTGTCTCAAACTACATTTATGACCCATCGACACATGCGGCGTCTTTAATATCAAATTCTCAGATAACACCGTCATTCCAAATCGATTTCTTTTTAGCCGGACACATTCAAAAATCAGCTATTATTTATTTTGTGTGGGAAAATCTTTTAAATGCCAATTATTTCATTTCGCCGTATTATCCAAAGCAATCACGCGGGTTGCGTCTTGGAGTGGCGTGGGAATTCCTTGATTAGCAGTTAAGCAAAGTCTAAATTTCCAGCCGAAATTTGAATAATTATTTCTTTCATTCTTCTAATTGAGACAATCATGAAATTACGTTTCGCTTTTCTGCTGCTCCTTATATCAACGAGTTTGTTTGCACAATCACCTGTCACTCTTTCGCCGTTGTATGCATCTGAAAATGATTCTATTATAGTTTACTTCGACGCAACAAAGGGAGATGCCGGACTAAAAGGTTTTACAGGTGATGTGTACGCTCATACTGGAGTGATAACTAACATTAGCACTAGTGGATCGGATTGGAAATATGTAATGGCTCCTTGGGCTACCAATTATCCAGACATTAAATTAACTCGCGACAGCGCGGATCATTATCATCTTGTTATTGGACGGCCAAGAATATATTATAGTAACAACCACCAGAATCTTGGTTCTATCCCCTCTTCTGAACATATTTTGCAATTAGCTTTTGTTTTTAGAGATGTAACAGGCAGTAGAACCGGACGTGACGTTGGAGGAAAAGATATTTTCGCTTCTCTTTATAATACGGGAATTTCTGTTATCCTAAATTCACCTAACGTAAAGAATACTTTCGGCGACCCGATGAGATCTCCGTATTTTATTTCACCGGGAGCTACATTACCAATCTCAGCTACTTCCTCGGCGGGATCGAGCACTAAATCAATTACATTATTTATTAATGATGTGCAAAAGTATCAGAGCAACTCAAGTACTTTGCAATACACGTTTTCTTCGAACGACAATCCTTCTTGGAAAGATATTATAAAGATTATTGCAGAAGATTTTTCAGGAAGAAAAGACAGCACTCAATTTGCAATCGTAACAAATTCACCGGTTACCGATTCGCCGCTTCCTGCCGGTAATCAAATTGGAATTAATTACGGCAGCGACAATACATCAGTCACGCTCGCACTCTATGCACCATATATGAAGAACGTTTATGTTATCGGCGATTTTAATGATTGGAAAGTCGATCAATCATATTACATGAATCGTGATCAAGTAACACCGGACAGTGTGATTTGGTGGATAACAATTTCGAATCTTACACCAGGACAGGAATACGCTTACCAATTTTTAATTGATGGAACGATCAGAGTACAAGACCCTTACGCAGATAAAATTTTAGACCCATGGAACGATCAATACATTTCACCATCAACTTATCCAAACTTAAAACCGTACCCGACCGGTAAAACGGAAAGCATTGTCTCGGTTCTTCAAACCGGACAGACTCCGTACAACTGGGCTATTCCAAACTTTACGCGTCCTTCCAAGGATAAGCTGGTTATTTACGAACTGCTTGTACGCGACTTCGTTTCAACTCATTCTTATACAACACTTAGAGACACACTAAGCTATTTTAAGAAGCTCGGGGTAAATGCAATTGAACTGATGCCTATTAACGAGTTTGAAGGCAACAGCAGTTGGGGTTACAACCCGATGATGTACTTTGCGCCGGATAAATATTACGGCACGAAAGATCAGCTCAAAGCTTTTATTGATGCCTGCCATTCGTACGGTATTGCAGTTATCATGGATATTGTGCTGAACCATTCTTACGGCTTAAGTCCTATGGTTAAAATGTATTGGGATACTACAAACTCTCGACCGGCTGCAAACAATCCGTGGTTCAATCAGGTTTCTCCTAATCCAACTTATTCTTGGGGATATGATTTCAACCACGAAAGTAACGCAACAAAATATTTTGTAGACCGTGTTACATCGTACTGGCTTACCGAATACAAAATGGACGGCTTTCGTTTTGATTTCAGCAAAGGATTTACAAACACACCCGGCGATGGCTCTGCATATGATGCGTCACGAATCAAAATACTTGAAAGGATGGCAAACAAAATTTGGAACGTTTCTCCAACAGCTTATGTAATCCTCGAACATTTCACCGCGAACTCCGAAGAAATAGAACTATCAAACTACGGAATGATGCTCTGGGGAAATCTTAATGGAAGTTACCAACAAGCCGCCATGGGTTATGCATCGGGACCTCCCGGAACGTGGGATTTTTCTTCGATATCCTATGTTAATCGAGGATGGAGTCAGCCGGGGCTCGTCGGTTATATGGAAAGTCATGACGAAGAAAGGCTGATGTACAAAAATCTCACGTATGGAAATTCAAACGGCAGTTACAGTATAAAGGATACTTCAACTGCACTGGATAGAATAAAATTGTGTGCGTCAATGTTCCTAACCGTTCCCGGTCCAAAAATGATTTGGATGGGCGGAGAAGTTGGCTACGATGTTTCGATTGACGGCGGTGGCGGCAGATTAGCCGAAAAACCTTTTAAATGGAATTACTACACGGATGCGACACATAGAAAATTGTTTGATGTCTTTGCTGGACTGATCAGACTGAAGAAAAATTACCCGGCGTTCTCCAGCAATAGTTTTACAATCAGCGCTTCCGGTCCAGTCAAGACAATAAGCATAACGGATCCGTCAATGAATGTTATGATCTTCGGAAACTTTGATGTTAGTACACAAAACGCATCATTCAGTTCCAGTACCACTAGCAAATGGTATGAATTCTTTACCGGCGACAGTATAACTGTTTCTAGCGGGACAACACAAATACCATTGCTGCCGGGCGAGTATAGACTTTACACATCAAACAAACTACCGAGTTTGAATTTTCTCACGGATGTAAAAAAAGAAGATTCGTTACCAACTCAATATGCTTTGTATCAGAACTATCCGAATCCGTTTAATCCCTCTACAGTTATCAGTTGGCAGTTAGCAGCAGACAGTTATGTTACGTTAAAAGTTTACGACATGCTGGGAAGAGAAGTTGCAACACTGGTCAACGAATATAAAATAGCTGGCAAGTATAATTCTCAATTCTCAATTCGCAATTCGCAATTATCCAGCGGTGTTTATTTTTATACGTTGAAAGCCGGTGATTTTGTTCAATCCAAGAAAATGATTCTGCTGAAATAAAATTGGCGGTAAATAAGTTTTTAGAAGAGCTCGCACATAGGCGGGCTTTTTTATTTTGTCAGTTCGGAAAGAATTACCGCAGAAGCGCTCGCAACATTTAGCGATTCGGTTTCCCCGCGTTTTGGAATTGTTACAAAAATATCGGTCAGTTGTTTTATGTGCTGTGTGGGACCATTCCCCTCGTTAGCAAATACCACAATTATTTTGTCTTTCAAATCGAAGGAATAAACATCTTCTCCTTTCAAGTCAGCACAGACAATTTTGTAGCCCGCTTTTTTTCTCAGCGCTAACTCATCATAGAAATTTTTGTACTCTTTAGCGACAACATGAAAAACCGATCCTGCAGATGCTCTAATAACTTTGGGACTGAAAACTTCTGCACAGTCACTGCTTAAAATAATTTCTTTAACGCCGAACCAGTCGCAGTTGCGAATGACAGTTCCCATATTTCCGGGATCGGATACATTTTCGAGTGCAACGATCATATTTTGTTTCGCCGAAGTATGATCAGCCAATTTCGCTGTTCGGAAAACGGCTATCAATCCTTGATTGGTTTTTGTATCGCTGAGTTTCGATAGTTCAGCCGCTTTCAAAAATTCAATTTTAATCTTTCTCTTTTGAATCAATCCGGAAAAATCTTTGTCTTCTTCAAAGCTTTCTTTTGCGGCAAAAAGAATTTCGCACTCGTAGCCGAAACCAATTGCTTCTGTAATTAATTTACGTCCCTCCACAAGAATTTTGTTTTCTTCCCTGCGTTGTTTTTTATTCAGCAGCGACGAATAATACTTTAGTTCATTCTTTGTCATTTCAGTAACATTTACATTTATGTTTCTAATATATTCAATTTATAGGTGAGCAGAAATTTATAGACGACTAAGTAAAGTGGTTTCAGTTTATTGCGTGGAAACGTAATTTATATTAGATTTGTGCCGCAAAATTATGAATTGCTGGTCCCGCTTAAAGCGGGATAAACTCCGCTCAGTTGCTTGTCCGGCTTTGACGGAGTAGAGCAGTCCCGACGTGTCGGGATAATCAGCATGTCGAAAGTTCTTAAAAGATTGATTGTAAAAAATAAATGCTGGCGTAGCTCAGTTGGTAGAGCAGCTGACTTGTAATCAGCAGGTCGACGGTTCAAGTCCGCCCGCCAGCTCTGGAAAGGCCCCGATAATCCGGGGCTTTTTTATTCTATTTATAAATCTACCTTTATTTCATCAAAAGCATTTTCTTTATCTGTATATAGTTACCCGCAGAAATACGATATACATAAATTCCGCTGCTCAAATTAGTTGCTGCAAAATTAGCTTCGTAATAACCCGCATTCTGGTATCCATCAACAAGTCTAGCTACTTCTTCACCCAAAATATTATGGACGGTTAACACAACATTACTTTCTTTCGGTAAACCGTATCTAATCTTAGTAGATGGATTAAATGGATTAGGATAATTTTGATCGAGCTTGAATTCGTTAGGAATACCCATGTTAAGAGTTTCCACATAGGTTGCTAATTCATTCTGTCTAACCTCAACTACTTTTGGACTACCGCTTATCCCAGCAGCAGTGATTGTAATTGTTCCAATTCTTGATGCACTGTTATTATGATCATAGCTGAAATTAATTGTTCCGTTATTTGAACCGGCGGCACCGCTTTTAATCTTAATCCAGAAGATGTCTGATACTGCTGCCCAAGCCATTGTTCCACCACCGGAATTTGTAACCGTGAACGAACCTGTTCCCGCAGCATGATCAACTGCAACGAAGTCGGGTGTAACAGTTAAAATGGGCAGCATCATAAAATTAGCGACTAGATTCAGATTGCCATTAATAGTAAATGTATAACTTGCAGATGTCGAAACTACAGTACCATTACTAGTCCAGTTAACAAATTCGTATCCTTGGTTTGGAGTGGCGATGACTGTCACAGACGTACCATAATCAAATGTACCATCACCGGCAGTTGTGCCGCCATCAGTTGGATTAGAAGTTGTTGCAGCAGTACATTTCTGCAAAGCAAAATTTGCTGTTAATGTTCTGTTCGCATTTATTGTAAAAGTATAACTTGTATTTGCTGAAACTTCCGTTCCGCCTTCAGTCCAGTTTACAAAGTGGTAACCTGAGTTAGGTGTAGCAGTAACGACAACGTTATTTCCAGAGAAATATGAACCTCTACCAGTAACAGTACCCCCTTCCTGTGGAATAGTTGTAATAGTTACAATCGTAATTTTGCTAACATTAATATTTCTTGTAACAGTATTTGTAGTATTAAATCCATCACTTACAGTAAAGCTTACTGTTCTTGTCGATGTATTTGGAGCGCTACTGATATTTTTGTAAGTAACTCCTCTCAACGCAGCTTCATAATTTGCCACTGATGAGATCCAGCTTAAATTAATCTGACCGCTATTCGGATCCCATTCAGAGACTATCTGGTTCTGACTGGGGTATGTTAGTATATCTTCTCCAGGTTTGTAACTACCAGTTATTTTAATAGTTGCACTATTCATAAATGGTGAGCTAGGACTACTTATAGTAACAGAATTTGAAATGTTCTTTTCACCATCACTTTGTTTGTACAAGAGTGCAGTAATCTCTACCCCACTCAAAGTTGGAGGAGTAAACCCTAAGTTAATATCTCTTGTCACTGCATTGCTATTAGCGACACCATCATTTACAATAAAACTTATTGTTCTGATGAGCTTAACCGGGGTAGCACTTGTATTCTTATACGTTACACTTCTTAACGCTGTTTGATAATTTGCAACCGATGATGCCCCTGTAAGTGTTAACACGCCATTTGTTGCATTCCAACTTCCAGTAATTCCATTTGCATTTGTGAACGCTAGCACATCTTTACCCCATTCGTAATAACCGCTGAATTGAACTATTGCACCCGCAAGATTAGCCGGATCGGGATCGTTGACCGTTATAGACGAAGTAATTGGCGTAGCAGGATCTCCAGGTGCATACGATAATTGAGTGCCTTCAATAGATGCGAGCACCGGAGTATTATTTATATCAATATTTCTTGTTGCTACATTGCTGTTTGCTGTTCCGTCATTCAATGTAAAACTGACCGTTCTTTGAAGTGTGTTTGCACTAACAGACGTATTTTGAAATTGAACACTTCTCAACGCTGCTTGATAGTTTGCAACAGAAGACGATCCGCTAAGAACAAGTGTGCCTGTAGCTGCTGTCCAGTTACCAGAGATCCCGTTTTGATTTGTAAATAAAAGTAAATCTTGCCCATTAGTGTAGTTGCCGGTTATTTGAACAGTAGCGCTTGACATTGTGGTGTTATCTACATCTTCAGCAGTTACTGTATTAGTTATTTGTTTTCCTGCGCCCGTACTATACGAAAGTGCCGCAAGTTCTATCGCCGCTAAAACAGGCGCTTGATTTACTGGTGTGATAGAAATATTCCGTGTAACAGTGTTGCTGTTAAAAGATCCGATACTAACTGTGAAGCTTGCCGTTCTTTGAAGTGTGCTAGGATTTTGAGAAGTGTTTTGATAAGTGACGCTCCTAATAGCAGCTTGATAATTGGAATAAGTATCGGTGCCACTTAAAGTTAATTTTCCGGTGGTCGCATCCCAACTTCCAGTGATCGGCAGTACATTGGTGAAAGCTAAAACATCTTGACCATTTAGATAGTTGTTAGTTATCTGAACAACTCCGCCAGTTAAATTTGCAATTGACGAGGTAATAACCGTGGATGCTGTTATTACCGTTGCTGGATCACCTTCAGTATAATTTAGAGCAGCAGCTTCAGTTGAACCTAAAATCAGTTGAATAGTTGTAACCGAAATTGTGTTTGAACTTGGTCCTGCATTCGCGCTTGCATCATAAGCTCGTACTCTATAATAATATGTTACACCAGCTGTAAGTCCCGTAACGGAATAAGTTGTTACATTCCCAACATCTTTATTGTTGAACCCTGAAGCAAATTGGGTCGGATCAGCAAATGTGTTGTCTGTTGATACATCTAAATAATATCCTGAAGCTCCACCAACAGAATTCCAATTCGCATTAAAACTAGTAGCCACAATACTTGTTGCAGAAGTTGCTTGAGGTATAAATAGCAAGTCGTTCCAAGATTTAGCAATTCTGATTCCATCAACAACAGTTTGAACAGAGGTGGTAGATGATCCTTGTCTCAAAGCAAGTGCATCTATAACATCTTGACCTGCAGTAGTAGTAGAGGACAATTCTGGAGAACCAGCAGCAGTTTCACTACTTGGAATGCCGGAAGAAAGCACCCAAAGATCGGCTCTATCATTTCCACTTGTATTGATAGTATATTTTACCACCATTAGATAGGTTGTATTTCTTGAAAAATTAGTAGTTCCGTAGGCTGCAGTTGAAGTATTCGAGATACCAAAATTAACTGACCCAGAGACAACTCGTTCAAAGACACGTGCACTAAAACTTGTAAAACTTGTGGCGCTTGTTCGATCACCAATATGAATAAAATAGTCTCCAGTTTTACTAGTGCTGCTTTCAGTAACATTCACCATAAAAGAAAAATAAACAGTTGTTCCGTTAGTATTATAGGTGCCTACCCCAGCAGTATAATTAATATCTTCGCCACCAAGATTTTTTAGCAGCGCGGCGTTTCCAATTCCACTATTGATATATCCAGAATAGCTTAACCCCGTTGTAGTTGCAATAACATTGGAGCCACTACCGCTATGCGTTGACCAGCCGTTCGCATTTAAATTTCCTGCATAATTAAAGTCATCTACTGTCTGAGCTTGACTAATATTCGATGCTAGGAATATTGAAATTATTAAAAGAAGAATTATTTTTTTCATAACTACCCCTTCAAAATTTTTAAGTTATTAAGACACTAATTTTTATCTCTTTAATTGTTTCAATTTTTTATTTAACCAGAACCATTTTCTTCATTTGTGAAAATTGTCCTGCCTGAATTTTATAGATGTAAATTCCGCTTGTTAATTGACCGGCATTGAATCTTACTTCATAAGTTCCGGGCGATTTCATACTATTAACTAAAGTCGAAATCTCGCTTCCAATCACGTTGTAAACTTTAATACTAACAAAAGTCTCTTTGGGAATTTGGTACTGAATTGTTGTCGTCGGATTAAACGGGTTCGGATAATTCTGCGACAAATCAAAGCTAGTTGGTAAGGTTAACATATCATCAACACCGGTAACGTTTGTTGTAACAATAATAGTATTTGAATATGGACTTGTACCGCTACTGTTGGATGCGCACACACGGAAATAATAAGTAGTGTTGGGTGTTAGAGAGATAATTATACATGTCGTTACATTCCCAACAGATTTATTATTGTACGAAGTTAGAACATTTGAAAAATCGTCCGTAGTTGAAACGTCAGCCCAGTAGTTAGTCGCGCCGGTAGAAGCATTCCAATTTGCAGTAAATCCTGTTGCTGTAATATTTGTTGCCGCTGTAGCAACGGGTGCCGCCAACAGTGTGGTAACCGTTATTGTATTTGAGTTCGCGCTTGCGCCTCCGCTGTTAGAAGCGCGGACGCGGAAATAATAAACCGTACTGCAGTTTAGCGAAGTAACATTATAACTCATTACGTTCCCAACATCTTTTCCGTTGTAGTCTGTAATGAATGTAGAAAAGTCTGATGCTGTCGATACATCCAGCAAATAAGTTGTCGCAGTTGCCGAACTGTTCCATCTAGCGGTGAAACTTGTCGTGGTAATATTGGTTGCACTTAGCGCAAGCGGGGCAGCTAGCACACCAGTGCCAACCGTTATTATACTTGAGTTTGTACTTATTCCATTCGCATTAGAAGCGCGTACACGATAATAATAAGTATTTCCTGTACTGAGAGAAGTAACATCGTAAGTCGTTACATTACCAACATCTTTGTTATCATAACCAGTAACTAATGCAGAAAAGTCTGATGCCGTTGATACATCCAGCCAATAATTTGTTGCTCCAGTCGATGCATTCCAATTAGCCGTGAATCCGGTTGTAGTAACATTTGTTGCCTCAGTTGCAACTGGTGCTACAACAACAGTAACTACAGTTATTGAGTTTGAATGCGTACTTGCATTGGTTCCGTCCCAAGCATGTACTCTATAATAATAAGTAGTATTCGGATCCAGACCGGTAACATCAAACGTTGTAACGTTCCCAACATCCTTCATGTTGAATCCAGCAACAAATGTTGAAAAATCGGCTGCGGTTGAAACATCAAGTATATAGTTGGTAGCAGTATTCACACTGTTCCAGTTCGCAGTAAAACCGTTTGCTGTAACGTTTGATGCCGCTGTTGCTAACGGCGCAACAAGTCCTGATTGACCTAATAATCCTGACCAAGAAGTGTCTAATCTAATTCCGTCAATTTTTAAAAGAGCCGATGCACCTGTGCTACCCTGCCTGATTGTAACATATCCCAAATCAGCCGGGTCGTTCTTCGTGGCATTTGTATATGGGCCTACTTCCGGTGTTGATGGTTCGGTTGCGGGAATCAGTGGATCGTTGAAAACAAAAACACTTTCAATGTCATCAGTTGTAGCAGCAGCAACAAAAGTATGTTTGCAAACAACTAAGTAAGTTGTGTTGAAATTTAGAACAGTTGTACCATAAATTGATCCGCCGGTAACTTCATTGGATTTGCTCAAGCCCATGGAGAAACCGCTTCCATTCGATTTAATATGAACGCGTAAATAATAATTAGTCTGACTTGTAGAAGGTGATAGTGCAATAAAATAATCACCCGTTCCGGTACTTTGAACATTCAATAAAAATGATAGATATACATTGCCGGAAGATTGTGCAGTATAACTTTGATAAACATCCTGTCCCGTGAGTGCCAAAGTGCAAGCGTTTCCGGCAACCGAAGGATAGTTTGTATAAGTCAATCCAGGCGAGGAAATACTGAGAGGATTGGTCGTGGAAGTTCCGCTTTGAACCCAGTTGTGAGCCGTTAATAAATCTCCAGTGGTGTAGTTGAATTCTTCAACAAAAAGCGATTGTCCAAAACTGATGTTATAGAAAAGAATAAATATAAAAAGCTGTAATACTTTTTTCATAATACCCTCAACATATTTATTTAGTAACACGTTGTTTTCCAACCTGCACACGAACCGGAAAGGAAGAAACGATTTATCTATTTCTCTTATAAATATGTCGGGATTTTTTTTATAAAGCGGACTATTCCCCACTTTAAAATAGAGCGTTCAAAAAACTTATCTCACTGAATGGTGATTCCAGGTTACCCCTTTACTTGACAATAAGCTAACAAAAAGAATTTAATAAATCCAAAAGAATAATTTGATACATCGGAAATGAAACGTAGTACAATCATGGTTAGGTTTTATTTTGAGGCAATGGCGGGAGTGATTTTGGAAAAGTAAAAAAGCCGGAATTAACTCCGGCTTCAAAATAATTTTAGAATTATCACTTTTACCAAACCTTCACACGTTTGTTCTCCGGTCTCCACATCGATTGACCTTCTTTAACATCGAATGCTTTGTAGAAAGCTGAAATATCACTTAACGGTCCGTTAACACGCAAAAAGTTTGGCGAATGAACATCGGTCATTACTTGTTGTGCCAATGCTTCCGGTCGTGTATGTCCCAGCCACGAGTACGCGTAACCAAGCCAAAATCTTTGCGATGGTGTTAAACCATTTATCGGTTTACCGCTTTTGTACTGTTCCGTTTTCTTGAATGCATCGTAACCGATTACAAGTCCGCCGAGATCGGCAATGTTTTCTCCTAGCGTTGCTTTACCGTTTATGTGCATACTATCCAACACAACATAATTATCAAACTGTTCAACCATCAATTGAGTTTTGGCTTTGAACTTTTCTTCGTCAGCTTTTGTCCACCAGTCTTTCAAATTTCCTTTTGCATCGTACTGTCTTCCTTCATCATCGAAACCGTGTGTCATCTCATGTCCTATTGTTGAAGCGCCTGCATAGGAATAAACAACTGCATCATCAAGCAGCGAATCCGGAACGCCGGGAACAATGAACATTGCGGCTGGGAGTACAATCTCATTATTCGACGGATTATAATAAGCGTTGTAAGTTTGCGGAGTCATGTCCCATTCCAAACGATCAACCGGTTTGCCCAGCTTGTTTATTCCTCTATCAAACCAAAAAATTCTTGAGTCGATTGTATTTCTTGCGTAGGATTTCCGGTCAACAGAAAGTTTTGAAAAATCTTTCCATTTATCTGGATAGCCGACTTTCTTTGTGATATGGAATAATTTGTAAAGCGCTTTCTCTTTAGTTTGATCGCTCATCCAATCGAGTTTTTTAATTCTTGCAGCAAAAGCTGAAATCATATTATCAACAACTTTTTCATACCGCATTTTCGTTTTCAGAGAGTAATACTTCTTAACATAAACTTGCCCGATTAATTCACCCATTGCACGTTCGGTTGCATCTTGAATTCTTTTCCATCGCGGACGTTCCACTTTAACGCCGGTCATCACCGTGCCCCTGAAATGGAAATTTTCTTTTGCAAAAGGAGAACTCAATCTATCTGCAAGTGAATTTATTAATTGCCATTTCAAATATTCTTTCCATTGATTCAAAGAATATTTATCCATTGCGTTGCTGAGTTGTTTGTAAAATTCCGGTTGCCCAACTACAACAGAATCCATTTTACTTGCGCCAACTAGATTAATTATCTCCTTCCAATTAATACGCGGCGAGATTTCTTGCAAATGTGCAGGAGTCATTTTATTGTAATTCTTGTACGGATCTCTCAAGTCTTCAAGTTTTCTGGAAGAATCTGCTAGAAATACTTCCATCTGATAAACATCGTCGCTAAATTTTTCTGCGTTGATAGGATTCTCACCAAGCAACTGAAACATTTTGGCAATGTGCTTTTTGTATTCATTACGGATGTTCTCTGTGCGCGCATCTTTTCTAAAATAATATTCTCTGTTAGGAAGTCCCAACCCGCCTTGGTACATGAACAAAGCATATTGTTCGCTGTTCTTATCATCTTGTCCAACACCAATGCCAAACATTGCGCCGACACCTTCTCGTTTAAGCAGCGTGATAACGTTGATGAGATCTTCTTTGCTTTTTATTTGATCTATTTTTTCCAATTCCGGTTTGAGGGGTGCGATGCCTTGCTTTTCAATACTAAGCGTGTCCATACCGGAAGAATAGAAGTCGCCGATTTTTTGTTTGTTGCTTCCGATCGGTGATTCAGATTTTTGTGCTTCTTGCAAAATCTGTTTAACTCTGGAATAAGTTTCTTCCATCACTAGATTCGCGATACCCCAGGCCCTTTCACTTTCGGGAATCGGATTGTTTTTCATCCACGTTCCGGTCGCGTACTTGAAGAAGTCAACGCCCGGATCGACAGATTTATCGATTGCACGAGTTAAGAAATCACCGTTTTGTTTTTGTTGGGAATAGCTATTCCCAGCAATTGCTAATAATAGAATGACGAAAAGAAGTTTAAATGATTTCATGGCTGCTCTTTCAATTTTTGATGTTCTGTTAATAGCATGTGATCAAATGTGGCAGTTAAAATAAATAAAAAGAGAGAGCGGGGAAAGGAAAGAATTATTTTAGGGAACAATATGATAGAAAAATGCCGTCGATAGTTTACGGCGGCATTTTATAGAAGTGTTTATCATTTTGTTAGGATCATCTTCTTAACCGATTGATAATTGCTGGTGGTTAACTTATAAACATAAGTTCCGCTCGATAGTTTCGAAGCATCAAACTCTGCTTCAAATGTGCCTGCGGGTTTCATTTCGTTTACCAAAGTTGAAACTTCCCGCCCGAGCATATCATAAATTTTCAACGTTACAAAATTTGCTTCCGGTAACGAGTATGAAATCTTTGTTGTTGGATTAAACGGATTTGGATAATTCTGATTTAACGAGTAGCATGTTGAAACTTCTTCTTGAGTACATTCTTTTTCTAGTTTCATTGCTGTACTATTATTATCCGTTACCATACTTGCTTGAGGCGGCGGCGTATTGACAACATCTACATAAAACTCATTTGAAACCTTGGTTGTGTTACTGCCATCTGTCACAGTGCATCTTAGTTTGAAGTTTCTCAGATCATTTGCGTTAAATGGTCTGCTGAATGTCGGAGAATTTGTTCCAACAGGTACCCACTGACCGCTTATTACGGAGTTGGGACCAATTACTCTGCTAGAACTGCCACTTAATAAATTAGCACCGTTGCTGAAATAATATATCTCCCATTGATAAGTGAATGGCTCGAGACCGTTCCCTAAAGTAACATACCAACTGCCTGTTCCCCCTTGATAGAGTGTAAAATTTCCAAATACAGAAACGCTTGTAAGTGGTTGAGGCAATATGTTTGCCTCATTTGCGAACCAATAAAACAAACCAGCTATTGCACGGATAGCATGTGGAAAAGTTGCATCGCGTATTGATGCTAAACTTGGAATACTCGCGACTGAGTATTGATCTATTGAAGTTGGAGTTATTCCATAAGGGAAATATTGCTGTACATCTAAATAAACAGAATTAAAAATATCATCCCCAGCTACCGTCCTACTTGCAAAATGGTCAGCTAATTGATTTGTTGAATACATTAACACATGCAATGGTGAATCGTAAGCAACATAAGGATTCATTATATTTCCAAATGTATTCCAAACCCTGTTTGCATCCCAATAAGTTACACTAGGAAGGCTGAAAGATTCGTCATTCCATTGAATAAACATATAATCCTGTTCATATTTATCTGTTGTTCCTAATGTTGGAACATGAGAATTATTATGAACATGTGCTGGCACAGACATATCAGCTATTAAATGACACATTCTACCAAGAATTTCAAAGACTATTTTTTTTCTAAGAGTTTCGTTAACAAATATATCTCCTATGTAACTTCTGCTTTGGCCTGTTTGCACATCTAACACAATTGCATAGGGGACATACATTTTGCCCGATTTAAAGAGCTCAATTATACTATTGTAATGCATGTTAGCACCTTCATTACCAGCTACAGTATATAATCGCACCTCTCAACCTTGGACAGTTCTCGCTTCAACTCTACTGTTTATTCCTACCCACATATCATTAAAATATCTCAATATTTTCTGGTATGCATTGGGAATTTGTAAATTGGGCACCAAATCTAAATTTGTTAGTGCATTGTCGCCTTGGTCAGCTTCCCAAAAATGAGTTACACTTGCTATCCATTCCTGAGCAGCGGGATCTGCCAACGGAATACCCCATGCTTCGCCATAACCATAAACAATATCTTGTACATCTTCCCTATAAGCACCAGCACAGATAGTGCCATCGACAAAATCCGATCCTCTATTAAGCCAGGAAAGAAAATTTCCAGTCTCTTTGTAACCAAGATTATTCAACATAACCGGGATATCGTTATTTCCCAGATATAATTTTAGAAGTTTATAAGCTTCTCGGGCCAGATATTGATGAACCCTTTCAGTATGTGCATAACTTATATTTGACAAAACGAAAATCATTATTACAAATGCAAAAGGTGTTCTAAATTTTTCTACCGATGTCATAATTGCCTCATTAAAGTTTTGTGGAACAACCGATAATTAAATACCATGGTGTATTTGTGACCATACGAGGTGATATTCTGAAACTATTCTTTATAAACAGGTCATAATTCCCAAGATTATAACTGATACCCATATCCACATACATGGTTAAAATATGAGTCGGATCATTACTAAAAAAAGTGAGCCCTGCAGCAGGAAATACAGCAATGTTATTTAAAATATGAATATTCCTTTTGTAGAATAGAGACGTTATTAATGAAAAATATTGAGGACTCATTGAATGATCTCCATAAACATATGGGAATCCAATAATCTCTAAACCAATAAAGTGTTTTTGTCCGCCCCCAAAATCAGCTGTAATACCCAAACTGAAAGCATACTGATTTTTGTACACTTCATAAGTGTCGTAACTATAAGTATTAACTTTTGTAAAGTGGTATTTGTATCCTAATCCAGTAAATAAATAATAAGTGGTTGTATTATTTATACTGTCTGCTTCATTTTGCGAACATACTTCCGTCATAAATATCAAAAACAAATAAAAAAACATGAACAATATTTTAACTCTAAACCTCATTCTGTCTCCATCATTGTAAATGTTGTTTATGCACCAAAATAAAATTTGTTAAAAATAACATAATTAATAATAGCCGTTTCATAAACTCTCCTAAAATAAGTTATGTGAAATTCCAATTTTGATTGATAGTATAATCAGTGTTTTATCATAGTTTTTATTAAAACTTTTGCCTATACCTATTGACCAAAAAATTTGCAGTTTTCCTTTCATGTCGTTTTTAATACGTTCATTACCTAAAACAATCTCGTAATAATTTCCCTTTGGCTTTATTCCATATTTTTCATCATAGAGACTAGGAACGTACAAATAATAAATGTAGCCGAAGGAGAGGTTGTTAAAAATCCATAAATCCGTGAAATATTTTATATCTATACCTAACCCACTTCCAGAAGGTGGCAAAAAACGATTACCTCCTTGACCTGAGACCCAAGTGTTAGAATGCTTTAAGGAAATTGTAAAAATTTGGACTTACTTGATAACCTACACCAACACTAAAGTATTCAAATATGCCTATGCTAGCTTGCAAATATAAATGCCTAATTTTATTGGTGTCCGTAGCATCATAATTTTCTAATGTAGTATGGATTGATTTCTGTAGCAAAGTTTGCTGACATACCGAACATGTGTTTAGTGATATTATTATCACAAAAATTATCCCAACTATTTTTTTGATTTTCATAGTAATTCCTTCAAATTAATTTTTACTTAGAATTCTATGCAACATTATATAAACCCAACAAAATATTTATTTAAAAATTCCGGGCTGGAGAGATTAATTTCATCTGCAGAAAAAATAAAGAAGCAACTGAAAAAGGGTATCAACTTTCCCCCGGTTAAGGAATAATTAACTCACATTAATTGTAAAACCAATTACGATTCATCAAACTAATTTCATTTTCGTATTTCATTTCACTTGGCACACAAAATAATCATCAATTTCCTGCACCAATGTAATTCCAAAGGACATTTCTATCAAGATAAAATTCGTACACCCAAAATTTTTACACTACTGTATCACAAAATAAATGCAATCATAAAAGAGACTTTTGAGGCCGTCTTTTGTTATTCGGATTTAGCTTTCCTCACCATCAATTCTATTTGATCCCACATTTCTTTCGGCACGGCTTCAAGCAAATTGAATTGACCGGCGCCTTGCAGCCACTCGCCGCCGTCTATAGTTATTACTTCGCCGTTGATGTAGGAAGAAAAATCTGAAACCAAATATGCGGCAAGGTTTGCAAGTTCTTGATGCTCACCTACTCGTTTAAGCGGAATCTTTTTCGCCAAATCGAATTTGTCTTTCATGTCGCCGGGCAAAAGTCTGTCCCAAGCGCCTTTTGTTGGAAAAGGTCCGGGCGCAATTGCGTTGGAACGAATTCTATACTTCGCCCATTCAACTGCAAGCGAACGTGTGAGAGATAAAACCCCGGCTTTCGCACATGCAGAAGGGACAACGTACGCCGAGCCGGTCCATGCGTAAGTTGTAACAATATTAAGAACAGAAGCGGATTGTTTTTTTTCTATCCAATGTTTGCCGAACGCTAGAGTACAGTTATATGTTCCTTTCAAAACTATGTTAATGATAATATCAAACGCACGATTGGAAAGACGTTCGGTTGGACTGATAAAATTTCCGGCGGCGTTGTTAACAAGAACATCCACCTTGCCAAATTTCTCAACCGCTTCACTAAGCATGTTTTCGACTTGTGCGTAATCCGAAACGTCGCATTGGACGGGCAGAACATTTCCTTTTGTCTGCTCGGCTAATTCATCCGCTGTTTTTTTCAAGACGTCGAACTTGCGGCTGGTAATTACGATGCCGGCACCGAGCTCAAGAAAATATTTGCTCATGGATTTTCCTAATCCGGTGCCGCCTCCGGTTACAACAATAACTTTTCCTTTCAAGGCATCTTCTTTCAGCATAGGTTTTACGTATGTCGGTTCGCTCATAAAATTTCTTTCGCCTTATTGATGCGCTAAAATATCTCTCCTAAGAATTAATTGCACTCAGATAAAATCAAAAACAATATTTGTTTTCTTCAATCAGTTTATCTGCAATGCTTCTTCTTAATTTTACCGTGTTAACCGGATCGTATTTTACGAATCGTTTCAATCCGAGCAAAAGCATTTTCAATTCGTCGCCTTCAGCAAAAGCAGAAATAGCGTGCTTGCCGTAGAGACCAACTTGTTCAATTGCGTCGCTGATATATATTTTCGTCATATCAACGTACGGCTGAAGTTCTTGTTCGCTCTTCATTTTTGAAAGTTTCATCGTTCTCAAATAAGCCGACTCGCACGCGAAAACTTCTATCATCATGTCGGTAACGTTCATAATAATTTCCTGTTCATCTTTCAGCTTCATCATCAGTTTCTGAATTGCCGCACCGGCAATAATTAGGATCGCTTTCTTCGCATTTTGGATTGCTTTGTTTTCAGCAGCGAGTAATCCTTCCGGGGCACCGCCGAATTCCGGTACAGACATCAGTTCTTTTTGAACCGCGAGTGCCGGTCCCATCAAATCAAGCCGACCTTTCATTGAACGTTTAACGAGCATGTCAACCGTGAGCAAACGATTGATCTCATTCGTGCCCTCAAATATTCTGTTGATTCTCGAATCGCGGTAAGCTCTTGCAGCGGGATATTCTTCCGAGTAGCCGTAGCCGCCATGAATCTGAACGGCTTCGTCAACTACGTAATCCAGCATTTCCGAGCCGTAAACTTTCAGCATCGCGCACTCGATTGCATATTCTTCAGCAGCTTTCAATGCGGCTTCTTCATACTTCTCGCCGTTTGCCGTAAGCTCTTTTATTTTTTTGTTGATCAGATCGCTAACGCGGAATGTTGCCGATTCCGAAACGAAAATTCTTGTCGCCTGTTCCGCCATTTTATGTTTGATTGCGCCGAACGACGAGATAGGAACGCCGAATTGTTTTCTCGTGTTGGCATATTCGATATCAGTCGATGCGACTTTTTTTGCGCTGCCGGTTGTCATTGCGCAAAGTTTGAATCTGCCCACATTCAAAATGTTGAACGCTATGTAATGACCTTTTCCAATTTCACCGAGAACATTTTCTACCGGAACTTTTACGTTATCCAAGAACAACGCGCGGGTGGATGAACCTTTAATGCCCAATTTGTTTTCTTCTTCGCCGCGGTTGAATCCTTCCGAGTTAGCGTCGATGATGAAGCACGTAAACTTATCACCATCAACTTGTGCAAACGTAATCAGAATGTCCGCAAAGCCGCCGTTTGTGATCCACATTTTCTGTCCGTTCAGAGTATAATATTTTTTATCGGCGGAAAGTACGGCAGTTGTTTTTGCAGAGAGCGCGTCTGAACCGGAAGTAGGTTCGGTTAAACAGTAAGCCGATTTCAATTCTCCGCTGGCAAGTTTTGGCAAATATTTTTTCTTCTGCTCTTCCGTACCATAATATAGAATGGGAAGCGTTCCGATTCCGGTATGTGCCGCAAACGAAACTCCCCATGAGTGACTCGCGCCAAGTTCCATCGCGAGCGCTGTATTTGTGTTGAAATTTTCGCCGAGTCCGCCATACTCTTCCGGAATTGCAGCACCGAGAAGACCGATCTCGCCTGCTTTCTCAAGAAGACCAACTGTTAATCCTTCTTTCTGTTTGTCGATTGCATCGAGATTCGGCCAAATTTCTTTTTCGACAAATTCTTTTGCTGAATCGGTCATCATTTTTTGTTCTTCGGATAATTCTTCCGGTATGAAAACCGCTTCCGGGTCGGTTTCCTTTATCAAAAACTCACCGCCCTTAAGAACCTTTGTGATTGTTTCAGTTGCCATGTTGTTCACTTTTTTATTTTTGAAATTATTAGTTACTAGTTAAGCAGTTCATAAATCGCCGCGACACCTTGTCCGCCGCCAACACAAGCCGTTACCATTCCGTATTTCTTTTTTCTTCTATGCAGTTCATATAGAACTTGAACGGTTAATTTTGCACCGGTGCAGCCGAGAGGATGACCCAACGCAATTGCGCCACCGTTCACATTTACTTTTGATGTATCCAAACCGGTTTCGCGAATTACAGCCAGCGATTGCGCTGCAAATGCTTCGTTAAGTTCGATCAGGTCAATGTCGTTCAATTTCATTCCGGCTTGCTTTAGAACTTTTGGAATTGCGGCAACTGGACCAATACCCATAATTCTCGGTTCAACTCCTTCAAGCGTGTAAGCTTTCAAAACGGCAATCGGTTTCAAATTTAGTTCTTTAACCATTTCGCCGGACATGACAAGAACAAACGCAGCGCCGTCAGAAACTTGTGATGCATTGCCCGCGGTAACTGTTCCACCAGCGGCAAATGCCGGTTTCAGTTTTGCAAGAGCTTCGAGCGTTGTATCCGCTCTCGGACCTTCGTCAACATCAACAATATACTTCTTCGATTTCTTTTTTCCTTTTTCAATGAAAACATCTTCAACTTCAACCGGAACAATTTCATCTTTGAAGAATCCTTGTTGGATTGCGTTGATTGCTTTCATGTGAGAATTGTACGAGAACTTGTCCTGATCTTGACGGGAGATTTTGTAATCGCGCGCGACTTCTTCGGCGGTTAATCCCATACCCAAATAATAATCGGGATTATTTTTTGCGATGTTGTAATTCGGTGCAAGCTTCCAGCCGGTTGTTGGTACTAGCGACATTGATTCCGTTCCGCCCGCGACAATGCAGTCGGCGTATCCCGATCTGATTTTCGAAAACGCAATTGAGATTGCTTCGGCACCGGAAGCGCAGTAACGGTTCACGGTCATTCCCGGAACGCGCATAGGCAAACTCAACAAAGAAATCATTCTGCCGATTTGCAAACCTTGCTCGGCTTCCGGCACAGCGTTGCCAACAATTACATCGTCAACGCGCATTGGGTCAAGCTGCGGAACCTTGCTCATCAAATATTTAATTACATCTGCCGCCAAATCATCGGGACGATAATTTTTGAATCCACCTCTTTTGGCCTTACCAACGGCGGATCTGTATCCAGCTACTATGTACGCATCTTTCATAATTTTTCTTTTATTGTTTGAATTATTTTCTAGTTGATTAATTAATTTCTTAACGGTTTACCTGTTGTTAAAATGCTTTGAATTCTTTCCATCGTTTTCTTCTCGCCGATCAAGCTCAAGAATGCCTCGCGCTCGAGATCGAGAAGATATTGTTCCGAAACCAATGTTGGCGCCGTGAGATCGCCGCCGCACATAACGTATGCAAGTTTCTCCGCAATCTTTCTGTCGTGTTCGCTAATATATTTTGCATTGAAGAATGAAAACGCGCCAAGCAGCAACGTTGAAAGTCCCGATCTGCCGAGAACTCGAATGTCTTCTCTCATCGTCGGTTTTGTGTAACCATGATTCGATAATTCGATTACAGCTTTTTTCGCCTCGGCGATAACTCGGCTCTGGTTAAGCACGTACGTGTCACGCCCGTTCTTGAAAATTCCAAGTTCGAAAGCTTTGTATGCGCTTGTTGCAACTTTCGCTTGGGCAATGGCAAGAAAATTATTTTGAAGTTCAGGGAAATCAAGCGCGCCTTCTACTAATTTGTCTGCAGCTCTCATTGTCATTTCTTTCGATCCGCCGCCTGCTGGAATAATTCCAACGCCAACTTCCACCAGTCCGATGTATGTTTCCGCTCCGGCAACAACTTTATCTGCATGAAGACAAACTTCGCATCCGCCGCCCAATGTTAACCCATGAGGCGCTGCAACAACCGGAATGCTCGAGTATCGGCATCTCATAGTTGAATTCTGGAACGTTCGCACTGCCATATCTATTTCGTCGTACTCTTGTTCGGTTGCAAGCATGAACATCATCGCCAAATTTGCGCCGGCGGAATAATTCGCACCGTCGTTTCCAATCACTAATCCTTTAAAATCTTTCTCGGCAATCTCGATTGATTTGTTTATCGCTTCCAATATTTCAGAGCCGATCGTGTTCATCTTTGTTTGGAATTCCAGATTTAAAACTCCGTCACCGATATCATGAAGCGTTGCGCCGACATTTTTCCAGACCGGCTGATTAGCGCGGCAGTTATCAAGAATAATGAATGCTTCTCTTCCCGGAATTTTTTTATATGAACCCGAAGAGGTATCGTAATATTGTATAACGCCGTCTTGAATTTTGTAGAACGATGTGAACCCTTTGGCAAGCATATCGTAAACCCATTGTGCCGGTTTAAGATTTGCTTCTTCCATCGCATGAACCGATTTTTCAAGTCCAAGCGCATCCCAGTTTTCGAATGGACCCAACTCCCAGCCAAATCCGGCGCGGAGCGCGTCATCAATTTTATAAATCTCATCGGCTATTTCTGGAACGCGGTTGGATGAGTATTTGAAAATCATGAATGAAAGTTTTTTTAGAAACTCTCCAGCTTTGTCTTTCGAAAGAGTTAACTGTTTGACTCTTTCTTTCAAGTTGTCAACTTGTTTTGCTGCCGTTACCGATGCGAATTTTGTTTTCGCCGATGGTGCATACTCAAAAGTATCAATGTTCAATTCGTGAATTTCTTTCTTTCCTTCGGCAGTTTTAACTTTCTTGTAGAACCCCTGCCCGGTTTTATCGCCAAGCCAATTGTTCTTTACAAGTTTGTCAACGTAATCCGGGATTTGGAAAATTTCTCTCTCTTCATCCTTCGGACAATCTTTGTAAACATTGCTCGCAACTTTCACCAGAGTGTCAATACCAACAACATCAGCAGTTCTAAACGTTGCGGATTTCGGTTTGCCAGTGATCGGTCCGGTAAGAGTATCGATTTCGGAAATTTTCAATCCCATTTCTTTCATCAATTTGAAAACCGCCATAATACTGAAAACGCCGATGCGGTTTGCAATGAAAGCCGGAGTATCTTTGCAAAGTACCGGTGTCTTACCCAAATACAGATCGCCATACTCCATCAAGAATTCAACAATTTCTTTTTGGGTTTTTGGCGTTGGAATAATTTCCATCAGAGGTAAATACCTCGGCGGATTGAAGAAGTGAACGCCGCAAAAATGATTTTGAAAATCTTCGCTTCTTTCATCGAGCATCGAGTTGATCGGTATTCCGGAAGTGTTTGTTGTTATCAAAGTCCCCGGCGTTCTGAATTTTTCAACTCGTTCAAACACTTTCTTTTTGATATCCAGATTTTCAACAACTGCTTCAATCACCCAATCACAATTTTTAATCCATTCCATGTTGTCATCGAAATTTCCGCATTTAATGCGCGATGCAAACGATGCATGATAAAGCGGCTCCGGACTTGCCTTGATTACGTTTTGCAGATTTGAATTTGCAATTCTGTTCCGCACTTCAGGCTTATCAAGCGTTAATCCTTTCTTGCTCTCGTCGTCGGTCAGTTTGTCGGGTACAATATCCAGCAGGAAAACCGAGCATCCGATATTGGCAAAATGGCACGCGATGCGGGAGCCCATTACGCCGGATCCGAGTACCGCTACATTTTTGATTCTTCTGTTCATATTAAGTCTCGAATATTATTTGATTAGTTATGAAATATTTGTTTAACAATTCTATAAAACGTTGCTCGTCGTTGATTCGTCATAAATTTTTTCAATCAAGTCCTTGTATTTTTCGGTCAGAACTTTTCGTTTTACCTTTAAAGTCGGCGTTAGTTCTCCGGTTTCCACGCTCCAGAGATCAGACACAATTGCAATTTTTTTTATTTGTTCGATATGACCGAAACGTTTGTTTTTCTTTTGAACGTCTTTCCAGATTCGGTCTTTCACTTCTTGCGAATTGACAATCTCTCCTCGAAGCGTAAGCTCCATATTTTTTCCTCTACTCCATTTCCGGATGAAATCAAAGTGAGGTTGAATTATTGCCGCGGCAAATTTTCTATTCTCGCCGATTACCATAATGTGTTCAATGAAAAATGATTCTTTCATTTTGTTTTCGATCGGCGCCGGCGCAATAAATTTTCCTCCGCTGGTTTTGAAAATTTCTTTTAGCCGTCCGGTAACCTTTAGAAAGCCATCGCCAATAATTTCACCCGTATCGCCGGTATGGAACCATCCTTCTTCGTCTATTGCAACTCTTGTTGCTTCTTCATTCTGGTAATAGCTTGACATTACATTCGGACCTTTTGCCAAAATCTCGCCTTGCTCAGAAATTTTTATTGATACATCGGGAATCGGCAGACCTACCGTACCGAAATAATTTTTGTTCTTTTCAAAACGGTTGCACGTTAAAACCGGCGATGTTTCAGTTAGTCCGTATCCTTCAACAATCGGAATTCCGGCACCGGTAAAAATTCTTGCTAACCGCGGCTGCAAGGCGGCAGAACCGCTCACGATGCCTTTTATTTCACCGCCAAGTCCCGCAACCCATTTTACGAATACAATTTTTCTGGCGAAGAATAATCTGAAATTGTAAAACCAATTATTTCTTCCCTGATGATCGTAATGATTGGCAAGATTAACAGCCCAACCGAATATTGCTTTCTTAACAATATTAAGTTTGTATCCTTCAGCCATTATTTTTTCAAATACTTTTTCCAGTAGGCGCGGGACGGTTATAAAGAAATTTGGTTTTACCTCTTTAATGTTTTCACCAAGTGTTTCTAAACTTTGCGGATAATGAACCGAAGAACCGAAGCTCATATAAAAGTAAACTGCCGTTCTTTCAAAAATGTGACAAAGCGGGAGAAAACTAATTGTTTGTTTGAACGTGTGAATAGGCATCGCTCGATTGAGAGAGTTAACGTTGCTCATTATATTTAGATGAGTCAGCATCACTCCTTTTTGTCTGCCCGTTGTGCCTGAGGTATAAATTATTGTTGCAAGATTTTTTTCGGTAATTCCTTTCTTAATTTCTTCAAGCTTCGGTCTTAGAGATTCATCGGCAAGATTTGTTATCTCCGACCAGTGAGGAATTTTTTCAATCTGATTAAAAGTATAAATCGCTTCAACTCTCGTTTTTATTTTCTTGCTGACATTTCTGACCTTCTTGTATAATTCCAGATCTTCCACAAATACAATTCTGATCGCCGAGTCATCAAAAATAAACGAGTAGTCGTCTTCGCTAATGTTGGGATAAAGCGGCACCACAACACCGCCCATTTGAAGAATTCCAAGATCAACAAAATTCCATTCAACTCTATTCTTGGAAATGATCGCGACCTTATCGCCCAGTTTAATTCCAAACTTGAGTAAACCTAAACTAACTTTGTCGATAGTTGTTTGAACTTCTGCAGTACTGTAATGTCTCCACTGACCGGTAACCTTATCTGAAAGGCACTCGGCTTGTGGGTAATGTTTAAGCTGATACGGTATAAGGTCAATCAACCTGTTCTGATCAAGCTTTGGTAAATTCAAATCCTTTCCCTCGTTTGTGATTGGTGTTTCTGAAATGAAAATAACAAGGCAACGTCAAAGTTGCAAGCGAATTTTCGCTGATAATGAATTTTTGCTAATACCTTTGGGTAAAATATCTTAATTTTTACTATGTTAAATCAGTTTTTAGAAGGAATTTATGAAACTGCCGGATTGGAAGATCAGATTGATCTTCGGCTTGAAATTAAAACAACTTCGACAAGAAAAAGGATTATCTCTTTCTGAACTTGCACAGAAAAGTTCGTTGTCAATTTCTTACTTAAATGAGATTGAGAACGGCAAGAAGTATCCGAAAGCAGATAAGATTGCGTTGCTCGCTCACACACTTCAGGTAACTTACGATAGTTTAGTTTCGTTAAAACTCACCAAACACTTCGCTCCAATCGGAGATTTGCTTGAGTCCAACATTTTAGAGCAACTGCCGTTAGATCATTACGGAATAGATGTGAACAAAGTCTTGCTGCAAATTTCACAAGCACCCCTTCAGTTGAGCGCGCTGGTCGCAACATTGATAGAGATGGCCAGAAACTCCGAGCTCAGTCAAAACAATTTCAGCCGAACTGCCATTCAGACATACAAGGAGCTGAATGGAAATTATTTTCCGGATTTGGAAAAAATAGTTGATGAGTTTCGTTCAAAGTTTAATTTAGATTTAGAACCTACACTCACCCAAGAAACGCTTTCTAAAATACTCGTTGATGAATTTCATTTTACGATTGACGAAACAACTCTTGGAAAATTTCCTGAGTTCGGTTCGATTCGCGGCGTGCATATTTCAGATTCAAAAACAAAAAAAGTATTGCTCAATCAAAAACTTTCAACGTATCAGAAATCGTTCATCGTTGGGAAAGAAATTGCTTACAACTACTTAAATATCAAAGACCGGTCGCATATTTATTCCGATATAAGTCTAAACTCGTTCGATGAACTGTTGAACAACTTTAAAGCTTCGTATTTCGCGACCGCACTGATGATAAGAAAAGAATCGCTTATAGAAGATTTATCCGGATTCTTCTCCTCGGAGAAATGGGATGCCGATGCTTTTCTTTCGATGTTAGACAAGTATAACGCCTCAATCGAAATGTTTTTTCAGAGAATTACAAATGTGCTGGCGAAATATTTCAACATCCCAAGTTTTTTCTTCTTGCGGTTCAATTCGGTAATAGATTCGGACAAATATTCTCTTCTGAAAGAGTTACGGCTGAATACGAACGAAAATCCCGGTGGATATCAAACGAACGAACACTACTGCAGACGCTGGGTTTCAATTAAAGCATTGAAACAATTAGAAGAACTTCAACTTCCGCCAGAAAAAAACGACGGACCAATAGCGCTAATTCAAAGATCAACATTTGTTAATTCCAAAAACGAATTTTTGACAATCACCACAGCAAAGAAATCTGCTCTTCTTGAAAACACAAATTTCAGTATATCATTAAGCATTCTTGTGAACGAGGATGTTCGTAACAAAATCAATTTCTTAGATGACGCTGAAATCCCACGTGTGATTGTTAACGATACATGCGAACGATGCAACATTCAGAATTGCGCCGAAAGAATTGCCCAACCGGTGGAATATGAGAGAAAAATCCGTGATGAAGAATTAAAGACTGCGTTGCGAAAGCTAATAGAATCGGGCAGTTAATAGTTAAGGTTGTTAATTCACTTTTTTACGGAAACATAAACCGTATCCGCGATCACCGAACCGAATATTCCGATGCCGTCACCCTGCATGTTCATTTGCGGCTCATGAAAATTTCCATCAAACTCTTGAACGTTTTTGTATGTCAGTACAAAGTTTTTGTAATTATCGTCGCCGGCATAAACGATGATACGGTACTTGCCATAAAACCAGAAGTGAATCCAATCCAAATTATATTTTATCTCGCTCCCGTAAGAATTAATATCTTGCAGCCACACAAGTTGATACCGGTAACCGTCCAGATTCTTGGTTACGTCATCGTGCGAAACATTCACGTAAGCATTATTATAGATGAATGTTGAGTCGCTCGCGTCAAGGGCGACAATAGAGAAGGCATAGAAATTTGTTCCGGTTGATGGAGAAAAAGTAATCGAGAAATTTTTCACATTTCCGTTTCCATCGCGCTCGCGGTAATATAACGGCTGAAGTTCCGATAACACATGATTAATTTTGAATCCTGACTTCGGAACATTTGTAACCGAACTTGCCGATAAACTCTTACCGTCAATGGCAGCATTGACCGTTAGTTTGTAGCTGTTCCCGTAATCGATTCTCAAATCATTGCCGGAATATTCGTAAGAAAATTTTTGAACATTGAAAGTAAGTTGATAATTTTTGTTCGTTTGCAGATCGGTCAGCTTAACATCGGCATTAGTTATAACAATAGAAGTAGGATCGGATGCTGTGTTCAATGGTATGTTCCGCGTGATTCTAATATTCCGTACCGGCTGCCCGGGATACAAATATCCCTCTATCACGATTTTCGGCTCGTAAGTGTTCTGCCCAATCTCAACAACTCCTTGACCGCATGAACAGAAAATTATTCCAGCCGTTAGAGCGGTCAACAATATTTTCAATTTATTTTTCATTTTTGATTTTCATTCTTCAAGTTAAAACTTCACCGTTATGCCGATGCTTGGAAGAATAGGAAACATGTTAACGTTTTTCACTTCTTGTTTCACCATATTGTCTTTGATTTCATTTTTGTACTGAATGAACCAAACATTTTTCCGGTTCAGCACGTTGAAGACTTGCACATAAGGCGACAGCGACCAGCCGTCATACTGAATTTCATAAGTCAAGCTGAAATCGAGTCTCGAATAATACGGCAGTCGAAAAGCATCTATGGTTGAAGGATAAACAGCAATCGAGTTTTTGTTTATGTCCCAATCCGGCGTGCTGTTGCTAAGATAAATTGAACTCGGCAGCGTTATCGGCTGTCCGGAATAATACGTGAAGTTTACCCCCAGCGTCCATCGCTTAGCCGGATTAACAAATTGTCTTCCGTGCAGCTCGTTGAACAAATTGTTCAAGTCCATATTAACCACAAGATTCACAGCGTGAGTTCGGTCGTGTCTCGGCGGAAAAGAATTTTCACGATTAACATTATCAACAGTGTACATTGTTCTTGAGTATGAATACGACAGCCAACCGGTAAATGCCCCGCTTTCTTTTCGTAATAAAAATTCAATGCCGTATGAATTGCCGTCGCCCCTATTGAATAAACCTTTGCTGTTGCTGAAGATCGGCAGATTGTTTTCATCATAACCGGTTGGCGAAAGTTCCGTGAAGAATGTTGGGTTATACGAATAAATGTTTTTGTAATCTTTGTAATACGCTTCGACTTCAAGTTCAATTTTTTCCGCGAGCGCTCTTTGATAGCCAAGCACAAAATGATCCGACGAAGAAGCTTTCACATATTCGTCGGCGGTTGTCCAAATGCTCACAAAAAACATTCGCGGAATTCTGTTTGCATATTGATGAACGATTCCGGTTGAAAATTTCAAGTTGGATAATTCATCAAGTCTGTATTTAATAGTTAAGCGGGGATCAAGATTTCTGAAAGGGATTGACGATTCGAAATAATCATAACGAAGACCGGCTTCAACAATCCATAAATTGGACGGCTGCCAGTTTGCAGTAATGTAAGTTGAAAATAGGCGCGGGTGTCTTGCCGCATCAACTCTTCCTCCGGGAAAATTTTCCTTCAAGCTCCCACTCAAATTTTTAAATTCAAATCCCGATTTGAAATGAAATTTGTCGCTATAAAAATATTCAACAGCACCTTTGAGCGTAACATCGCGGATAATGTTTGATTCCACATAAGATACATCGCTGAAGTTGAAATCAGAAAAATAATAGCTGCCTGTTAACCAAAAATTTCCAAACAACTTCGGCGCAAAGATGGTTTTCCAATTCACGCTACCGGTTTGGTTTCCCCAATAATAATCGAACCCAAGAGACTCTTTTCTGTTTTTATCCAAAACAAAATTTAAGTTGTCTTTGCTGCCGAAGAAACTAACGCTCAATTTATTCGATTCACCTAGATCAAAAAACGCCTTCATATTGCCGTCAACAAAATAGTAATCCGGCACATCCTTAATCCATTTAGCCAAAGTCTGATCGATATATGTTCTGCGAATCGATCCGGACAGTGAGCCGAACGAACCGAGCGGAGTTTGAAGCGTTGTACTAAGCGAAAGCAAACTCAACGATGCTTTTCCTTCAAAGTGATTTCTATTTCCGTCATTGTTTGTAATGTTAATCACGGAAGAAAGACGTCCTCCGTACTCCGCGCTGAATGCACCTTTGTAAATTTCCACTTTCTTAATAGCATCGGTATTAAAAGTTGAGAAGAGACCGAAAGCATGTTCCGGATTGTAAATGTCGGTTCCATCAACCATGAAAAGGTTTTGATCGGGAGTTCCGCCGCGAACGTAAATTGCCGAAGAGAAATCCGAAACCGGAACTATGCCCGGTAATGTTTGAAGCGTCCGCATTAAATCCGCTTCGATAACTTGCGGAACTTTACTTAACTCAACCGGAGTTAGTTCTATCTTAGAGACAGGTTGATTAAAAAGTTTATCACCGGTTCGGGTAGAGTCGGCAGAAACAACAATCTCTCTTCCAACAATGTCTTGAGGTGTCAGCGAAACATCAAGCCGTTTGTTTTCGTTCGCTTTAAGAGAAACTTTAGTTGAGAAACTTTTGTATCCTATATAACTAACCACAACTTCGTAAATGTCGGGATCAATTTGCGGAATCACGTAGTAACCGCTAACATTTGTTGTAGCCCCGCGGTTAATTTTTTTTAGAAGGACATTAGCGCCAATCAATGTTTCGCCGGTAGATGCATCGTAAACAAAACCGTTGATTGTTGCTTCGTAATTTTGGGCAACAGTCATTTGAACCATTAACTGCATGAAGAATAAAATCAGAATAAAGTTTTTCAACCGAAGCATTGTATCCGAATGCAATTTTTTTGTAGTAAGTTTTTGATTGTGTAAACTTACAAACCATCCTTCTAAATATAAATTCATTTAGTATTGGTTAAGTTTCGGTTACAAACTGCAGTTGTTTTTTAATCCGGGAAGTCTAGTTTATTGCAGCCTTTTCTTGCCTTAAATGGACGAAAAGTGCCGGTTTTGTTGCTGTGAGAATGCCCACAATTACCTTGCTGCTACTGATATATCTTTAAGGCACCAATATAAATATTGCCGTTTCCTTATCTTTGTCCTCAAAATATTTATGTTATTAATTTAACCGCTTGAAGAGATCAAATGAAAAACGAAGTGAAGAAGATCGCAGTAATTTTCGGAACCAGACCGGACACAATTAAACTGGCTCCAATTATTTTAGAACTGAAAAAAGAAAAGAAATTTTTCAAAGTTGTATCGATTGCGACAGCACAGCACCGGCAAATGCTGGATCAGGTGCTCGATGTTTTCAAAATTTATGTTGATTACGATCTCGACATCATGCAGCCGAACCAATCACTTGCGGTTCTAACGAAAAACGCCGTTGAAAAGCTCGACGAAGTGCTTCAAAAAGAAATTCCAGATTTGGTTTTGGTTCAGGGCGATACAACAACAACTTTTGTCGGCAGCTTAACTTCGTTTTACAGACAAATTCCCGTCGGTCATGTTGAAGCAGGACTTCGAACAAACGACAAAGCAAATCCGTTCCCGGAAGAAATAAACCGGAGATTGACCAGCGCAATTTCAGATTTACATTTTGCACCAACGGACACGGCAAAGAAAGCTTTGTTGAAAGAAAGTGCGTCAAGTGAAAAAATTTTCGTAACCGGCAATTCAGTAATCGATGCGCTGAAGATTTCGATTCAAAAAAATTATGAGTTCAGTGCAACAGTGCTGAACAAAATTGTGAGCGAGAAGAAAAAGATTGTCTTGCTAACAATGCATCGGCGTGAAAATTGGGGCAGTCCGATGATCGGCGCATGTAAAGCAGTAAAAAAATTAGCGGAGAAATATCCGAGAATCAATTTCGTCTTCCCGGTTCATCTTAATCCGGTAGTAAAAGAAGTTGTGCATAATACTTTAGAGAACATAGAAAATGTTTTTTTGATTGCACCTTTGGATTATCTCGACTTCGTCAACTTAATGTCAAAATCTCATCTTATCATTACGGATTCCGGCGGCGTGCAGGAGGAAGGGCCCTATTTCGGCATTCCGATTTTAGTTCTGCGAAAAGTTACCGAACGCCCGGAAGCGGTGAAATACGGAACCGTTAAACTTGTCGGACTGAACGAAAAGAAAATTTTCCAAACTGCCGATAAACTCTTGCGCGACAAATCGGCTTACAATAAAATGGCTTCGGCTGTTAATCCTTACGGCGATGGTCTTGCCGCCAAACGAACCGTTCAGATAATTAAAAATCATTTTGGTTTTTCAAAAGCGGAAGTAAAAGAATTTGTCCCTAAGAAAAGAAAGTAGGTTTATGAGTTTCAAGAAATTCCTCTCACACCTTTTTATTAACGGATTTACTGTAGTTCTCGCCGCCGCATTTTTGTTTGTGCTGCCGGAGTCGGCTTACTCTCAAGTAAAAACTAAAACCATCCTCATCCTTGTTGAGGGAAATACCGATCTGAAAACCTTCGCAATGGCTGATGGGCGGCAGCTTGGCGAACTGATGGGACATTTTCACACGAAGACGACCATAAAAGGCGTTAACCAATACGTTAAAAATGAAATTCAAAATTATGATTTCACTTTCTACATTGGGTACAAACTAAAAAACAGCGTTCCAAAATTATTTTTGAACGACGCTGTTTCATCAACCAAACCTTTAATCTGGTTGAACACCGGTATAATTGAGTTTTCCAAAAGTTATGATTTAAAAAAACTTTACGGTTTCACCGTTACCGGCTACGACACAGTTTCCGGTTACGACATGGTGAAATCCGGTAATAAAACTTTTACCAAGGGAGATAATCACACAAGCGTAATTCAAATCACCGATAAAAAGTCCGTGCAAGTTCTTGCGTATTCCTACTCATCTAAAAAGAAGAAAGAAACGCCATACATAATCAAAACAAAAAATTTTATGCTCGTTGGCGATTCACCTTTTTCTTACGCAGATGAAAACGACCGGTACCTTCTCTTTGCCGATATGCTTCACGACATTCTCGGTGAGCAGCATGAGGAATCTCATTCGGCATTAATTCGAATTGAAGATATCAGTCCGATGGATAATCCCGATAAACTTCGCGATATAGCCGATCTGCTTTCGGAACGAGGGATTCCGTTTTTGGTTAGCGTCATTCCGTTTTATGTCGATCCGTCAACTCAAACGCGGGTCAGCATGTCGGACAAACCGGATTTAGTTGATGCATTGAAATACATGGTGAAGAACGGCGGAAGTTTGGTAATGCACGGCGTTACTCATCAATATAAAGGAGTAACTGCGAGCGATTTTGAATTCTGGGACGGACTGACCAACAAACCAATCAAAGATGAAACCGAAGCCGGAATTGCCAGCAAGATTGAAACCGGTCTTCAAGAATTAATGAAGAACGGTTTGTACCCGATTGCATGGGAGACACCGCACTACACCGCTTCGTTCAAACTTTACCGGACAGTTTCAAAATATTTCAGTTCGGCAATGGAACAACGTCTTGCGGTTGAAGACTTTGAACACAGCCAATACTTCCCTTACATCATCAATAACGATTTGTTCGGACAAAAAATTTATCCGGAAAATTTGGGATATGTTCCGCTTGATGACGACAAGAATGTAAGCCGAGCCGCCGTTCAGAATATTATTAAAGGCGCTAAGACAAATCTCAACGTCCGCGATGGTTTTGCCGCATGTTTCTTTCACGAATTTCTCGACTTGGATCTGCTGAGCACTCTAGTTGACGGCATTAAAGCTCTGGGCTATACCTACATTGATCTTCAGGACGAAACAAACTGGGTAAAAACAAAAGACAGAATAATTCTTACCGGTTCTCAAAGTTACACTCTTACTTTGGACGATCAATTTCTTGCCGAAGCTTACTACAACAGAAACGGCGAAATAAAAAACAAAACTTATTCGGAAAAAAGAATCAGCGGACAAATAACAAAAAACGTTACGCTGGAACCGGGAGAGTTATACCGCGCCGAACCAACCGAATTTCACGAACGGGAGCTAACGTTTTTAGAAAAGATCACGGCATCGGCAGAAAAATTTTATCAGAACGTTTTTGTTTCAGATGAAGACTGGAAGGAAGCGCGACCAATTATTCTATGGAATCATTTTGCAAAGGGCGCCGCTTTTAACGATCAAGCTTCACTCGCATCGGTTTTCCGGAGCGTTAACATCAACGTCGATACGATTTTCGTCGGGCAAAAAATCGATCTGAAGGATCATAACCTCCTTATCGTTCCGTATGCTTTCACCGATTCGCTTAAGGACAAAGATTACGGCGCTATTTATAAATTTGTTGAAGAAGGCGGAAATATTGTAACCGACACCAAAAGCGATCTTGCAAAATTATTTAATCTTAGTTTTTCGAAGACACGAATACGAGTTAACAGAATACGCGATAAGTTTTACTCCGAAGAGCCGATCGCCTGGCGCTATTCTGAACTTGTTAACAAAATTGAAACCGACGACAAGGACGAAACTTTTTGTTACGATGAATTCACTCACATGCCGATCTTGATCGGCAGAAAAATTTCCAAAGGAAAACTAATTTTTATCAATTCCCGATTCGATCCTTATACACAGGAAGGATACAGTCTTTATCCATACTTAATAGAATATGTAAAAAGATATTTCCATTTACGTCCGTTCGTTCGCAGAGATAATTTGGAAGTTTATTTTGATCCCGGTTTCCGCCGGACATTCAGCGTTGAGAACCTTGTAAAGCAATGGGTAAAGGAAGGAATAAGAGTTATTCACGCGGCGGGCTGGCATGAATATCCGAAATACACTTACGATTACAAACGCTTGATTGATCTGGCTCACGCAAACGGTATTCTGGTTTATGCATGGCTTGAACCTCCGCAAGTAAGTCAAAAATTTTGGAACGAACATCCCGAATGGCGCGAGAAAAATTATCTCGGTCAGGACGTGAGACCTTCGTGGAGATATCCGGTATCGCTCACCGATCCCAAATGCATTGCGGCAATGAATTATGAATTCAAGAAATTTCTTGAAAGCTACGATTGGGACGGCGTGAATTTAGCCGAACTTTATTTTGAAGCCGCCGAAGGATTTAAGAATCCTAACCTTTTTACACCAATGCATCCATCGGCAAAAGCTGAAGTGATGAAAAAGTACGGAATCGATTTGGGAAAAATATTCGATCCGGCTTCAACGTTTTATTGGAAGAATAATTCTTTTGTGCAAAACAGCATAACGGAATTCCGGGTGAACGAATTGAATTCGGTTTATGAAACTTTGCTTTCGACTTTCCAACAAATTGCACAAAAGAAAAACGGTTTCGAGGTTATTGTAACTGCAATGGATAGTTTCGGCTCGCCGGAATTGCGCGAATACATCGGCGTGGATATGAAGAGTATCATCGCGCTTCAAAAGAAATTTAATTTTACATTACAGGTTGAAGACCCCGAACATCTTTGGTCAACCGACCCGCTGCGTTATATCAACATCGGGAAATATTATGCGTCGCTTCTCGGCGGCAACGCCAAGCTGCTGCTCGATCTTAACATTCTAAGTTTTCGAAAAGAAAATGTTATAACGCCGTTCCCAACACTCATTCAAACCGGAACGGAAAGTTATCATCTGATAAATGCCGCTTCCATCGGCGCTCCACGGTTCACAATTTATTCTGAGTCGAGTGTGAATCCGCAGGACATGTCGTTCTTCCCTTACGCCGCATCGGTGAATGTTAATTATCAGCGTTTGGATAACGGTTATCGATTTAGTTCTCCAACCGCGTTCTCGATTGAACTTCCAAAAGAAATTAAAGTGCTGAACATTGACGGATATCCCGTTGCACCGTATCGTCAAAATTTATTTTTGGTTCCGGCAGGAAATCACACGGTTACTTTCTTCGAACAGAATATAACTTCTTTTTCAACGCACGAGCTTCAGACCAACATACTTTCTTGCACGGCAAATTTACTTTCGGTATCACACGGCATGAAAGATTTGAAATTTGTTTATGAGTCGGATTGTAGAACACTTATTTCGTTGAACAAGGAACCCACTTCCGTTAAGATTGATAATTCCGAATACAAGTTCGTTGTAATGAAAGGTAACGACTGCTATAGTATTTTTCTTCCGCCGGGAAAACATTACGTTGAACTAATTGCCGGCGATGCGTTTTCCTACGGAGTGAATCTGACCTCGCTCTGGTCATCTACCGGAATTGCAATTTTCGGAACGCTGGCTGTGGCATTATTGTTCGTCATGTATCTTTCTCTAAAATTAATCAGAAAAAAATATTCAACTGCTTAACGCCTATGTCCGTACTAGAAATTGATCTTAGTTTTCTTTTTGTCATCGCCGTAATCGTGATTTGGTTCATGATTGCCTATCAGTTTGCATTGACCGTGTATGGCTATATCAACTTCATCAAATCCATGAAAGAGAAAAAAGAAGTTGATGAAATGAATTTCGAGTACCCGACATGTTCAATTCTGATCCCGGCTCATAACGAAGAAAAAGTGATCGGCAAGACGATTGAATCGATGATGAAATTGGTTTATCCGAAAGACAAATTGCAAATATTGGTAATCAACGACGGCTCTACCGACAAGACAAAAGAAATTATTCAAAGCTACTCGCAGCTGGATTCTCGTGTTGAATTGTTTGACATTCCGGAAGGTGAAGGCGGCAAAGGAAAATCGAGAACGCTCAATATCGGAAGGCGCGCCGCCAAAGGTGAAGTTATTGCGATATACGACGCGGATAACACGCCGGATGAAAATTCGCTTCGTTATCTAGTTGCCCAACTGCTTCTTCACAAAGAATTGGGCGCCGTCATCGGGAAATTCCGAACGGTAAACAAAAACAGAAATTTTCTTACCAAGTTTATTAACATAGAAACGCTCAGCTTTCAATCGATGCTTCAAGCCGGAAGATGGCAGATGCACAACATTTCAACGCTTCCGGGAACTAACTTTGTTATGTGGACTTGGCTGATCGAAAAATTAAACGGCTGGGACGAAGAAGCACTCACCGAAGATTCGGAACTGAGCATTAGAATTTACGAAGAAGGTTACAAAATAAAATTCATTCCGTACGCAATCACTTACGAGCAGGAACCGGAGAGTTGGAAAGTCTGGATTAAGCAGCGGATGCGCTGGGTGCGCGGAAACAATTATGTAATCGCAAAATTCTTCAAGGACATTCCGAAGTTTAAAAACCGCCGCTTAGCTTTCGATCTGCTTTACACTCTTGCGCTCTATTATCTTTTCTTCGCGGCAATTGTAATTTCCGATTTTCTCTTTATCATAAGCGCGCTAAACTTGGTTAGCATGTCGTTACCGGGTCCATACACCTTTGTTTGGATAATGGCTTTCATACTTTTCATTTTTGAAATTACCCTCGCAATTTCGTTCGATCGTGAAGACAGCGCCTCAAAAATATGGTTGATTATCATCATGTACTTTTCTTACTGCCAGCTCTGGATTTATATTGTTCTCAAAGCCGCCTATTCGGATTACATCAAAAAGGAAAAACGGACTTGGGCAAAAACCGTCCGCTTTGACTTGGATCAAACTAACAGTAAACCATAAAAGTTATATTTCGCGCGCGGATAAACGAATGAATTTAATTGATAACAGGGAAGGATTAGAATTGAAAAAAATATTTTTTGAAGCTGTATTGATTCTTATGACGGCATTAATGTCTTTGTCATTCGCTCAATTTGAAGGCTACGGCTCCATAACTGCCGGGTACAACAAAAATCCTTTAAACAATTACCAAACGGTCGGCGATCAAACTAAACAGACTTACTTCGAGCTGAAATACAACAAAGAATTTCCGAAATCGCAGTTGAATTTTTCTTACGTGAGCGGATTGATGTTGTTCAATCAGTTTACCGACAGAAATTTTTATGAACACTCACTAAGCGCAAATTACCAGCTTAATTTTGATAAACAACTTTCTAATTCCCAGATCAGCAATTCATCTACCGACGAAGAGGATTCGACCGAAACAGATTCGCTGCAAGAAGAAAATAATTCAGATGAAGTTCGTAACACAATGCTTTTCGGCGTAACTCTAAATTCGCGGCTCGATAAAGATGCGCATAAAGATTTCGACAATTACGGTCTCTCGTTTAATTCTATTTATAAACATGTCACAAATCCGGATTTTAATTTCACAATTTCAAATTCGCTTTCGCTGCGAAACTATTCTAATATAGAAGACCTTTCAAACTTAACCGACCTGCTTTCGATTGAGGCTGGAAAAACAACGGGCTCGGGAATGAACTACGGTATTAATTTGAGCGGCGGGTTCAAGTACTACACTCAAACTTATTACGACACCACCAAGTACGAACAAGTAAGAAATTCCAATTCAAAATCTCAAGGCAAAGGGAAGCCGGGTTCAAAGGTTGCGTCAAACAAAAAGATTTTAATCACTCCTCAATCCAACGGTACGTATCAAATTGCGTTCGGTATTTATGCAAAAAAGGAGTGGACAAATAATTCATTCCAGGCAAACGCTCTTTATCGATATAACATTCGTTCTCAAAACAGATATCTTACTCAATACGTTAACACTTCATTTCTTTCTGAAGATATTTACAACGACTTTTTTTCTTACGAAGGACCCGAAGCCGCCGTTAAGTTCGCTCAATCTTTACCGATTGGAATGAAGCTTACCGTAAATGGACTGCTTCAGTACAAAAAATATACGGCGCCGGCGCTGGATCTTGCCGGTAACCAAATTGACGGCAACCGTTATGACATACATTCCTACGTAGAAATAAATCTCTCCAGATATTTTGATTTGGGAAATGATTTTGGTTTTGACATCACATTGACCAGCGGTTTCTTGCGGAACCAATCCAATGATGACTACAATGACTTCTCATCATATTTCGCAACGATTGGAATTGGGGTTGGATTTTAGATTCTTCGTCAATAAAGACGTGGTTTCTCGAATCAATTCCGGCTAAACGCAAGCATCGCTTAATTCTTTTATAAACCCACCGATTTCGGAAATTGTTTTTGCTTCGCTAATCTTTTTAATGACTGCGCTGCCGACGATTACACCATCGCAATAAGGCGCAAACGTTTTAACGTTCTGTGCGTTTGAAATTCCAAAGCCGATAAGCATCTTGTTTTTCTTAACGATTGTATATGTTCGTTCCAAATTCTTCAGAACGTTTTCATCAAATTTATTTTTGATCCCGGTTGTTCCGGTAACACTCACACAGTAAACAAATCCTTCGCTTCTTTGATCAATTTCTTTTATTCGTTCATCGGAAGAAGTTGGTGTGGTTAAAAGAATTTTTTCCAAACTCTTAAAATCACTGTTGTAGAATGATTCATATTCTTCCAGCGGAACATCCGGCACAATTAAACCGGAAACGCCGGAAGATTCGGCATCAGTACAAAAATTTTTGATACCGTATTTTAGAATTGGATTTGCATAGCCCATCAATATCAACGGTTTATCCCGCAAAAAGCGGGATTTGTCTATCTTGGCACTTATCTTCTCGCAATAATGAAAAACATCTTTAAGTGTAACTCCATTTTCAAGCGCTGCTTGTGATGATGATTGAATGATCTGTCCATCTGCCAGCGGATCGGAAAATGGAATTCCGATTTCCAACATATCTGCGCCGTTTTCCAGAACTGTTGTTGCCAGCTCAACAAAATTTTCTTTTGTCGGAAATCCCGCAGTGAGAAAAATAGAAAGCGCTTTTCTGCCCGACTTATTTATTTGTTCAATGTGTTCTGAAATTTTCTTCATAAAACTTTCTCCCCGATTTGACTGATAATTGTATTCAAGTCCTTGTCGCCTCTGCCGCTGATATTCACGACGACAATTTCATCTTTGTTTGTTGTCGGCATTAGCTTGTTCAAGTATGCAATCGCATGCGCAGTTTCAAGCGCCGAAAGAATCCCTTCAAGTTTAGAAAGCAACAGCGTTGCATCGAGTGCTTCATTATCCGTCACCGACTCGTATCGCACGCGTTCAATATCTTTAAGCAGACTGTGCTCGGGTCCAACACCGGGATAATCAAGTCCGGCTGAAATAGAATGCACTTCTGATATCTGTCCATTTGCATCTTGCAGAAGATACGTTTTCATTCCTTGAAAAACGCCCGGCTGACCTAATGTTAATGTTGCGCAATGTTTCCCCGAATCAATTCCGTATCCCGCAGCTTCTACTCCAATTAGTTTTACGTTTTTATCGTTAATGAAAGGATAAAATATTCCTATCGCATTTGAGCCGCCGCCGACACATGCGACGATATAATCCGGTAATTGGTTTTCAGAATTTCTCAGTTGATCTTTTGTTTCATTTCCAATAACAGATTGAAAATCGCGAACAATCATTGGATACGGATGCGGACCGACGACAGAACCGATTATGTAATGTGTGTCCGATACATTTGTAACCCAATCACGTATTGCTTCGCTCGTCGCGTCTTTCAATGTTCTGCTGCCCGATTTAACCGGAACGACTTCTGCGCCGAGCATTTTCATTCTGAAGACATTTAACTTCTGCCGTTCTATATCAACTTCGCCCATATACACAACACATTTCAAACCGAACTTTGCACAAACAGTTGCAGTTGCAACGCCGTGCTGACCAGCTCCGGTCTCTGCGATGATTCTTGTTTTGCCGAGTTTCTTCGCGAGAAGAATTTGTCCGAGTGCGTTATTTAATTTATGCGCGCCGGTGTGACACAAATCTTCCCGCTTCAAATATATTTTTGCTTTGCCATAATGATCGGTTAAACGTTTTGCAAAAGTGAGCGGCGTCGGTCTTCCGTTGTATTCTCTCTGCAGCGAATCAAGTTCGTCTTGAAATTCTTTGTCGTGTCTTGCCTCTCGATAAAGTTTTTCCAATTCAGTGAGTGCCGAGATCAAAGTTTCCGGTACGAACTTACCGCCGTAAATACCGAACTTTCCTTTGGCGTCCGGAAAATTATAAGCTGTTTGCGTTTTCATATAACTTCATTTCCTTATTTACAATTGGAGCCAGTTCATTCAATTTGTTCAACAGCTCCTTAAATTTTTTCGGCGTTAACGATTGATATCCGTCCGACAAGGCATTCTCGGGATCGTTGTGAACTTCAATCATCAAACCATCAGCGCCGCATGCGATTGCCGCCATCGACATCTGCGGAACCTTATCCCAAATACCAACACCATGGGACGGATCAACAATGACGGGCAAATGCGACCACTGCTTGATCACCGGAATCGCGTTCAGGTCCAGAGTGTTGCGTGTTGAAGTCTCAAACGTTCTAATTCCTCTTTCGCACAAAATAATATTATAGTTGCTTTGCGCTGCAATGTACTCGGCGCTGAGAAGAAGATCTTCAACGGTGGCAGACATTCCGCGTTTCAGCAGAACCGGTTTTTGAGTCGCGCCAATTTCTTCCAGCAAAGAATAATTCTGCATGTTGCGCGCGCCAATCTGGATAATATCCGCGACTTCACAAACCGACTGAAGTGATTGAGAGTTCATCACCTCGGTAACTATCTTAAGACCAAATTTTCGTTTTACCTCGTCAAGAATTTCCAAACCTTTTTCTTTCAGTCCTTGAAACGTGTACGGACTTGAGCGCGGTTTGTAAGCGCCGGCACGGAAGAAATTGATTCCCATCTCTTTCAACTGTCCTGCAATCTCAAACGTCTGTTCACGGTTCTCAACGGAACACGGTCCGGCAATAACAAAAAGTTCTTTGCCGCCTACTGTAGGTCCGCCGAAATCAATTATTGTGTCGTTGCTCTTCATTTGCCGGCTGACGAGCTTAAATTTTTTCGTGACGCGAACCACTTCCTGCACCGAGTGCATCATCTGGAAATCTTCTTCCTTCAGCAAATGAGTTGCGCCGGTAATTCCGATTGCGAGTTTTGAACTGCCCGGAATTTCGTGCGGTGTGCAGCTAAGCTCAATAATTTTTTCCTTTACCCTATTTATATCTTCTCGAGGCGACTCGAGTCCCATAATAATCAGCATTGATTACTCCTTAGTTCGTTAAATAGTTTTAGAAATTCGATTACTTTTTGTATGTCTTTCTTACCCGGCAATGATTCCAGCGATGACGAAAGGTCAATCGCAGCTGGTTTGATTTCGCTGAAAATGAAATCCAGCTTATCGATTGTAATTCCGCCGGAGAGAATTACTCTGCTTCTTAACTTCTCCGGGATCAAATTCCAATCAAATGATTTTCCAGTTCCGCCCATTTGATCGCTTGAAAATGTATCGAACAGAATATCACAATTCTCAAATGTGTCGATTGTTTTCCAATCAAAGGTTTCATCGATGCGGAACGATTTGATGACCGGATAATTTATTCTTTCGATGTACTCCGGTAATTCGTCTCCGTGAAGCTGAATTGCGTTTAATCCAATCTGTTTAGCCGCTCGATTAACTTTTTCCGCCACTTCGTTTACAAACACGCCAACTTTGAAAATAAAAGGCGGCAGTTGTTTCGAAATTAATTCGGCTTGATCAAACGAAACGTGGCGCTTGCTCTTTTCATAGAAGATGAATCCGACTGCGTCTGCGCCGTATTCACAACACAGCAATGCATCTTCGATGTTGGTGATTCCGCAAATCTTAACTTTCATATTTGCACCATCCGGCAAATTCTTTGAGAGACTTTTCAATATTATCCGACTTCATAAAATGTTCGCCGACGAGGACAGCATTCACATTTATTTTTTTAAGTTGACCCAGCACTACTTCTGAATTAATGCCGCTCTCGGAGACAATCAAAACATCATTAGGAAGTTGTTTCGCAATTTCTTCGGTCGTTCTGATATTAACGTTAAAAGTTTCCAGGTCGCGATTGTTAATGCCGATGATCTTGTTCCGTGCAAAATCAATTTTATCAAGCTGCTTCTCCGAATGAAGTTCGAGCAAAACTTCCAGATCGTTTGCTTTAGCCGCTTCGGTTAGTTCATCAATTTGTTGAGCAGACAATGCCTCCGCGATCAGTAAAACTGCATCGGCACCGTTTGCTTTCGCTTCAAGAATCTGAAACTCATCTATAATAAAATCTTTTCTAAGCAGCGGAACAGTTTTAATTTTGGCTATGTCTTTTAAGAATGAAATATCCCCTTGAAAAAATTGTTTGTCAGTCAAAACTGATGTTGCGTCGGCTTCGCATTTCAAATAACTTTTCGCGATCGCAGTATGATCAAAATCGTTTTTCAAAATTCCTTTGGAAGGACTCGCCTTTTTTATCTCCGCGATGATGTTGATTTTTGTTTTATCGCTCAGTGCGGTTTCCAAGCCGAGTCTTCTCTTGCCAAACATTTCAATGCTGCGAAAACTCCCGCGCGTGAATTTGCGGCGCAGTTCTGAGACTTCCTCTTTCTTCACATCCAATATTTTTTGAAGGAAGCTCATTTGTTCTTCTCTCCGAACTCTTTCAACTCCAAAAGTTTTTTTAGTGTTTTCCCGGATTGAATGGACTCTTCGGCAATCGCGATACACTCTTTCAAGTCGTCCGAGACACCGGCAACTTTGAGCGCCAACGCAGCATTCGCCGCCACAACAAAATAACCTGGCGACTTTTCCTTGCCGGAAAATATTTTGTGAATTATCTCTGCATTCTCTTTTGCCGTTCCGCCTTGTATGTCGCTCAATTCCAGTTTTGGAAAACCGAACGATTCATGCGTCAATTCGTAAATATGGAACGAATTATTTCCGGCCGCTTCAATCACATTCGTCGGATGAGTTAAGCTGACTTCATCAAATGAATTATTGGTGCAGAGGAAGCAGACTTTTTTCATCTCAAGAAATTTTACCGCTTCCGACATCAGTTTTGCGGTCGCATCATTGAACGTTCCGATTAATTGTCTTTTTGTTCCGGCTGGATTAGTCAACGGTCCCAGAATGTTGAAGATCGATCTGAACTCAAGTTCCTTTCGAATCGGCGCAACGTGTTTCATTGCCGGGTGATACATTGGCGCGAAAAGAAATGCTATTCCGATTTCATTCAAGGCTTTCTCTGAAAGTTCCGGTGAGAGCTGAACATCAACACCGAGTTCGTGAAGAACATCGGAGCTTCCGCTTTTACTTGAGATCGAACGGTTGCCATGTTTTGCAACTTTCACTCCGGCGCCGGCAACCACAAATGCAACTGCGGTTGAAATGTTGAATGATCCAGATCCGTCTCCTCCGGTTCCGCAAACGTCGATCACGTTTTCGTCGTCGCATTTTATTTTGATTACTTTCTCACGCATCGCTTTTACAAATCCGGCAACTTCTTCAGGAGTTTCTTTTTTCATTCTCAAAGCAGTGAGAAGCGAAGCGATTCTCGAATTGTTCACCTCGCCGCTCATCACCGCATACATCACTTTGTACGCTTCATCGAACGACAGGTGATTCCCATCAATTATTTTTTCCAAATATCCTTTCATAGCGCCAACCAGTTTTTAATTATTTTTTCTCCTTCCGGAGTTAATACCGATTCCGGGTGGAATTGAATTCCTTCGATGCGATATTTTTTGTGCCGGACTCCCATGATTATTCCGTCTTCAGTCTCGGAAGTGATTTCCAATTCGCTGCTCAATGAGTCGCGGTCTATCACAAGCGAGTGGTATCTTCCGGCATTAAACTTTTGCGAAACATCTTTGTAAATATTTTTCCCATCGTGAATTATTTGTGATGATTTACCATGCATAAGCTGAGGCGCTTTCACAACTTTACTGCCAAATGAGATTCCGATTCCCTGATGACCAAGGCAAACGCCAAGTACATCAACGGTTTTTCCGCACTCTTTGATTGCATCGAGAGAAACCTTTGAATCCTCCGGTCTTCCGGGACCTGGAGACACAACAATCTTATCCGGCTTCAATTGATTTATTTCGTCGAGAGACGTTCTATCGTTTCGTCGAACAATCACGTTTCCGGTTAACTTGCCGATGAGCTGTACAAGATTAAACGTGAACGAATCGTAATTATCAATTACCAGGACTTTCATCAATCACCTCTGCATATTTTAACGCGTTAACCAAAACCGCCGATTTGTTGGTTACCTCTTTCAATTCCAATTCCGGTTTACTATCGGCAACTAATCCTCCGCCGGCTTGCCAGTAAATGTTTTCACCATTTGCGAACAATGTTCTGATAGCAATACACATATCAAGATTTCCTTTGAAGTCAATGTATCCGACAGCACCCGCATAAATTCCGCGGCGTAAATTTTCGTAATCATTCAGAATTTGAATCGCTCTTATCTTCGGCGCGCCGGAAACCGTTCCCGCGGGGAAACTTGCTTTCAATGCGTCGATACAATTCTTATCATCATCCAGATTTCCTTCAACCTTTGAAACGATATGCATCACGTGAGAGAAGCGGTGTATGTTCATGCTTTCGGTTACTTCCACACTCCCGTACTTGCAAACGCGTCCCAAGTCATTGCGCGCGAGATCAACGAGCATTGTGTGTTCAGCTATTTCTTTCGGATCGGCATAGAGTTCTTTCTCGATTCGTAAATCTTCCTCTTGGTTTTTTCCTCTTCTTCGAGTTCCGGCAATCGGCAAAATTGTTGCGCGTTTGTTTTTTACTTTTAACAAATCCTCAGGTGAGGTGCCGATCACCGTAAGATCATTTTCATATTCCATAAAATACATGTAAGGTGATGGGTTGATTATTCTAAGCGCGCGGTAAACATTTAGAAGATCACCTTCAAACTTTGTGGAGAATCTTTTTGAAAAAACGATCTGGAAAACGTCCCCCTCAATAATATTGTCTTTACATTTTTCAACGAAATTAAAATACGTTTGGTTATCTAAACCGTTATTGTAATCCTGAGAAGCTGAAAATTTCAGATCTGAATTAAACGGCGCGTTCAGCTGTGCACGAAGTTCTCGAAGTTTTTCTTTCGCATCGGCATAAGCTGTTTCTGGATTCGTGTCCGAATCAATACTCACATTCCTAATTAAAATTATTTGATGCTTATAGTGATCGAACGCAATCAATGTATCGTAAACGCCGAACATGGAATCGGGAATGTCGATTTGTTTTTCACCGCTGAATTTAATCACATCCTCGATCAACGCAACGTTTTCATAACCGAGGTAACCGACAATTCCGCCGGTGAAATCGGGTAGTTCTTCAATCTTAGGATCTTTGGATTTTGAAATTTCTTCGGAGAGATAATCAAAAATATTTTTTGTGATTGTTGTGCTTTTGTTCGATTCGACGATGGTGAGCCGTTCCCCTTCATTCATAAAAACTCTTGAAGGATTCTTGCTGATGAACGAGTAGCGCGCGAGTCTTCCGATTCCCTCGATAGATTCCAGAAGAAAACTGTTTGAACCGGCTTCCCGAATTTTAAGGTAAGCCAAAACCGGCGTTAACAAATCCGCGGTTATCTTTTCATAAACCGGAATTTTGTTGTATGTCTTCGACAATTCTAAAAATGTTTGGAAATTCATTTCATCTCTCGTTCATCTTCACATTTAGTTGCATTCGGTTATTTAAAAACAAAAAACCCTTCCCGGTGAATCCAAGAAGGGTTTGTTAATTTATATAATAACATATTACTCTAATTCACCGGAACCTCGTATTTATCCATTCGCCACCACCAAAGCATCCGGCTTGCGTTTGAATTGTTGTAATATGTTTCGACGTTCATTTTCATTGGATGCAAAGATATGTTTCGAAACGTGCGATGTCAATAGGAATATTGATCAGGTGAAAATTTTTTTCAATAACGGAACGGGCTTATCCATTTTCTCCAGTAAGACGCGCAATCTGAAGCAGATAAAATCTCAAAAGGTCCTGCTGTTTCGGCGAGAGCGCCTGCTCTTCAATTTTTATAATCCGCTCAACTTCCTTCACTGCACGAATAATATTGATAGGCACCTCAACCATTCCTTCGGAAACGATTGACAAATATTCGAATGCTGCGGCGAGAAACTGATGCATGTTATCATCGTTAGACGCTTTGATAACGTGCGAAAGATTCGTCGGCAGTTTTATTTTTCTTGAACCGAGTGAAAGTTCCGCCGAGCCGTTTTTCGATGCCAATGAATGCAGTGCGATCGCAAGCTCGACAAAACTTGCAACGCGCTGGAATACCGGCTGTTCAAGAAGATCCCAAATTTTCTTCCGCCATAGTTTTACTTCTTCCGGAACTCTGAGCAATTTTCTTACCGATTCAACCCAGTTCGGATCAACATTTCCGTGAATGTCCGATAAAAATATTTCCGGTTCGGTGTTGAATAAATTTTGCTGAAGCAAAACTGCTATGTCAGGTCGCAACGTCGGCAGAAGATCGGGAATAAATTTATCGGCTTCGAAGAAATCATTAACATTCAATCCATGTCGCCGCAGCAACTCGCGCTGAAATAAAATTAAATATTTGTTTAGCGAGTCCATATCTTCCCGCAAAGCTAAGAATGCCGAGTTGCCTGCCGGGAAGGCATTTTCCAATTTGCCAAGGTACTGCAACTTCTCGTCTTGATAAATTCTTAGCGTGTGCAAAATTTCATAGACCGGTAGGTGCGGAAGAATTCTATCTTCGATGAATGCCGATGCTTCGCCGTGCGTAAACTCCTTTTGAGCAAAACTATCCAGTGCGCGGAAAAGCCCAGTGGTTAGTTGATTTATTCCCAGTACAGCGGTTTGCGATTGATTATGCGCGATAGCTCGAAGCAAACTTCCGTAACGGGAAAACGGAATCATCTCGGAAATTTTTCTGAGGATTTTCTGACTGTCGTTTCCGGAATCACCTTTTCCGGGTCGCACGGTAGGTCTATCTCTTAACGACGGCGTTGTTCTTGCAATGAAATATGAAATGATATGAATGCCGACAACGTCTTCTTCCCTTCCGTAAAGAATTTGTCTAAAGTTTTCGGTGAAGTGATTCAGAAATTCATCGAACATTTTATCTTTGAAACCGATTGTGAGACGTTCCAATTCTTTCAGTCCGCGTGTTTTGAATTGCAGACGCGTTTCTACCAACGGTTCGCCCGCGCGGACAATTTCGGTTTCATAAAACTTCTGCGATTCCTTCACGTGAAAGAGCAATTGTGAAAGTTCACTAACGGGAAGGTATCTCAACTTTTCCGAAATGTTGCTCTGAAATGTTCGCAAATCACCTTCAGAAAAAACTCCGAGCAGCGGAGTCCGGGCATACACAGTGCTTTGCTTTGTCGATTTGCTGAGGTGTTCCGAAAATCTTTTTCCATTGTCGTTGGATTTTAAGAATGCGGATCGACCTGAATTCGGTTCGTAATAGCCGCCTTGCCGCTGCATCGGTTCTCCGCTTCCCATTTTCATTCTTACTTTGCCAACCAATTCTTTTTCCGAAAGCCAAGAAATCAATTCATACTTCGCTTCTTTGAACAAATTCATGCCGGCGGCTTGTCCGACTTGCTGACTCAAATCAGAACCGGCGATAAATACTTCGCTGATTATTTCGTTAAATCTTTCACCGGTAGTTTGATTCAGTCTTCTGCTTTGAAGTGAGTATTCCCAAATTTTATTCAAATAGTTTTTCAAATTCTTAGATGCATCAATGTCTTCAAACAGCGGAACGAGCCGGACCGACGGAATTTCGAGATTGTGATTGTCGCGCAACGATTGCTCGCGGCGCGCGCGCATTTTTCTATCCAGCGATATCAGCGCCTCCGGTGTAGTTGACATACTAACCTGCAGAGCCAAAACCATTCCCGGATTTCCGTACTTGGCTGCAATTTCATTTATCTCGTTTATGTTGTGAACCGTCGTATCGATTGCAAACTGATCTTGCGCGGTAATCATTTTCTGATGGATGCGCGGCGTGATAACAAAACGTTTCAACAAATCTTTATATGACGAAGCCTCGCGCAGCAATTCCGCATTGTCAAGATTCTTGGGAATAAAGTTTATCAATGCGTGTAAAGTCTTTCTGATTTGCTTGTTGAGCGAGAAATAATATTCGAGCGCATTTCTTCTCTGCGTTCTGAGTTCAAGCATTTTTCTTTCAAGTCTATCGTTGTGATGCCACAGTGAAGTCAACGGATCTTGAGCGATGCGCATCTTCATTCCAAGCTGTCTGATCTTGCCCGGCTTTAGATTAAAAGGAAGAACGCCTCGGTATCTTTTCTCAAGCTGGTGAGTGAGCTGAGTGATTTCATTCAGCAATTTTGAAAAACGTTTATTCGTCTCGGGCAATTTTTCTATTTCATTCAGAAGACTTGTTTCGATCTTAACGGTTTTATCCGCTCTCAAAAGTGCTTGCAGTAGTCTTGATTGTTGCGCAACGTTTCGAATTAGAACCGCCGCAACTAAACTGTGTCCTTGTCCCGATGGTCTGTTGCTGCCGTCCCAATCGCCCCAGAAAGATAAAAATGTTTGATGTGGTACATCGGAATAAAGCTGCAAGTAGTTTTCCGCCGTGATCATTGATTTGAGATCGAGAATTAGTTCAGATGGTTCCTCGCTGGAAGAAATTGCAACGTTCAATCCGAAGTATTCTCTTATTAATTCCTGCGCAGTCTTTTGAACCAGCGTAGCAGGAATATTTTTGTCCTTAACTACACGTTCGATCAGCTCTTCAAAATTTAATTCCGATCTCAGCGAGTACATTTGTGTTGGGTGAACAGTGCGGTCGTACAATCTTTCGCGAAAAACTTTTTCACGTCGTTCAAGATTATCTTTGTAGAATTCTTCCTCAAGTCTTGCAATGAAAGATTTCCCTTTGTCTGCGCGGACAGTTTCAATCAGTTCATTAGCAATCATCACCCGATCATTGAATCTCTGTCTAAACAGAGAAAGTCTTTCCGGCAAAAATTCTTCCGAAAATCTTTTTCGATATTCTTTATCCCGCCATTCTTCGTTATTGAGGATCAATTGATTCAAAGAAACATTACGGCACTCGTCAAGAATTTGTTTTTCGATGGATGCCCAAACAGAAACGTAATCTTTCGGTGGAGATGATTTCTTTATCGAAAGCGATTTCTCTTCAAATTTTTTACGGTTGTAATGCGCCGCTTCTTCCGCAATCATTCGATTCAGATCAATCAATACTCTTCTGGTTTTCTTGAGAAGAGTTTCAGCGTTGTCTGTTCCGCCCAAAGTTAATCGAAAAGTTTTGCGGCCGATCTCAAAACCTTTTTCCGTGCGCGCGAATGTGGAAAGCGGAACGAGTCCGATTCCCTGCCGCGCCAATCCCGACGAAAGCCAATCGAGCGACAACCCGGATGGAAGTTTATCGATTATCATCTGCGGGTACATACTGCCTTTCGGCGCTTTGATTTTTATATCGAATCTGTTTCTAACCTTCGGAAGAATATCAACGGCTTGTTCGAGCGAATCCATCCGCTCTTTAAAAATTTTGTTCCTCAGCCGCCAATATGCATTCGCAGTTTCTGTTTTGCTGCGGTAGAAAAGATACGCAGTAAAGATTGCCGCAATGTTTGGTTTTATTGTGTCGTTGATTTTTTTGAATCTTTGGTAAAGTTCATCGTGGCGAATTTCGATAACAGACAATCGTGCGCCCGCAAATGAATCCGTTTTGGAAAGCGAGTGAACCGTAACCAAATGTTTGGCGTGGTCATCGCTAATGTAACCGTTGCCATGAAGTTCATCGGTTAACTGCCGGATCGTCTTGATTTCCTTCAGTCCGTCAATAGGTGCAACGTTTTGATATGAGAGGTCATCGATCACAAAAATATTTCTTTCGAGCAGCCACTTAACCAAACGTTTCACATCATCGGAATTGAATTCCTGCCCGGTTGCATTGTGAGGATTATTCAGCGCAACAGCGCCATAACTTTTCCAGTTCGGATCGATCGCTAATTTATTTTTGACTTCGCGAATAATCCCGTCAACATCGAGTTCGTAATCATCCGTTAACGGAATCACAGAAACCGACGGGAAACAATGTTCGTACGTCCAGCTTAAATCCGGAATGACTACTTCTCTTATTCCGCAATGAAATCCGAGCAGTCCCAGCGCAGTACGAGAAGAACCGCTTACAACAAGTGCATTCTTGGCATCGTATTCGGGATGATGACCAAGGAAAGCCGAAAGAAAACTTTTGACAACCTCAGAATTTGAAGTGTCCGAGTGAATATTTCCGACAAATTCATCGAAACATTCTCTCGTATCCTTGCCGGAAAATTTGTCATTTGGAAAGTACGCAGACAACTGTTCGGTCTTGAACGAAAAATAGTTTTCGCCGGGAGTCAGATTGGTAATTATATCTTCAACGGCTTTTGATTTTTGTTCGATGATTGAACTGAGCTTATCTTCAAACTGCTTCGCATAAATCTTGAGCGGATTGTCGTCGAGTATAGGAAGCTGGAAATGCTCATACGCCGGTTCAACAACTATTTCATTTTCCGGTTCTCTGCTTTCTTTTCCAAAAACATTTTCCTTCAAAAGAAAAGAAAGCAATTCAACTTCGGATGCAGACGGAGTTCCTTTCAACTGAAATTGAATTGTCTCAACGACTTTCAGCATATCGGAACTGCCTGCAACAAAAACCGTCGAAAGATTTTTCAGCTCCGGTGAAAATATTCCAGGTGTTAGAATTCTCAACACACGATTCATCATTTTTGCTTCGCGCGCAAGAGAAAGATGATTCGGCGCGTCGTTCACTTCAATAAAAAAAAGAGGATATTCCAAACTCAACTGCCGAAGATTTCTTCTCGTCTCCTCTTTGGTAACTCCTCCTAGGACTAAAAACGTTGGCAAAGATGGACTTTGTTTTAATCCATATTCCAGTTCATGAAGAAAACTTTTCTCTTCGGAAGGAAGAGTTTTAAATTCCAGCGATTCAAAAGCTTGAAGATGTTCCGGCAAAGAAAAATCATACAAGAAAATAGTAGCTGGACGGTAAGTTAAGAAACTTGATAGCGCATGAAATAAAATCCGAAGCGCTTCAATTACTCCTCCGGAAGCAAGTATTACTTCGCGATTTCCGGTAACATTACCAAGATCATACGACAACGGTTCCTGCTGCTGCTTTGTGAGCCATTCACTGAAATATTTTGCGAGATAGTTCGGATCTTTTTTGTTGAATCCGCCGCGCGGCATGTAAGGCGCGCTCTTTTTTATCAGCGAAAGAATCAGTTCAATTTTCTTTTTGTCTTCGTTCGACCAGCCAAGTTCTTCAACGAAATCGTTAAGATTATCTTCGGTTAGATTTTCTTTTCTTATATCGATACCGAGAGCAATGCGAAGATAAGCCGAGAACAGTTCTTTATCCTGTACCGGATTACCGATATGAAAGTTAACTCGTTCCTCGGAAGGAATATCCGAAGAAGCCGTTGCTTCGCTTACTTCGGAAACACGCGCAGCTTTTATAGGATTGAGTCTAAAATATTTTAGCGGATCACTTTTCATAATCTTTCTAAACTTTTAGAGAATACAACTTGCGGTTAATCGTTCTTCTTGGATTGACCTTTGACCGTATTCTTCAAAAAGTTTTTGAACATCTCAACTAAATCCGATCCTTGCTGCAGATCGTTGGGAGACAATGAAACGATTGTTCTCGCATTTTTAAGAGACTGGCTTGCTTCCGCCAATCGTGCGGCTTGCGGCGTGAGCATTAATAATTCCGGATTGTTTTTCAGTAGTTCCAATTCTTTTTTATCAAACTCTAGCTGCATTTTCTTTCGATTCAATTCGTCTTCAACACGTCTTTGCGCCAATGCAGATTCCTGCTCAAGTTCACTTTTCTTCAGCTGAAGTTTCTTCAGATCAAGTTCGTTTTCCATCAGCGCGATTTGTTCATCGGCTTTCAACTTTGCCCTTGATGCCGTAATTCTTGCTTTCTGATTAAGCGCTTCGGTCTGTTCCAAAATTCTTGCGGATTCCTGCTGACGTAACGCATCGGAAATTTTTGAATCGAGCGCTTCGAACGATTGAACATTAAGCGAAATGATTTCCAGACCAAACATTGCCTTGCTTACGTTAACTTTTTCATGCAGATAATTATAGATCTTCTCAGATGACAATTCTTCAATCTCATATTTTTCTGTGAACTCTTTTATGAGACTATGAATTACCGTTTCGAATTCTTTCGCCGATTTTGTGACGGCATTCGTATTCCAGCCGCCGACTTTAATCAGCGACGAAATATTTTGCATCGAAGCAGCAACCGTTACCGAAAGTTTTATTTTTATATCAAGATTACCTTTCGCAGAAGATTCGATGTTCAGTTGAGAAGATTGCGTTGTATTTGGAAGCGCAAGACTGAAATGTCGCGGATAAAATCGACCCTTTCGTTCAACGATCTTTCCGTTGGATTCCGAAAGAACCAACTGATCCGGCTTTCTCAAACGGTATTCATAGAACACTGTAACAGCCGCGACTATTATTATACCTATAACCAACCACATATTTATACTCCTAAAGTATATGTTTCATTTTCTGAATGATTGTCGATGGATTTGATGCGAATGACGGTGAGAAGAGCGCATTCAAATTGTGGTGCAATTTAATATTTAAAATTGTTTACTTCAATTTCATTCTTGCCGAAACAGCTAATCCCGGACATTCCTAACCTATAAGTCTATTTCGTCTTTATGAAATCTTTATGGAATAGGTATATCTTTTTACAGCCGGTTTATAAAACAAAATTTAGTTTTGCCACTGAGAAGTGGGCTAATAAAGATGAATCACCAAGAAAATAATTCGTTGAAGATAACGGAACGATGATGAGCTCAAAGTTCAAGTTTCATCTTAATATTCGAAATGTTTTTTTGTTATTGTACATAATTTGGGTGTTGTGTTCAATATTCCTTGCGGTTAATCATCCGGATAAATATGCTGACCTCTTTGCCGATTTGCCGGCACAGCTCAAAAATATGCCGCCCTTCATTCTTTCATTTGCTTACTTAGTATTTTTTGTTCCGGCTGTCGCATTAACAATTTTTTTCATCTTGTGGGTTGTGTTATACCTCATACTAAAAATATTTAAATGGTAAGAAGTTATGTTTGATATTATCTCACTCGGCATTGCATTCCTGCTGTTAGTGTATTTAGTCTATACTCTAATTAAACCGGAAAAATTTTAGGCAGACGTTTATGAGTTACATCACGGATCTTATTCAATTAATAATCTTTGTGGGTGTTCTTGTTGCTTTTTCAGTTCCATTGGGAAATTTCTTCGCAAAAGTTTTTCAAGGAGAAAGAAATTTTTTATCTCCGGTTTTCTCGAAAATCGAATCGGCATTTTATAGTCTTGTTAGAATCGATTCCGGTTACCAAATGGATTGGAAAGAGTACGCGGTTCAGTTGTTGATTTTCAATCTGCTCGGATTTTTGGTTCTATTCATAATTCAAATTGTTCAACAATCTTTGCCGCTTAACCCACAGCATCTTCCCAATGTTAATCTTCTTTTGGCTCTGAACACCGCGGTTAGTTTTACAACAAACACAAACTGGCAGTCGTATGCCGGCGAAACAACATTAAGTTATTTTGTTCAGATGATCGGTATGACTGTTCAAAACTTTTTGAGCGCCGCAACCGGAATCGCCGTTATGATTACGCTCATTAAAGGAATTGCAACCCGCAACGGAAAGTATCTCGGCAACTTTTGGGTTGATGTAACCCGCGCAGTTTTGTACGTGCTGCTGCCGTTATCATTTCTTCTATCAATTATATTGATCTCGCAAGGCGTTGTTCAGACATTTAATCATTCGGTAACGGAAACAACTCTTGAAGGCATTTCGCAAACAATTCCGCTAGGACCGGCAGCGTCGCAAATTTCAATTAAACAGCTAGGGACAAACGGCGGCGGATTTTTTAATACTAACAGCGCTTTCCCGTTCGAGAACCCAACTCCGCTTTCGAATTTTCTACAAGTGCTTTCTATTTTACTAATTCCCGCATCTCTTGTTTTCACTTACGGCAAAATGTTGGGATCGAAAAAACATGCATGGACCATTTTCGGCGTGATGTTGTCTGTTTTCTTAATCGGAGTTGTCGTTTCATACTTATCCGAGACGGCAAGCAATCCAATCTTCCACACGAATCAATTAATGGAGGGAAAGGAAACTCGCTTCGGAATTTTCAACAGCGTTCTTTGGTCTGTCGCAACAACAGTCGCTTCAAACGGATCGGTTAACTCGATGATTAGCAGTATGTCGCCGGTATCCGGACTTGTTGCAATGCTAAACATTCAGCTTGGAGAAATTATTTTCGGCGGTGTCGGTTCCGGTTTATACGGAATGTTTTTGTTCATCGTAATCACCGTTTTCATTTCCGGATTGATGGTGGGAAGAACACCGGAATATTTCGGTAAAAAAATTGAAGCTTATGAAATTAAATTTTCGATACTCGCGGTTCTGCTTCCAAGCATAATAATTCTCGTTTTCACAGCGGTAGCGGTCGTTTCCAATGCGGGGTTATCAAGCTTATCCAACAAAGGTCCCCACGGTCTATCAGAAATTTTGTACGCATTTACTTCCGCCGGCGGCAATAACGGCAGCGCATTTGCCGGATTAAATACTAACACAAATTTCTATAATGTCCTCATGTCGATAGCAATGATAATCGGCAGATACGGAGTTATCGTTCCGATCCTTGCAATTGCCGGAAGCTTGGTTAAGAAGAACATTGCACCGGCAACAACCGGTACGTTGGCAACGGATAATTTTCTTTTTGCGTTTTTACTTTTTGGCGTGATAATAATTGTTGGTGCACTGACATTCTTTCCAGTTCTCTCGATCGGTCCATTATTGGAACATCTTTTAATGAATTTAAAAATAACTTTCTAAGAAAAAATTTTTACGCATGGAAACGAAAAAACATACTGCCCCGCTTTTTGATAAATCAATCATCTCTAAAGCTATTTTAGATTCGTTCGTAAAATTGAATCCGTTTTACCTTATCAAAAATCCGGTGATATTCATTGTCGGCATTGGCGCGTTTTTGACTACTTTAATTTTCGTTGCAGATTTAGTTGGCGGAAATTTTTCGCTGTTCAATTTTCAAATTACGATTTGGCTGTGGTTCACAGTTTTGTTTGCCAATTTTGCAGAGGCGATCGCCGAAGGAAGAGGTAAAGCACAATCCGAGAACTTGCGCAAATCCAGAACAAACACGCTCGCAAAAAAGATTGTCGATTCAAAAGAAATTGAAGTTACGGCTCTCGATTTACGAAAGAACGATCTAGTTGCGTGTGAAACCGGCGATACAATTCCAGCCGATGGAGAAGTGATCGACGGAATTGCAAGCGTGGATGAATCTGCAATCACCGGCGAGTCGGCACCGGTCATTAGAGAAAGCGGCGGAGACAGAAGCGCCGTTACCGGCGGAACAAAAGTTTTGAGCGACAAAATTGTAATAAGGGTCACCTCGAATCCCGGAGAGACATACATAGACAAAATGATCGCGCTGGTAGAAAATGCGAAGCGAAAAAAAACTCCAAACGAAATTGCGCTTTCAATTCTTCTTTCCGGTCTCACAATTGTTTTCCTCGTTGTTGTTGTATCACTTAAGTTTTTTATGAACTACTACAACATCACGCTTTCACAGGACGTGAGTTCGGTTTCAATTCCGGTTCTGGTTTCGCTGCTAGTTTGTTTAATCCCAACTACAATAGGCGGTCTGTTGAGCGCAATTGGAATTAGCGGAATGGATCGATTGCTTCAGCACAATGTAATTGCGATGAGTGGAAGAGCCGTTGAGGCAGCGGGAGACATTGATGTTCTCTTGCTCGATAAAACCGGCACAATAACTCTCGGCAATAGAATGGCAACGGAATTTATTCCGGCGCCGGACGTAACCGAGCAATATCTAGCTGATGCAGCGCAGCTTGCGTCTCTTGCCGATGAAACTCCCGAAGGGCGTTCGATCGTAGTATTGGCAAAAGAACGTTTCGGTATCCGCGGCAGAAACATTCACGAGTTAAAAGCTCAATTTGTTCCGTTCAGTGCGCAAACGCAAATGAGCGGAGTGAATATACTTCCAACTCACGATTCCGGCGAAAGAATTATTCGAAAAGGTTCGCTTGAAGCAATCAGAAAATATCTATCAAAAGAAACCAACATAAACTTGAACGCACAAACTGAATTTCTATTTACCCAGATGATTGGTGTTGACATTGCTCTTTCCGGCGGCACACCGCTAATTGTCGTCGAGAACAAAAAAATTCTCGGTGTCATTCAACTCAAAGACGTTGTGAAAGGCGGAATTCAAGAACGATTTGCTCAACTTCGCAAAATGGGAATTAGAACTGTGATGATTACCGGCGACAATAAATTAACCGCGACTGCAATTGCCGCAGAAGCCGGGGTCGATGATTTTATTTCCGAAGCGAAGCCGGAGGACAAACTGAAACGTATCCGCGACGAACAATCACACGGCAAAATGGTTGGAATGATTGGCGACGGAACAAACGATGCGCCAGCACTTGCACAAGCCGACGTTGGAATTGCGATGAACAGCGGAACGCAGGCCGCGCGTGAAGCTGGAAATATGATCGACCTCGACAGCAATCCGACCAAATTGATTGAAGTTGTAGAAATAGGAAAACAGCTATTAATGACTCGCGGCGCGTTAACAACGTTCAGCATTGCAAACGACGTTTCAAAATATTTTGCGATAATACCGGCGATTGCGCTTTCACTTTTTTCAACCAATGGAATTAACGGACCACTTTCAGTTCTAAATATCATGCATCTCGCAACTCCGCAAAGTGCAATTTTAAGCGCTATTATTTTCAACGCGATCATTATCATTTTCCTAATCCCGCTTGCTTTGAAAGGAATAAAATACCGCCCGGAGAGTGCGGCGAATTTACTTAAAAGAAATATTCTCGTTTACGGAGCCGGCGGACTGCTTGTTCCTTTCATTTGTATCAAGTTAATAGATTTGATTTTAGTTTCACTCAAATTGGTTTGAGGTTTTTGTTATGCTGAAAAAGTCATTGATAAGTTCGCTAAAGGTTCTTCTTGTTTTCACCGTTACACTGGGATTGATCTATCCGCTCGTTATTTACTTTATCGGGCAAACATTTTTTTACAATAAAGCCAACGGAAGTCTCTACGTAAGAAACGGCGAAGTGAAAGGATCGTTTTTGATTGCTCAGAATTTCACCGGCGAAAAATATTTTTGGCCGCGACCTTCATACATTAATTTTAATCCAATGCCATCCGGCGCAAGTAATCTTGGACCAACCAGCAAAGATCTTGTTCAACAGTATCTATTGAGAAAGAAGAATTTCATTCATTTGAATTTCGTTAACGAACAAAATGAAATTCCATCGGAGATGCTTTTTGCCTCTGCCAGCGGGGTCGATCCAGACATTTCCAAGACAAGTGCCATGCTGCAAATCGAAAGAGTAAGTAAAGCGAGAAATTTTGATAAATTGCAGAAGGAGAAATTGTACAATTTGATAGATTCGCTTGCAGAGTATCCGCAATTTGGAATTTTCGGATCGGAAATTGTGAACGTGCTTAAGCTCAATATCAAATTGGATGAGTTGAGTAATAAAAATGAGTGACGAAGAATTAAAACGACCTGATCCGGATCAACTTCTCGACCGCATAAAGAAAGAAGAATCTGCAAGTGTTCTGGGTAAACTGAAAATATTTTTTGGAATGTGCGCCGGCGTTGGAAAAACTTATTCAATGCTGAATGCCGCGCAGAAAGCCCGGCGTGACGGCGTTAATGTTGTTATCGGCATAGTTGAGACTCACGGACGAACCGAGACGGAAGAATTACTCGACGGTCTTGAATCCGTTCAACTTAAAAATATTGAGTACCGCGGTTCATATTTCAAAGAATTGGATTTGGATGCGATTCTCAAACTCAATCCCACCTTGGTTCTTGTTGACGAATTAGCTCACACAAATATCCCCGGCAGCAGACACGCGAAACGTTACCAGGATGTTTTGGAATTGCTCAACAACGGGATTGACGTTTACACGACTCTTAACGTTCAGCATTTGGAAAGCCGCGCCGAAATTGTAAATCAAATTACTGGAACAACCGTTCGAGAAACGGTGCCGGATTCGATTTTCGACCGCGCGGAAGAAGTTGAATTGATCGACATAACAATTGATAAGCTGCTTGAACGTTTATCGGAAGGGAAAGTTTATACTGTTGAGAGATCCTCGCTAGCTATTCAAAACTTTTTTAGAAAAGGAAATCTTACCGCGCTACGCGAAATGGCATTGCGGCTTACCGCCGAAAGAGTTGACAAAGATTTGCGGGATTACAAAACCGAGCAGAACATTGACATCGTTTGGAAATCCGGACAGCGATTAATGGTTGCTATCGGGCCAAGTCCCTTCTCCGCAAATTTGATTCGATGGACGCGCCGGTTAGCATACTCGTTGGAAGCAACATGGATTGCTGTGTATGTGGAAACGAATCAAAAAATTTCCGAAGAAAACAAGAATACACTCGCTGAAAATTTTAGTCTGGCTAAAGAACTTGGTGCCGAAGTTATTACCACGCAAGATACAGACATCATTTCCGCGTTAGTTAGAATTGCAAGGGAAAATAATGTAACACAAATCATCATAGGCAAAACCCGAGAATCAAACTCAATAAGCAATCTGTCTAAAAAAGGTTTTGTACGTGAGTTATTGAGTCGAAGCGGCGATATTGATGTTTATGTTGTTGGCGGAGAAAAAACTTCCGGCAAAAAACCAGCATGGATCGAAACTCTCAAACCTCAGTCTCCTTTTCATAGATATGTAATTTCGTTTCTCTTGATAATTCTTCTAACTGTAATTTTTTATTCGGTCTCACATCATATCGGCTATCAAACGGTTTCCCTTCTTTTTCTACTGACGATCAGCATTCTTCCGTTATTTAATTTTGGACCGGGACCGATTTTACTTGCGGCGCTTTCAAGTGCGTTCTGCTGGGATTACTTTTTCATTCCGCCCAAATTTACTTTTACAATCGCAAAGGTTGAAGACACGTTGATGTTGATAATGTATTTCATCGTGGCTTCCGTTGCCGGATTACTCACGTCAAAAATTCGTAAACAGAAATTGTTCCTTCAGCAGAAGGAACAAAGAACTTCATCACTTTACAATCTTACAAAAGAACTCTCATCGGCAAATACATTTAACGACATTGCCGAAGTGACCGTCAATCAAATCAAGCGCACGTTCAATTCCGATGTTGTTATTATTTTTTACGAATCCGAAAATAAACTAAGAACGAAACCGCATTCTTCCAGCACAGTAGCTCTCGATGACAACGAATGGCACATTGCTAATTGGGTTTTTATGAACGGACAGAAAGCCGGAAGATTTTCAAACACACTTTCGTTAAGCAGCTTCACTTTTTATCCGTTGAAAAGTAAAAGCGGAAGTCTGGGCGTGGTAGGGATTAAAACTGTTAATTTGCAGATGCTTTCGTTCGATCAAGAAAGTCTGCTCGATACCTTTCTTTCGCAAATTGCAAATACAGTTGAGCGCGAGTATCTGAATGATGTTGCAAAAAAATCTCTGCTGGTTCAGGAATCGGAAAAACTTTATAAAACTTTATTCAATTCGATATCGCATGAGTTGAAGACGCCGATCACGACAATTATCGGCGTTGCAAGTTCGTTGAACGACCAGAAAATTTTCAACAACAAATCAATCCTTAATAAACTCCTTGAAGAAATAAATATTGCCGCTGACCGGCTTAATCGACTTGTGGAAAATTTACTTGATATGGCTCGACTGGAATCTGGCAATCTTAAGCTGAAACTTGATTGGTATTCTGTTGCGGACCTGATCAATTCCGTTATGAATAGAATGAAAAGTGAAATTGTCGAGCGCAAAATTAAAATTAACATTCAGGAAGATTTGCCGCTGCTGAAATTAGATTTCGGTTTGATGGAACAGGCTCTTCGAAATATTCTTCACAATTCGATTGAGTATTCGCCGAAACAATCCGAAATTTACATCGAGGCAAAAAAGTTGAATAATAACTGCATCATAAATATTTCGGATAGCGGAAAAGGATTCCCTGAAGAAACTTTAGAAAAGTTATTCGATAAATTTTACAGGATACCCGGAACGAAAGCCGGCGGAACCGGTTTGGGTTTATCCATTTCGAAAGGATTTGTCGAAGCGCACGGCGGATCAATTTCGGCATCGAACCGGCCAAGCGGCGGCGCCCTTTTTTCAATCAGCATTCCATTTGTAATCGAGAGTTGAGGCCGCTATGAGCGTTAAGAACACAATAGTTGTAATTGATGACGAAGCTCAGATAAGAAAAGTTTTATCCATTACGCTTGAAGCTTCGGATTATAAAGTTGTTGAAGCCGATTGCGCCAAAGATGGAATTCTTCAAGCTGCAACAGCTCACCCTCAACTTATAATTTTGGATATCGGTTTGCCGGATAGAGACGGATTTAGCGTAATTAAAGAATTGCGGACATGGACGAGCATCCCGATCATAATTCTTTCTGTTAGAAATTCCGAAGAAGATATTGTGAAAGCTTTGGATCTTGGAGCGGATGATTATCTAACCAAACCTTTCAATTCTTCTGAACTGCTTGCCCGGATTCGCGCCAGCATTAGAAGAACTCAACAGCCATCGGAAGAAAACGTGATTTCAACCGGTGATCTCAAAATTGATTATTCTTCCCGGGTTGTAACCAAAAACAAAAAAGAAATCAAACTGACCAACACAGAATATCTTCTTCTTGCTTTGTTGTTCAAAAATATGGGAAAGGTTTTGACTCACGGATTTATCTTAAAAGAAATCTGGGGACCGTCTTCAACAGAAAACTCTCAGTATCTGCGCGTCTTCATTGGACAAATCAGAAAAAAAATTGAAGACGACCACACAGATCCCAAATACATCACAACCGAATCCGGCGTTGGTTACCGAATGCGTTTCGTAAAATAATCAGTGCAGCTTCTCAATATGATTTTGAATTGAGCCGTCGATTATTTCAATAGCGGCGGAATCAATATCTGAAATTGTTGTAATGATTGCCGTTTTGCCCAACGCGTTCAGATGATTATACATTCCGTAACCCATTCCGCGCGCAACAACGTAATCACAGTCTTGAATTGACTGCGTCATCTGCAAATGACGTTCTTCATGGCTTTGATGATCTTCGCCGTTCGTGTGAACATGATGATTATGCTGGTGATGATGAGAAGATTTTTCGCGTTTCTCTCGCCCACTCACTTTACCGTTTTGAACGTCAACTACTTCATAGAAATTCGCACGACCGAAGTGCGCGCTGATTGTTGCTCCATCGTCGGTTGCAAAAGCTATCTTAAAATTTTTCGTTTCCATTTTTCTCTCAATCTGAAGTGACAAGACTTAATTCTTTTTTATAATTGTTAACATACTCTGCGGCGCTAAGAGCGGCGATCGTTCCGTCAGCAACCGCAGTTGTAACTTGCCGGTAACGTTTATTGATCGAATCTCCCGCGGCGTAAACACCTTTAACATTTGTACTCATAATTTCATCAACGACAATCTCTTCCCGCTCATTCAGTTGAATAATTCCATTCAGTTTCTCAGTGTTGGGCACGTAACCGATAAAAATAAAAACGCCGTCAATTTTCATTTCGGTTATTTCATTTGTCCGTTGATTTTGAATCTTAACGCTTTCCAATTTTTCCGCGCCGGTGAATTCCGTGATTTTGGATTCCATGATAAAATTGATCTTCGGATTATTCTTTGCCTCCTCAACATATTTTTCCAAAGCTTGAAAGTGATCGAACTGATGAACAACAGTAACTTTGGATGCATATTTTGTAAGCGATACGGCTTCTTCTATTGCCGAATTTCCGCCGCCGACAACAATTATTTCCTTGTCTTGAAAAAAATCGCCGTCGCATGTTGCGCAATAAGAAATTCCTTTACCTTTGAATTCATCTTCACGGATTGCGCCAATAGTTCTGGATTTCCCTCCCGTTGCGATTATAACTGCATGTGAAGTGAAAACATCTTTACCGCCAACGACAACACGTTTGAACTCTCCGCGCAAGTCCATTTCCGTAATTTTAACATTTGATTTTATAACGCAGCCGAATTTCTGCGCTTGAGCTTTCATGTTGCGTGCAAGTTCGTATCCGCTAATGTTTTCAATACCGGGATAGTTTGCAATCTCGTGGGTAAGAACCATTTGTCCGCCGATTGCGCCTTCGTTCAAAATCAGAGCGGATAATTTTGCGCGTGAAAGATAAATTCCGGCGGTCAGCCCCGCCGCGCCGCCGCCGATAATAATTACATCAAAATGATTTTCCATTTCAAAGCTCTATGTTTTTTTATTTGCCGCCGAAATTAGCATCAAGAATTGCTGTTATCTGATCTTTGCTTTGAATGCTGCTGGTTGCTTTAACAACTTTTCCGTTCTTGTAATAAATAACGAACGGTATTCCTTGAAATCCTCTTACGTCAGGTAGGTTTCTAATGACTTTCGCGTCCGGCAAGTCAAATTCCATATCGGCAAATTTTACATTCTTGTAATCGTTTTCCAGTTCTTCCATTACTTCATAAACGGGAATGCACATTGGTCCCATTCTGCCGCAGCAGATCATAACGTTTTCATTTTCTTGTAAAAGCTTTGAATGTTCTTGTTCTGAAAGTACGTGAGTTAAATTGGTTCGTAACATTTTTTCTCCTAAGAATTAATTTGTTCTAGGTTTGATGAAATAAATGATTCCGGGATTCAAAAAAATATTTTTCTTTTCTTCCGGCAGATTTGAATCCCAACCGGTGTTTCATCATCTAACGATTGAGAAATTTTGAGGAGTTTATGCAGACAGCAACACAACCTAAAGTAATCATCTTCACAACACCGACTTGCAGTTTCTGTACTACAGCAAAAAGATATTTCAGAGAAAAGAACGTGCGCTTCACAGAAGTTGATGTAACCAGAGATCAAAGAGCAGCCGTTGATATGCAGAGACGGACCGGACAAACGGGCGTACCGGTAATTCTAATTAACAACCGTCCAATAGTTGGTTTCGACGTGCCGAAAATCAATTCACTATTAAATATAAAGTAAGGAGTATTTCACATGAAAATTAAACCGCTTGATGACCGTTTGCTTATTGAACCGATGGAAGAAGAATCAAAAACTGCTTCCGGGCTTTACATTCCTGACACAGCAAAAGAAAAACCGCGCATGGGCAAAGTTGTTGCCGTTGGCACCGACGAGGACTTAAAAGAAAAAGTAAAAGAAGGCGATAAGATTTTATTTGCGAAATACGGCGGTGAAGAAGTTGAAATGAATAACTTCACGTACAAAATTATTCAGCGCTCGGATATACTCGCCGTCGTCGAAGACTAATAATTAATTACTTGAGAAAGCCCGGTTTTTCAATCGGGCTTTTTAATTTTCTCAACATCATAAATCTTCCGTTTGGACTTCTAAAAACTATCACTTAACTTTTCATTAGTAAAATACTTTGAGGATAATTACGAAGCGTTATGCAAGTATTCTTTAATAACGAATTTGTTGAAGATGACAAAGTCCATATCTCGCCATTCGACCGCGGATTCCAATTTGCAGACGGCATCTATGAGGTTATCAGATACTATCCGAGAAATTTCTTCGAACTTGACGCCCATTTAAAAAGACTGAAATACGGATTGACCGAGCTCAGCATTACGTTTTCAAATGTGGAAAGCATTGAGGCAATTCTTACGGAATTGATATCGCGGAACAATTTGTCGGACAAAACTGCAATCGCGTACATTCAAATCACAAGAGGCGCTCAACGTCCGCGAAAACATTCTTATAATGATGAAGCTGTGCCGACTTTTCTTGCTTACGTTGAAGAACAGCCGATTAATTATGACACCCTGAATAACGGAGTTAAGGTTGGAATCGAACAAGACATCCGTTGGCATCGCTGCGACATAAAAACAATTGCTCTTCTGCCGAACGTTTTATCAAAACAGAGAGCTGTTCAAAAAAATCTTTTTGAAATAATCTGGCATAGAGACGGCGTAATTACAGAGGGTGTTCAAACAAATGTTGCATTCGTAAAAGACGATGTGGTTTACACTCCGCCGCTGAACAATTTGATTTTGCCCGGTATAACACGTCAAACTGTTTTGCGTCTCTGTCGCTCACTTGGTATTCAAACCAGCGAAAGAGAAATTCAGCTAAACGAGTTAAAAAATTTTAACGAAATTTTTTTGATGAGTACTACCGCAGAAATAATGCCCGTGATAAGTATTGATGATGTCGTCGTTGGCAGAGGCGTCCCTGGTAATCTTACAAAACATTTACAACGAGAATTTCAAAAACTTCACTAAAAAACAATTTAAGAAACTCCGGCAAAACGCCGAAATACTTGCATCAGTCAAGTATATTTTTATATTGCGTCTTAGTTTTTAAGGCTTTTTAACAAAATCGACTTAAAACCAATCCATTTTTCCAGATTCCTCACAATAGTCATTATCCAGTTGGACTAAACATATTGTTGAGGGTTTCAACATACCCAAAGCGGGATTGTATAACTTTTTATTCAAAAACATAGTAATCATTGAATAGCAATATGAAGGAAAAGAAAAAAAATAAATTGGTGTCGCCGCCGCAAGAGTTTCATGATGCATGCGGAATTGGATTCATCGCCGAACTTTCTGCAGAACCAAGCAGACGTGTTATTGAATTATCAATCGAAGCGTTGAAAAACATGTCGCATCGCGGCGCTTCCGGATCCGATGAAAGAAGCAGCGACGGAACAGGACTTCTAACAGATTTACCAGTTGAATATTTCAAGCTGGTTTTGGATGAAGAACTGAATACAAAGATTTACGAAGACGAGTTAGCTGTCGCAATGGTATTTACTACCGAGCAGGAACTTGCATCGCTGACAAAAGAAATTGTTACGTTGTCGAAAGAATTGAGCATCAATTACGTTGGCGTAAGAAACGTTCCGACAAACAAAGCCGTACTGGGTGATATAGCGCGCAGCACTTGTCCGTTGACTATTCAATACTTTTTCACAGATGTAAAGCAGGGCGACGATTTTGAATCGCGTTTGTACCTCTTACGAAAATCCGTCGAACAAAAAATAGCAGAAGCTTCCGGCGAAACTTTTATCTGTTCTCTTTCCAGCAAAACGATTGTTTACAAAGGTATGATGAAGCCGCACAACCTTGCACGCTTCTACCCGGATTTAATTCAACCCGAGTTCAAGGCAAAAGTTTCTCTTTTCCATGAAAGATTTTCTACAAACACAATTTCAACTTGGAGTATGGCGCAGCCGTTCCGAATGCTGGGACATAACGGCGAGATAAATACAATCAAAGGTAACCGTTTGTGGATGCAGACACGCGAAGCGACGATTCAATCGAATTATTGGAACAGTAATCTCAAAAGATTGAAACCTATCGTGTCGCAATCCGGCAGCGATTCTTACAGTCTGGATAATATTTTGGAATTTCTGGTTCGCAGCGGAAGAAGTTTATTTCACAGCACAATGATGTTGATTCCGGAACCGTACGTTTACGACAGCACAATGCCTCAAGAGCTGAAAGATTTTTATATCTATCATGAAAATCATATCGAACCGTGGGACGGACCAGCAGCACTTGTATTTACCGATGGCAATATCGTCGGCGCAAAATTAGATAGAAACGGTTTGCGTCCTTTGCGTTACACCAGAACAAAAGACGGTTTGGTTGTAATGGCTTCCGAAGCGGGCGTTGTTGACATTGAAGAAAGTAACATTCTAATGCATCACCACATGAAAGCCGGTGAAAACTTTGCAATTAAGCTGGATGGAAGCGGCATCATTCCAAATAATGAAATTGTAAAAATTGTTTCTTCAAACGGCAAATATTCCAAGATGCTCAAAAATAATTTGTCGGCTTTGGAAAGAGGAAATGCAGAAGCGGAGTTTGGAAATTTCGGCTTGCCCGAAGGCGGCTTTGATAAACGATTGCGAATAGGTTTCGGCGTTGATAAAGAAGATCTCGAAAGAATTTTATTCCCAATGGCGCAAAGCGCAAAGGAATCCATAAGTTCGATGGGTGACGACACTCCCCCGGCTTTGATCTCCACACAAAACAGAAGATTGTATGATTATTTCAAACAGCATTTTGCCCAGGTAACAAATCCGCCGATCGATTCCATCCGCGAACGTCACGTGATGAGTTTGTATCGTTACATTGGCAGCGAAAGCGATCTATTAAATGACGAAGACGTTTTCAAAGGTGCAATTAGAATTGATAGCCCGGTTCTTTCGCCGCGAGAAGTCCAACTGCTTAAAGAAAAAAATGATTCGTTCCCGCATGTAATCATTAACTGTCATTTCAATCTTAAGGATGATCTTGCAAAAAGAATTGAAGAGATTAGAAACGAATGTAAACAAGCCGTGTTGAACGGAACGAAAATAATTTTTCTTTCCGATGAAGATTTGCAAAAAGACTACGCACCTATACCAATGCTTCTTATCGTTTCGGCGGTTCATCAATATTTGATAAAAGAAAAATTGAGAAACCAAATTGCACTCCTCTGTTTTGCCGGTGATATAATTGAAGATCATCACATTGCATGTTTGGTTGGATTCGGTGCAAGCGCGGTTTATCCGTACATGGCATATGAACTTATCCGGGAAAATTTTGCCGATGATAATTGGCTTGAGAAGATGCACAACTATAGAACCGCATTGGAAAAAGGTCTGCTGAAGATTATGAGCAAAATGGGAATCTCGACCGTAAGCAGTTATCACGGAAGTATGCTTTTCAATGCAATCGGAATTTCTGAGCAGATGATCAACGAATATTTCCCGACAATCAAAAGCACACTCGGCGGATTGAACACAAAAATTCTTCAAGAATTTTTGTCTGAACGAAGCAAGAAAGCATTCGAACAAGAATTTTCTATTGAAGAGATCGGAAAATTCCGTTTTAGAAAAGGCGGCGAAGCGCACGGCTTCTCACCTACCGTGTTTAAGCAGATTCATAACATCTCCCAGAAAAAGGAACTTGTTACAACTGCCGAAGAGAATCCGGTTTATGTCCGCGATCTTTTAGAAATGAAAAAGAAAGAAGCAATTGCGGTTGAATCCGTTGAGCCAGTAGAAAATATTATTAAAAGATTTGGTCTCGGCGCAATTTCGTTCGGCGCGATCTCGGAAGAAACTCACAGAACGCTTGCACGCGCTGCAACAATACTTGGAATGAGAAGCAATACCGGCGAAGGCGGCGAACAAAAAGATCGTTACAGCATTTCCAATCCCGACAAAAGTGAAAATTGTTTTACCAAACAGGTTGCAAGCGCAAGATTCGGCGTGACAACTTCATACTTAACCGCAGCTCGCGAACTGCAAATTAAAATCGGTCAAGGCGCTAAGCCGGGCGAAGGCGGACAGTTGCCTGGAGAAAAGGTAACTCTCTCCATCGCCAACAACAGGTACACAACGCCGGGTGTTGCGTTAATTTCTCCGCCGCCGCATCACGATATATATAGTATAGAAGATCTGGCTCAGTTGATTTATGATTTGCGCCAGGTTAATCCGCGCGCAAATATTTGCGTTAAGCTTGTCTCTCAATTTGGAATTGGAATTATTGCATCCGGCGTAGTTAAAGCCGGCGCCGATACAATTTTAATCAGCGGCAACGACGGCGGTACAGGCGCCAGTCCGATTGGTTCGTTGAAGCACACCGGACTTCCGTGGGAAATCGGCTTGTCGGAAGTTCACCGAACATTAATTCAAAATGATTTGCGGAATAGAGTTACTTTACGTGTTGACGGCGGTTTGAAAAATTCGCATGACATTGTAACCGCTGCAATGCTTGGTGCAGAAGAATTCGATTTCGGCACTTCCGCACTGGTTTCTCTCGGCTGCGTTATGGCGCGGCAATGTCATTTAAACACTTGTCCAGCCGGAATCGCAACTCAAGATGAAGAGCTTCGCAAAAAATTTAAGGGCAAGCCGGAACATCTTGTTAATTACATTCGAAACATAGCAGAAAATATCCGGCAGCTTCTCGCAGAACTCGGCTTCAAGAGCATCGATGAAGCTGTTGGTCGAAATGATTTGCTGGCTGCGAAAACTGATCTGAAAAAATATATCAAGAGTAAGAACATCGATCTATCGGTTATACTGAACCACGGATTAGCGCACAAGTTTTCAACCGGAATAAAAGAAAAACATTCATCATCAAAGAACGGTAAACATATAGATGAAAGTGTGATTGCCGAAGTGCTGCAGGCAATAATGACGCACGGTAGAGCGATCGTAACACGAAAATTGAAAAACACAGACCGCGCAATCGGCGCCAGACTTTCCGGATTGATTTCATTCCTTTACGGTCCAAGTGAGTTCAAAGGAAACATCCAGTACCGGCTTGAAGGCGCGGCGGGACAAAGTTTCGGCGCGTTCCTCGTCGATAACATCGAACTTCGCCATTGCGGCGTCGCAAACGATTATGTTGGAAAAGGAATGAGCGGCGGATTAATTACAATTCGTTTCCCGCGGACAATCAGAAAATCACTCGAAGGCAACACGATCATCGGCAACGTTGCGCTTTACGGCGCTACAGGGGGCGAATTATTTATTGCAGGAAGAGCCGGTGAAAGATTCGCTGTTAGAAACAGCGGCGTGGCTGCTGTTGTTGAAGGTGTCGGCAATCACGGCTGTGAATATATGACCAGAGGATTTGTAATTATTCTCGGCGAAATCGGTAAGAACTTCGGCGCGGGAATGACCGGCGGCAGAGCGTTCATCTACACAACCGATACAACTTTGCTGGAGAAAAATCTTAACCGTGAATATGTAAAAACGGAAGCGATGAAAATTACTGATGAAGATCTTGTCCTAAAGTATTTAGTCAATCATCAGTTTCATACCGGTTCTACAATTGCGGAAACAATTCTGAATAATTGGGAAACGGAGAAATACAAGTTTGTGAAAATCATACCGCTGGCAATGAACAGCGTTGACTTCACAAAAATTTACGAAGAACAATTCAAGAACAGACTTCAAGGTGTGTTCAATAAATAACAATTTATGAATTGAACACACTTCCCTTCGAACCGGCAAGTTGAATTTGTTCGGAACTATCTTTTAATTTCGGCAGTTACATTTTCTGAAAGGCAAGAACAATTCATAAACGGTAAGCCGCATAATGAGCAAAAGACAATCCGCAAGTATCACTTCGACCAAAGAAGAAATTAATTTTTTAAAGTCGTTCAAAAGCCCTTATGATATTCAAGTTTATTTGAACAAGATCAAATATAATCCGGAATCGGTTACAAGCTCGCCGAAAGTCGTTTTGGAAAGAAGATCGGCAAATTGTTTTGAAGGAGCTCTTTTCGCCGCCGGCGCATTAAGAATAATGGGTCACAGACCTTTGATCGTTGACATGATTGCCGAAAACGACGACGACCATGTTATTGCCGTTTACAAACAGAACGGATGCTTCGGCGCTGTGGCAAAATCAAACACGACCCTTCTCAAGTTTCGCGAACCAGTTTACCGCACGCTGAGAGAACTGACGATGTCATACTTCGATTTTTATTTCAACACGATCGGCGAAAAATCATTACGGAGCTATTCCAATCCGGTTGATCTGTCAAAGTTTGATAAATATAACTGGATGACGACAAATGACGATTTGGAATTTATCGGCGACTACCTGTACGAAGTGAAACATCATAAAATTTTAACCGGCAAGATGCTTCGTTCACTAAGCATTGCCGATGATGAGCTGATAAAAATCTGTTTTATGGATTCGGTTACGGAAGGATTGTTCAAACCGGAAAAGAAAAAATAAATCTTGATGACGGAATCGATCAAATTTAATAGACGGACAAAAATAATGAGCAAGTTATTTTCACCATTAAAAATTAGAGACATCGAATTTAAAAACCGCATCGCTGTTTCGCCCATGTGCCAGTACTCAAGCGAAAACGGTTTACCGACAGATTGGCATCTTGTACATCTCGGAAGCCGCGCAGTTGGCGGTGCCGCACTTATCATTGCAGAAGCAACCGCAGTTTCACCGGAAGGAAGAATTTCTCCGGACGACGCCGGGATTTGGAACGACGAACAAGCGGAAGCGTACAAAATAATTACATCGTTCATCAAATTGCAGAATTGTATTCCCGGAATTCAAATTGCGCACGCCGGAAGAAAAGCTTCAACATATTCGCCTTGGAAGGGAAACGGTTACGCGCAGCCGAAAGACGGCGAATGGATTACTTTGGCGCCAAGTGCAATTCCGTTTTCCGAACATTATTCCACACCAAAAGAAATGAGCGTTGCCGATATTGAAAATGTTGTTGAACAATTCCGCTCGGCGGCTGAAAGAAGTGTCCGCGCCGGATTTGAGGTAATTGAAATTCACATGGCGCACGGTTATTTGATTCACGAATTTTTATCGCCGCTCTCGAATCATCGGAACGATAAGTACGGAGGAAGTTTTGAGAACAGAAGCAGATTGGCGCTTCAAGTTGCAAAAGCCGTTCGCCAAACTGTGCCGCAAAGTCTGCCGGTGTTTGTTAGAATTTCTGCAACCGACTGGATTGAAGGCGCGTGGGATGCTGAACAATCAGTTCAGCTTGCAATTCAATTCAAAGAAATCGGGATCGATTTGATTGACTGTTCAAGCGGAGGAAACGCCGCAAAAGCTTCCATTCCCGTTGGACCGGGATTTCAAGTTCAGTTTTCAGAAAAGATTAGAAAAGAAGCCGGCATATTAACGGGCGCTGTCGGAATGATCACAACAGCAGACCAGGCGGAATCAATCTTGAACGATGGACGTGCCGATTTAGTAATTCTTGGAAGAGAAATGCTTCGAGATCCGTATTGGCCGCTTCACGCCGCAAAAGAATTAAAGACAGAAGTTGAATGGCCGAAGCAGTACTCGCGCGCTAAATAATTTTCGGAATTATTTTTTTCTTTCTCTGTCTTCCAAACGGTCTTTGTCCTGCTCTTTCGCTTCGCGCATCATGTCTTTTACGTTATCGATCTGCGGTGATTCCTTCAAAGATTTCCAGTCAAACTTTTCATTCAGCGGCGTTAACGCTTTGTGAGGATCGAAAGTTCTTCTGTCAACATCTTCAGCTTTGTACGGAGTGAAATCCGGTTTGTCCGTAAAGAAATCAGCAAGATCATTTGCGCCGGCATCGTATTGATTCACATACGGAACGCCGAGTACGTTCCAAAACGTTTTGAAAATACTTCCGAAACTATAATGAACATGACTGACGTAATTTCTTTTGGCGTACGGCGAGATTACCATCAGAATACTTCTGTGCGCATCAACATGATCAACTCCGTTTTGCGCGTCGTCTTCGGTGATAACAATCATCATGTTTTTCCAATACGGTGTGTGTGAAAGGAACTCAACTATTCTACCGACTGCCAAGTCATTATCAGCCATATAACTTTCGCGGTAAGGATAACCGGCGTCCGGCCGTTCGCCCGCTCCGTGATCGTTCGGAATAATTATCGAAATTACCGACGGCATCATTTTATTTTTACCGAGCCACTTTTCCTTAAACTCTTTCTCAAACATATCAATTCTGAATTGATCCGGAATCGAAGTATTGAATGTGGGATATGAATGCGAGGAGTTTTTAAACAGCGGTTCATTCAAGGGGTAATTAACAAAATATTTTACACCGGTATATTTATAACTGTCGTCGTAAGTGCTCGGCTCGAACATCATTCCGAGTCCGAAATTGTAAAAACTTTTTTTATTTCTTTGAAGCTGATCCCAAAAAGTTCCGGCTTCGTTGTAGTCTTCGGGATAAACGGCTCCCGCGGCTTGATTGAATGCAAACTTTCCCGGCGCTTTAGATCTTTCTTTGAACATTCTGTTCTCTCCGTAATCTGCCGGAACGATTGTCTCGAGCCATTCGTTTGGATAAGTATTTGCAAGCCATCGGTGACCATCGGCAGAGACATCGGAATCGACATAAAAATTATCTGCAAACGCAAAAGTTTTTGCAAGTTCAAGATGGTTCGGCATTACTGTTGTGTTGTTCACACCCATTGTTTCTTTTCTATTTGTAAATGATACGTTGGCGCCGTAACGCGCAAGAGTTGAATCACCGTCAGCATTTTTAAGCTGCCCAAAAACTTCATCGTAAGTTCTGTTTTCTTTCGTGATGAAAACAATGTGTTTGAGGGGACTAACTTTTTCTCCCGGATAAAGAGGAACCGGATTGTTTTTCCTGCCCGCAAATTTTTTCGAATTGGATTCATCAAATGAAAAATTGTTTTGAATTACGCGTTGGGTAAGCTTTGATAGTTCTTCGTCAGAAGGAATATCAAACACATTAACTGTTCCTTTCATCAGACTGCCAATGTAACTTCCTTCCGGTCCGCGTTTAAAATTAACGCCTCCATTCGGTCCGCTGCCGAAACCCTTTGCGCACGCAACAAATAATTTTTTCCCGTCACCGCTAATTTCCATCTTTGCCGGAAACCATCCTGTTGGTATGTGTCCCAGCACTTTCATTTTTCCAACATCAATAACAGCAATTGCATTTATGCCGGCTTCGGCAACGTATAATCTTTTTTGATCCGGCGAGAGTGCCAATCCATACGGAATAATGCCGCGGTATTGGTTAACTCTTGCATCGAGTTCAAGTTTCAGTGTCTTAACAATTTTCTTGTTTTTAATATCAATCACGGAAATGTTATCGTTTGTTCCGTTGCTAACGAATGCGTACTTATCTGTTGCCGCAATCGAATTGGGACTCGCGCCGCCGACAGCCGGTACGCCTTCAACTTTCTCGCCGATTTGTATTCCGGTTTTAATTTTCGCGGTTACGTGCGGATTGTTTTTGTCATTGTTATCAATTACGAATACAGAGAAAGCGTCTTTCGAATGCGGGTCTCCGAGACCCGGCACGTTCAGATCGCCAACCTTAATTCCCTTCTGAGATTCTTTGCTTAAGTAAGCGAACGCGGGAAAGCCCAAAGATTTTTCAACCATGTTTTTAGCATTAATGCCGGGAATCTGTTTGTATTCATACATGCCGACATTTGCAACAAAAATATTTTTGTCGTCAGGCGATAGCGCAATTCCAAACGGATATCTTCCGACCGGAACGCTCTGAATTAATTTTTTTGTTTGCGTATCCGCCACGATCATTCTAAAATTAATTTGGTCCACCGCGTACAAATATTTTCCGTCTTTCGACAGAACGAGATCGCCGATATATCCGTCGGTGTAGTTGTGAAGTGAATCGGAATGCGAGCAATCGATGGAATCGATTTTGTCTCCATTCGAAAGATCGAAGAGATAAATCTTGTTTGTCTCTCCTCCGGCAACGTAAACTATTTTGTTATCCGGCGAAATTGCCAAACCCATAAACACCGATGCGAGCACGCCCTTATCCGTCTCGGCTCCGGGCGGAACTTGCTGCACTTCAGATTCACCATTCAAAATATTTCTGATGATTGTGATTGATAACGGACCGGTGCCGGAGTTAGCAGTTACGGCAACGTTGCCGTCGTGACTTAAAGCCAGGCCGTACGGATGCGGCGCCGTAATTATGCTTTTTCCAAGCGGCGTTAAAAATCTTCCGTTTGGAATTACCGTTGTTCCACCGGTATTTATTTTTGTCACCTCATTTTTTGCCGGAGCGGAAATGATAGTATGAGGATTATCGTTTTTGACTTGAGCGGCTAGCAGCAGTGCCGTCGCGAACAAAACAGCGGAAGTTCTAACAAGCTTATTCATTTTTCGAATCTCTGATTTAAATTATGGACAATATTAATTCATTCTGAAGTGATGGACAATAATTTTGTGATTCCAACTTTGCTGAAGCGTTACTTATGAAAACAGATAACCACCTTAGTTCTTCTTGAAGGCAACTATGAACTTGCTGCCTTTCCCTTTTTCGGATTCAATATTTATTTCCGCTTCGTTGAGGTCGCAATATTTTTTTACGAGCGATAATCCCAATCCGTTGCCTTCGTACTTGCGGGAGTATCCGCGGTCTTCCTGCATAAACGGCTGAAAAATTCTATTCATAAATTCTTCCGATATTCCAATGCCTGTGTCTTCAACCGTCACTTCCAACCAATTATTTTCATCGCGGTCAATCGTTACTTCTACTTTTCCCGTATTAGTGTACTTGATGGCGTTATCAACAAGGTTTGCAAAAATTTGGAGTATGCTGTATCTATCGCCTTTAGTCCGTGAATCGGAAACTTTGGAATAAATATTTAATTCCAATCCTTTCCTTCTAGCATAGCTGGCATATTCGGAATAGATACTTTTGAAAATATCATCTCGAAGATTTACCATTCCCCAAATTGGTTCGTACGTGCCCACTTGCAACTCGGAAGCATTGAGAATTAAATCGACCGTTCTAATCAATCTTTTGCCGGCAAGTTCAATCCCTTCAAAATATTCAGTCATCTCAGGTGTAAGCATATCTTTCATATCTTCCTTCAGCATATTTGCAAAACTCAAGGTTACATTCATCGGCGATCTTATTTCGTGCGACATTTGTGCGAGGAATTCGGTTTTGAGCGCCGCGGATTTTTCAGCCAGTTCTTTCGCCGCGATCAATTCTTCTTGCGTTTTTTTGACTTCGGTAATATCCGTTGCAACTCCAATCAGTGCTATCGGTTCTCCGAGGTTATCTTTTATGACAGATGTAGAAAGAAGAACAGGGAAAACCGTTCCATCTTTTTTACGATTTATGACTTCTCCCTTCCAGCCGCCTTTTATTGTCTCCGGCAAAATATCTTTTACCATTGCCGTAGCTATATCCGGCGGACGGAGAATGCTTACATGTTTTCCAACCAACTCTTCTTTTTTATATCCGTACGTTGCAAGAAATGAATCATTAACAAAAATGATAACGTCGTTGTGATCCGTAATAGAAACGCATTCGCTAACACTTTCGACCGAGTGAGCAAGCATTCTGTTTTCTTTTTCGGACTGAATTCTTTGCGAAACATCTTCGAACACTAAAAGTAAATGTGCTTCATTTTCATATTTGAACGGTTCGAACCGGCAGGAAACCCAAATCTCTTTTCCAAAAGTTGTTACAAAATGCGCCTCCAGCGATTGACGAGTTCCGGTTTTCAGCATTTTGTCAGCAGCATCCAACAATCCCGATCTTTTCCATGATTCAAGCTTCCGGAAATTTTGCTTCAAAAGTTGTTCTAACGTTGTGCCGACAATTTTAGCAGCTGCTTTGTTCGCTGATATCGTTTCTCCGTCATTTTTGTACGCTATTATTCCGACCGGCGAAGTTTGAAGAATTGTTTCATTCAGCTTAAGCGTATCGGCGATGCGCTGTTCGGCACGTTTCCGTTCAGTCAGATCAACATACATTCCGTAAATACCGATGCATTTATTGTTCACTATTATCGGCACACCATAGACTTGTACCAGCACAGGCGTTCCGTCTTTTCTCTTTCTAAACGTTTCTTTCATAACGATTCCACCGCGCTGGGATTCCGACGACATAGCAATTGCCTCATCTCCAAGTTCAGCCGGCACAATGAGATCATCTATAAACTTTCCTTTCGTTTCTTCAAGAGTATATTGAAAGATAGATTCGAATCCTTTGTTAATAAGAAGAATGTGATTGCTCGCATCCAGCATTGCTATTCCAAGTGGAGTATTTTCAAATAATGTGCGATAACGTTTTTCATTTTCTGCTAACGCCGCTTCCGACTTCTTACGTTCGGTAATATCTGTCACGGTTCCGATCAAAGCTTTCTCGTTTTCGTAGTCAATAAGGGAAACGGTAATTATTGCATCCAGTCTTTTCCCCTCTTTGGTGATAAGTCCGTATTCATAAGATGTTTTTGCTTGTCCGGTAAATCTCTGGGAATAAATTTCCTTAACCATATTAACGTATTCCGGCGCAATCAAATTAAGAAAGCTAAACTTCGGACTGCATAATTCCTCAAGTGTGTAGCCCATCACGTCAACACATTTTTTGTTGGCATAAACAACACGACCGGATTTATTTATGAAGATCATGTTAGGTGATTCTTCCGCAAGAATTCTAAATTTCTCTTCTGAAAGTCCGGCTTCCTTTTTGAGCACTTCTTTTTCACGCAGCTGCTTTGCCTCTTCTTCGGCTCTAACTCTCGATCCATAATTTTTATAGACTAAAACAAATCCTCCTGCCAGAACCAGAACCACAATGCCTATGAGAGCTATTGTTTGCCTTAAATTGTTTTCAGTAAACGAAGTGATTTGTTTGTATGGACTATTGGCAACTATTTTCCACGTAATATTACCGATCTTCATAGTGGCGAATGCAGCAAGTTTTTTCGTTTTGTCTTTAAGCTGGTAATCAAGTGTTCCCGTCTCTCTGCTCAGAATCGGTTTTATATAATCAAAGGAGTCGTGACATTTAGTGCAACTTTTGTCCACCTTGTGAATATTATTCAACAACATTTCCTCGTGAGTCAGGTAAAACAGAAGTGTTCCATCTTTATCCATAACCCAGGCTTTTTGTTGCCCGGAACCATTGTTTATGAAAGCCAATTGATCGGTCAACAATTCATTAATATCTATAGAATAAGTAACTGCGCCGATAAATGTTTTTGAAAAATATTTAGAGCCAGCATTAGAAATTTCTCTAAGAATCGGAGACACAATTAGGATGCGGTAATAAGGAGGCTTCGAGCTTTGAACCGAATCCGTGCGAACAAAATCCGAAAGGTAAATTTGATTATTGTCGGTTTGTTTCGATGCCCATTCAAAGAAACTGCTCTTTGCGTAATTTAATCCTATTGCGGTTTTCAAAGTAGAATAAATAATTGTTCCCGCAGCATTATAAACGGAGACAGACTTGATATGACGCTTGAAAAGATGTGGAAGGCTTTGATTAATCTCAGCCATCAGTTTATCTGACAATACATTACCTGAAACGCCGGTCGAAATTTCGTTTGAAAGCAGAATCAAATGCTGTGATTCATCGTCTATAAACGCTTCAATTCTTTTTGATGCATGAAGCGCAATATCCTGCTGGTTCTGTTTGAACATCGACTCCAATTTGTCCTGGTTTTTCATCTGGAGATTGAGCGCCATGTAGGTAACCAAAGTCAATGCGGCTACAACAACCAATACAATAATCTGATTTTTTTTCGAAACCGTTTTCATAATCCTTACGTCATGAAGCAATAATTATCTTCTGTCGTCGAAGACAACAACTGATAATTCAATTTCGGAGAAATAGCCGGGTAAGATTGATGATACGAACGAGAGTATCTGTATGAAGTGATGACAAATTTATGAGAATCCGTTTGATTCATTTCCTGAATCGACCCAAGCCATGTGCAAATAGAAACTAACAGCCCCAACTTTTTCTCTTTAAGTGGATTACCAAATTATTTCCATAGAACATACTAAATTATCGATTATAATTACATAGAAATTAGGGATATTCTTATCGTCTGGGAAATATTTCATTAAATATCATATTTTACGAACGTTTTTGGGCTTATTTATAATCTGTGAGTTTATTCTTCTCAAGTTTTTGCTGAAGGTTATCACCTTAGCATAAATTATTTCTGTATTTTGTAACTCAGTACAATCACCGTAAATAAATCTTCACTGAGATTCTAAGGTATGAATAGTATTGATCAGTTTGTAAATCAATTTTTTTCTTTCGGCGGACCCATAATATATTCTCTACTATTCAGCATTATTGCTGTTTTCATAATTGTGCTGATCTTCCTAAAAGTAATCTTTCCTCAGAGAATAAAATTTATTCACGAAAAAGAAGCGTTGGTTCTCAAACAAACCAGACTTATGGCTTTGTTCGCGGAACTGGACCCGGATCCTTTACTAAGGATCAATTCGGAAGGTAAGATAATTCAAACCAACGACGCTTCACGAAGACTGTTTCATAATGTCGAGTTGCAGCGAACAAGAATAACCGATTGTATTAAAAATTTGGATATCGACTACAAGCTTCTAATTGAAAATGATGAACAAAAATCTTCTATCGAGACCATTAACGGCAACATCTTCACTGTTATAATAAAAGGAAACAGCGCTTTTAATTTTGCCAATATTTATTTCCACGACATATCCAAGCTAAAAGATTATGAGTTTGAGTTGGAGGACTACAAGAACAAATTGAAAACACTCGCCCATACACTTGAAAGTAAATTTGAAAAAGAAAAAAAATATATATCTTCGGAATTGCATGACGATATATGCCAGAAATTAATCCTGCTGAAAATGAAATTGGATCACACAGTTCCAACCGGAACACCGAATAACTTTAAAAGTGATCTTGACGAACTATACAACAGAATACGCGATCTTTCTCATTCCATAAGACCGACAGACATCGAGCAAATGGGCTTGAAGTTCGCCGTTGAAGTACTGGTTCAAAAAATAAATGAGAGCTCATCAATAAAAGGCGCTTTCATCTACTATGGAGAAGAGGAGAGATTCGGTGAGGATTTGGACACGAGTATTTATAAAATTATTCAAGAAGGACTTAGCAATATTCTCAAACATTCCGGGGCAACCGAATTTTCCGTAGAACTTGTTAACAGTGAAGAATGCATCGATATATTTGTTAATGATAATGGGAAAGGCATACCGCAAGAATATTTCTCGTCGAAAGACCTCAGGAACTTCGGAATAGGTTTGTTTAATATCAAAGAACGGCTGGATGTTTTTCACGGAACAATTGAAATTGATTCTAATCCGAATGAAGGAACCAGTATATTTGTTAAAATTCCAAAAGTATAGAAATGAAGAAAATTCGCTTGCTGATTACCGAAGATCATAATTTAGTCCGACAGGGAATAGAAAATCTTCTCTCACAATGCGACGACATTAGTGTGGTTGCCGAAGCTGAAGACGGACAGACTATGATCAATAAATATTTTGATTTCAAACCCGATGTTGTTTTGTGCGACATTGAAATGCCGCGCATGGACGGACTTACCGCCGCCAACAGAATTCTGACTAAAGATAACAAAGCAAAAATCATTTTTTTAACTATCCATAACACCGACGATTATATCTACAATGCTTACAAGATCGGTGCGGTAGGATTAATTCCTAAAATAGTATTGAAAGACGAACTGATAGATTCCATTAGAGCTGTTGCTTCCGGTAAGAAGTACTTTATTGGTAAAACGGAAGAGGATTTGAAGTTGTTAAAAAAGAAATATGACGCTATCGAAACTTTACGGCACGATTCGGAATTCTCCGGTTTGACAAGAAGAGAAAAAGAAATGTTAACGTATATCGGACAAGGATTTTCAAGCAATGAAATTGCGGATAAACTGCAGATTAGTAAGGAGACGGTAGATTCTTATCGCTCGGTCATTATGTCGAAAATGGGGATTGAAACTCTCCCTAAGTTAATCCGGTTTGCATTAGATTTTATTTACGCTCAAAAGGATAAAGCCTGGTGAATTACTGCAACGCCCATTAGCTTTTACCACTAAACTATTTCTTTGATTCTCCGAAAATATAAGGGGGAAATGAAAAATGATTTCGTAATTGTACTGTGTTTCCATAAATAGATTTTAAGTAAGTTAATTTTGAAATCATTTTAGTGCCGGAGGCGTGCATGAAAAAAGTTGTTCCCACCGTTGTATTTATTTGTTTCTTTCTACTTGGCGCAGTTGGTTCTTTATCAGCCCAGCCATATGGAAAAGTCCTTAAAAAATCCAAAGCCGACCGTTTATTTGGCAGTGTTCTTGTTTCATCCAAAATGAGCGTAAAAGAGTTCACACAGATTATCGGCGGAAGCTCGAATACGGTAATGCTAAACATTCTGAAAAAACAACTCTACATTTTAGGTGATAAGCGGAAGGTTTTGTATCCCGCGAAAACAACTGTTGACTCTACAACAGTTTTTCACGTATTTAGCAAATCAAAGGTTGTAGAATTATTAAAAGCGAGTAAGGACACAACAATTAAAGTCGAACTTAGGAAAAAACATTTAACCGTAACACACGGCATGAGCACGCTCGAATATAGCGTAGACTGTCCGCCATGGTGTTTTTAATTTTTGTAAAATGATAGTTGCAAAAGTAATAAGCATAATATCCATAATCGTTTGGCTATTTCCGGCGATAAAGCAATATAAAACAGATTACTTTTATTTTTTTCTCGTTCTTGCTGTTGCTGATCCGGTTGTGCTGCTTTTGGGATTTGTTTTGAGATTAACTGCTCCATTTACTGCACCATTTTTAATGTTAATGCAGATTGGTTCACTGCGTCCTAAAAAATTATTATGGCTTCCTTTTGCCCTCATTTTCTTATTAATCTTTGTCTGGTTCATAAAAGAGAGCAATAACGCGCTTCATCTTACCGGTTCAATTGGTCATTTAATTATTTTCATGATGATTATTTCAAGATTAATTGACCAACTAAGCAGCAGACAGCTTTTGAGCGGTTTTCTTGTTCTGCTTTCGACATACGAACTGATAAACGTTCTCAAGGTTCTGATTGTTATCACTGATCTAATGAATGGTATAACGCAATTCTATATCGCATCATTCTTTCAGATTTTGTTCGGCATAGTTTTCTGTTTTATTTCAATTAAAAGCAGCCGTTTTGATATTAAACTTGTGAGGGATTGAACATTAGCAGGAACAGGCAGTATTTTTAATATTGGCGGAAGTGAAAAAGATTGTGACAGACTTTTTCACTTTCTGCCAATTAATTAATACGGATTAAGAATTACTTTTTTTTGATGCAACTCCGCGGTAAGCAATTTTAAGCGCATCCCTAATCATTCCCTTGTTAACTTTATTTAATTCAAAGATAGTCCAGCCATGTGTACCCCATGCACCGTTAGCCGGATACACAATTGAATTATCAAAAGCACAAAAGACAGACTGATCAAGCGGGGTTAATTTCAGCGAAGCTTGACCGGTGTTTTCGTCGAGAGTCGCAAATATTTTCTTTTTCACTCTGAAAGATATTTTATCGAAGTGAGGTGCCTCGGTTGCATCCGGGAACGACAATGCTAACTGACGTAAAACATCTATGTTAATCATACTTAACTTTCATTTACCTTTTTACTGTTCCGAGTTTATATGAAATTATAACACTGGAAGAACCAATCAATGGTTCATTTCATCAGCGCTTGGTCCATAAACCCCGGGGATCGGGATATCGAGCAACCGTAGATAAACGCCTAACTGGGCTCTGTGGTGAATCAACTGACTCAAAGAATGCCGGATAACTTCTGCCTTTGAAAGATTCAAAAGTACAGCATCACCATTTCTCATAACCCATCTTCCGTTTAATTTATCTTCATTTTCCTCAATTAACTGAGCTTTACTTTTAGCAACAGATTCTTCAAATAATTCCAATAAGTCTTTTGTGTTATTAATAACTTTTGGATTATAGGGAGTTGCGGCAAAATCTAATCCATCATTAGTAATGCCATGTTCTATCCAGCCCGGGATTTCAGCAATATGAGTTGTCAACGCCCTTATCGTCATGCTTTTCGGATGGGGTCTCCAATCATACTTATCATCCGGCACTATTTTAAGCATTTTCCGGGTTGATACTGATTCCTGTTCTAATTCCTTCGAGAAAATTTTTATTAATGACATAATAGCTCCTTTTTGATTTAGGAAAAAAACTTCTTAACAAAGATAATATCAGACTTTGACAACTGTATGTCAGCATCATTTTTATGAAATTTAAAAATTTTACTTTTTAAAAATTGCTTCGGTTTATTTCAAGTAATTTTTCACGTAACATTATTTTTAATGGTTCGGGCGAAACTATTTCAGCTTTATCAGCAAACATTAAATACCAGCGTACAAAATAATTGGGAGATGATGTTAAAAAAGTCATTTGAACAAAATCTCCGATTTCCTGTTCATCAACAAATCCATTATAATATTTTTGCTCTTTTAAATATTGAACAATATTTTTATCAACCCGAATAACAACAGTTTCCAGGTTTTGCTCCTTAGATATTTTATAAAGATAGTCTTTAATTGAAGGATGTACTTTTTTAAATATTCTATCGGTCTTACTTATACTTAATATTCTATCCAATCTAAAATCGCGGTAATCCTGTCTTAACTCACAAAAAGCGATTGTATGCCAGTAATTACCGGAAAAAAAGATACCGATAGGTTCAATAGTTCTATCTTTAATTTCGTTCGAATAAAAAGTGTGGTAGCGAATATTAACAGATCTCCTTTCTGATATACTCTCAATCAGGATTTGAATTCCATTTGTATTGCCGGAATTATCTAAAAATGGTTTGTTTCTGATAACTTCAATATTCTCTTCAATACTTTCAAGCAGTTCTTTTTCTGAATTTCTTAAAATGGCTCGTATTTTCATCATGCCTGACTTGAAATTTGAATCCATCGAGTTATCGGTAAACTTTTCAATTAGCTTTTCAGCTGTTAAGAAGGCGGTGACTTCTTCTTTTGAAAACATTACAGGAGGGAGACGGTAACCATCTATAAGATAATAACCAATGCCTGCTTCAGAACCGACCGGCACTCCGGCTTCTACCAAAGTTTGTATATCCCGGTAGACTGTTCTTATGCTGATATTGAAACGATCTGCAATATCCTTTGCTCTTACAACTTTCTTAGATTGGAGTTGTATCAATATTGCAGTAACCCTATTAAATCGATTCATATTTTCAAATCATCCAGATTCTTTTCCATTGAATGAACAAAATAAATATATCTTTCTTATCCCCAAGGCTTGATACACTTTTTCTAGTGTTACTATAAAGTATATGGAAGTAATTCTTGCATTCGATTTAGTGAAATAAATGATGAATCACCACCGATCATTCTAATTGCCGTTGTAAGCTTTCTCCAAATCTGCAACAACAAGTTTTTTCATTTTCAGCATAACTCCCGTTACTCTGTTCGTTACTTCCGGATACGGACTGCTTAACAACTTGCCCAAAGCAGTTGGTACAATCTGCCATGACAAACCAAATTTATCTTTCAGCCAGCCGCATTGCACTTCCTCTCCGCCATCTGTCAGTTTTTGCCAAAAGTAATCAACCTCTCCCTGGGATTCGCAGTTTACGATGAACGATATTGCTTCGTTGAAACTGAATTTATGATCGTGCGCGCTATCCATTGCGGCAAATATCTGTCCTTCAAGTATAAAATCAGCGAATGCAAGAGTTCCTTCTTTATCCGGTTCTTGACCTGCAGAATATCTGAAAGTAGTCAGAAGTTTCGAATTGCTGAAAACGGAAGTATAAAATTTGATGGCTTCTTCCGCTCTACCGCAAACGTTTTGAACAAACAGCATTGAAGGAATAATAGTTTGTTTTACTTCGCCCATGGATAGAATAAGCTGCCATGACACACCGTACTTATCCTGAATCCATCCATACTTTTCGCTGAAGTGGTATTTGTCTAACGGCATTAACGCTGTGCCGTCAACTGATAATTTATCCCAAAGGGTTTGTACTTCGTCGGCTGTCTTGCAGTTCACAAAAAATGAAACAGAAGGATTAAATTTAAAAACCGGTCCACCGTTTAGCGCAATGAAATCTTGCCCGTAAATCTGGAACGGGACAGTCATAACCGATCCTTTCGGTCTTCCGGAAACCTTGGCTCCCTCTTCACCGTAGTGGGAAGCGCTGCCTTCCTTCG